>VBAK01000199.1:0-1282 GCA_005882275.1 Candidatus Segetimicrobium genomatis
CGCGAGCCGGTGCCGTCGCCGAGGGTTCGGTGACCCACACGCCGTAGGCGGCGGCGATGAGCAGTACCGCAATCACCGCCGCGGTCAGCTTCTGCAGGGGGCTCATCCCCACTATGATGCCACGCGCGCTGGTTGCGCGATCACCGCGGAAATGCGCCTGTAGCCGAGCGTAGCGGCGCCCTAAGCTCGCTCGACGGCGAATCCCTCGTCGAGCCAGCCCGTCATGCCGCCGCGCGCGGGTTAGTACGCGAAGAAAGGCCCAGTATTCCCGCCGACGCTGGCGTTCTCGATGGCGGTATAGATGTTACGACCGTAGTAGAACGGCAACCCAAGGTCGAAACCCATCGCGTCCGGGTTCGTGCCGCCGAGGTTGCTGAAGGCGGTGTAGGTCGTGTTCGCAAACAGCGCATCGGCGCTGGCGACGCTGAAGTTGGCGGTGAGCATCGTGGAGTTCGTTCCCTGGAGACTGACGGTTTCATTCACGGTCGAGGTCGGGCAGTACCATTGAGTGCCCGCCGTGCAGTTCGTCGGCAGCGAGCTGTCGGTGAAGAAGTTGCCGTTCGAGCCGCTGTCGATAAAGCCGTCGCTGTAGGCGGTGCCCTTGTAGGTCGCTGTGATCAGGCCGGAGAACGTATTTCCCTGCAGCACCGTCGCGCTCCCGAGCGCGTTGTTGCTTTGAGTGCCGATGCCGAATACCAGTACCCCGGTGACGGTGGCAGCCCCCGCGCCGCCGACCGCCGGCAGCTCGACGATCACGCCGTTGTTGTCGGTGGCGAACAGGCTTACCGGGTTCTGGAGCTGTTGGAGGAGCGTGCTGAGAGGTGCGCTGGCGCAGCTGCTCGGCGAGGGGCAGCTGTAATAGACCGCCCCGGTCGAGGGGATCCCTCCGACGCAGGCGCTGCCACAGTCCTGGGCAAACGGGCCGACGCCTAGAATTCCGTTGGCGCCGAATTTGGCCACCGTATTCTCCGGATTGGTCATGCAATCGGTCGGCAGGGCCGTGTACGCCGGATCACCGATGACCTGAACGTTGACACTGGTGGCTGATTCACCGGAGACCGGCAGCTGGATGTCAGCGACGGCGAGCGGGCCCCAGGCGTCGCCGTCGGCGAACCGCAGGCATTCGGCCAGCGGGTTCGTGCCGTCTGTGTGTGGAGGCAGCGTGATGGCGGGAGCGGTGGTGAGCACTGACGACAGGATGCGCAGCCCGACCGAGCCGGTGTCGACCTCGATGTGATCGATGGTCTTGCAGGAGGTCGTGCTGCCGGGCACGCAGACCTTG
>VBAK01000199.1:1307-4840 GCA_005882275.1 Candidatus Segetimicrobium genomatis
CGACCGCGAGCGTTTCGACGTTGGGCGGCCCCGGGGTGGCGATATTCTGCGAGGGAGGCGGGACAATGATGGTGGCAGCGCGGTAGCCGCCACCGCCGCACGCGGCCAGGAACCCCAGTTGGATGAACGCTAGAGCAACGAACTTGCGCACGGGTGTTCCTTTGAAATCACTTGATGTCGTCAACGGAGAAGTTCTGCGGCACCAGGTCCGGAGCCCAGGCGCGACCGAAGAACGCCCGCATGCGGCCGCTCGACTGCACCACGAGCCCGGGCTCCCGGATCGTCAGGTGCCTGTGGCCGCCGAGGTGCGGCGCATTTGCGGCCTGCTGAAACTGCCCGTAGTACCCTCCCAGCATCTGACGCAGATCCGGGATCAGTGGGCCACGCCAGCTCACGGCGAACACTTTGTCGTCCGGCGAGACGTACTCGCGCACCACAACGCCGGACTCTGTTGTGATCTCGTGCACTGTGAATGCCGCGCTCGAAGTAATCCGCAGCACCCCCTTCATCCGGGCGACATCCGCCTGGACGGTGGTGCCATCCTCGCCGAGGGCCGCGAAGGCGGGTGTGGCCAGCGCTGCGGTGAGAACGATCGAAGAGAGCAGGGCGCCCGTCAGTTTCATCCGCGTCATCCTTAAGGTTGGATCCGCCTCATTGTGCCTGAGGCCGCGGTCGGCGCGAGCTGTCTTAGCTTGGCGACGACGTAACTCACCTGCCGCGTGGCCGGCCTACAGTCCCTGAGCGCAGGAGCTGCGCATCGGTTGACTTATTCACCGCCAGTTCAGGCGGGATCTGCGGCGGACCGCTGCCCGCTTCGGGTCGAGTTGCGCGCCGCCCTCGCTGTGCCAGCGGGCCGCGCCCGGGCCGGCCGGCCGGCGCTCCGTCCCCCCGGGCCTGCCGCCTCGCAACCCGGGAACGAAAACCGCTTGTCGCCTTATTCATGCATCCGCTAGCATTCGCCCCCCAATTCGGAGCGGTAGTTCAGCTGGTTAGAATACCGGCCTGTCACGCCGGGGGTCGCGGGTTCGAATCCCGTCCGCTCCGCCAGCATTCTCGATGTCGCAGCGGCCGTTCGATCGGCGACTGCTTCCGATCGTCCTGTGTGAGATAGCGGATGACGGCGTTCGTATCCAGGCCGATCACGGCGTTCGGCCCATCTTTTCGATGGCACTGTTCATGTCTTCGACAGTCACTGGCTTCTTCGGTCGTCCGACGATTCCTTTGAGGGACCGGATGTCGCGAATGGCTGCGACAACGAGGAAGCCTTGCCCCGACTCGATGAACTCGAGCCGATCGCCGGCCTCGATGCCCAATCGCTCCCGGACGCTCTTCGGGAGGGTGACTTGGCCCTTGCTGTTGAGGGTGGCGGATGCCATCGATGATTCCTTGCTTTTCGAGGTAAGGATTGTAGCCACGGTACCTTCCGGGAATTGATTTCCAGTGACCCAATCCAGCGCCCAATCCGGATTCAAGGGGATCGGTGTGGAAGGATGACAAATCAGTAAGTTGTGGATTCTAAGGGTAATTCCAGACCGGCGTCGTCCGTGCGGCCTGCTCGCGTCCAAGTGGTCATGGCTCAGCTTGCCTTCCGTGAGAGAGTGAGCGGCAGGTCCAGCTCCACGCGGTCATGCATCACCTTGGGCGTGATCCGCCCGCGATCACCGCGTTCGAGGCGGACCAGGCCGTAGCCTTCCATCGTCCTCAAGGTGCGCGACAGATTGGACTTCGCCTTGCCGGTGATGCGCGCCAGTTCCTCGAGCGAGCCGGGCGCCTTCTCGGCGATGACGCGCAGCAGTTCGCGATTGCCGGCCGACAACACCTTGGCGAAGGACTCCGTCGAGGTGAACCAGACCTTGGGCTCACTCGGCGCAACGCGCCGCTCGCCACGCGCCACGGCCATGGTGCGCGCCTTCATTTCTTCATAGCTGGCGATGCCGACTTTCAAAGTGGTCATAGGATCACTCCTCTCTCGCGCAACACCGCGTCCACCGCCGCCCAGAAGTCGGCCAGCAAGGTTGCCGCGTCCCGATACGCATAGGCTCTGACCGTCCGCACGCGGTGGCGATGGTCCTGCGGCTCGCCACGCTTCTGTCGCGCCACGGGATGGGCGTTGTCGAAGCCGACCAACCGCTCGCCATCCGGGCCGTGCAGCGTGAGCGAGTAGTCGATGCCGTGTGGCTTCTCCGGCGACGCCGGCACCCGCGTCACGATGAACCGGACCCAGTAGCCGCCCTCCGGGTCCACCACGAGAACTTGCCCGTCGAGGTCGAGAAGCCCATCGAGGGTCGGATCGCGCGGTTCCGTCACGGCATATAGTTATCACACTGAAGCAACTGAAGCAAGGGTGCGTATCCGGCGGCCTCAGGGAAGCACCCGTCGGTTGGAGCTTTGATACCATGAGGGTTTTATAACGTCCGGATCAGCGACTCTCAAAGATGCTGCAGAGAATCGGAGACGCCCTGAAGGGCCAGAAGTGGCTCGCGTACCTGGTGCTCGGGGCGCTGGCGCTCGTGTTCGCCGCCTGGGGCGCCTACGGCATCGTGAACCTGAACTTCGGTGGGTCCGACTATGCCGCCGAGGCGAACGGCGCCAAGATCTCGCTCGAAGAGGCGCACAACCGCTGGGTGCGCCAGCAGACTCAGTGGCAGCAGCGACTCGGAGGAATGGAGATTCCCCCGGAGCTCCGCAAGCGCTTCCAGGACCAGATGCTCGAGGGCATGATCGGCGAGGCGCTGATCGATGAGCGCACGCAGAGTCTCGGCTACCGGGTGAGCACCGAGGCGCTGCGCGAGGCGGTGCAACAGGAGCCGGCCTTCCAGGTCGGCGGCCAGTTTTCCCCGGAGGCCGCCAAAGGCGTGCTCGCCCAGGCCGGCATCTCGCTCGCCGACTACGAGAGGGACCTGCGCACCCAGGCGCGGCGCGCCCAGCTCGAGGGCGGCATCCGCGCCTCGGAATTTCTCACGCCTGCTGAGCGCGCGCGGCTCGCCGAGCTCGAGGGGCAGGAGCGCGAGGTGCGCTACCTCGTGCTGCCGGTGGAGCGCTTCAAGTCCGCCGCCGGCGTCGACGATGCCGCCGTGCAGACCTACTACAAGGCTCACCAGGCGGAGTACATGACCCCGGAGTCCGCGCACCTCGAGTATGCGCAGCTCTCGCTGGCTGCGCTCGAGGCGCAGGTGACGGCCAGCGATGCGGACCTGCGCGCGGCCTACGAGAAGGCCAAGGGGCGCCTCGAGGTGCCCGAGAAGCGCCACGCGCGCCACATTCTCATCACGGGCAAGGACGACGCTGCAGCGCTCGCACAGGCGGAGAAAGTGCTCGCCGAGGCGAAGGCGGGGAAAGACTTCGGCGAGCTCGCCAAGCAGTACTCCCAGGACCCGGGGTCCGCGAAGAACGGCGGCGACCTCGGCTGGGCGGAGCGCTCGGCCTTCGTCGCGCCGTTTGCGGATGCGCTCTTCGGCATGAAGGTCGGCGAGATCAAAGGGCCGGTGAAGACCCAGTTCGGCTATCACATCCTCCGGCTCGATGAGATCCAG
>VBAK01000161.1 GCA_005882275.1 Candidatus Segetimicrobium genomatis
CGACAAGGGGCAGCTGCTGATCCAGGTCTTCGCCGTCGAGTCGCTCCTGAAAGCCGCCGGCCGGCTGCCGCTCAACGTGAAGTTCTTCATCGAGGGCGAGGAAGAGATCGGCAGCCCGCGGATGATTCCCTTCATCAAGAAGCACCGGCAGCAGCTGCGGGCGGACGTCTCGCTGATCTGCGACGGGTCCTTCTTCGCCGCCGAGCGGCCGGCGCTGGTCACCGCGCTCCGCGGGATGGTGTACACCGAGGTGGAGCTCCACGGCGCCAACCGCGACCTGCACTCGGGCATCTTCGGCGGAGCCGCCCCCAACCCGCTCGAGGGACTGGCGCGCATCATCGCGGGCCTCAAGGACCGCAAGTCCCGCGTGACCATCCCCCGGTACTATGCTCCGGTGCAGCCGCCCAGCGAGGCGGAGCGGAGCTCCTGGACCCAGCTGGGGTTTCGTGACGAGGGGTACCTCGAGGGCCTGGGGGTCGAGGCCGCGCCGGGCGAAGAGGGGTACGGCATTCTCGAGCGCCGCTGGGCGCGTCCCACGCTGGAGGTCCACGGAATCGCCGGCGGGTATACGGGCCCGGGGGCCAAGACCGTCATCCCCGCGCGGGCGACCGCGAAGATCAGCATGCGGCTGGTCACGGACCAGCGGCCGCAGGCGGTGCTGCGCGCCTTCACCCGGAAGGTGCAGCGCCTCACCCCTCCGGGGTTCCGCGTCGAGGTCCGGCAGCTCGGCTCGGGGGCTCCGCTCGCGCTCTCCCCCGACGCCCCCGCGCTCCGGCACGCGGCCCGCGCGCTCCAGGAGGTCTTTGGCCGGCCGCCGGTCTTCATGCGCGAGGGGGGCACCGTCCCCGTCGCGGCGGAGTTCATGAACGTCCTCCAGGCGCCGCCGGTGCTCATGGGCTTCGGCCTGCCCGACGACAACCTGCACTCGCCGAACGAGAAGTTCCACCTGCCGAACTTCTACCGCGGGATCGAGACGGTCATCCGGTTCATGGAACTGCTCGGAGAGGGTTAATCACCTGTTGCTCGGTGTGGGCGCAGAAGGAACGGCGACCGGGTAGATGCGCGTCGGCACGATGCGGGCGCTGGTCAAGCCCGCAGCCGGTCCCGGCCTCGAGATCCGCTCGGTGCCGATCCCCCAGCCCGGCCCCGGCCAGGTCCTCGTCCGTGTGCGGGCCGGCGGCATCTGCGGCACCGACCTCCACATCTGGAGATGGGATCCCTGGGCGGCGTCCCGCCTCCATCCGCCGGTGATCATCGGCCACGAATTTTGCGGCACCGTGGCCGAGATCGGGCCGGGCGCGCACGGCGTGGCGCCCGGCGACTTCGTGTCCGGCGAATGCCACGTCAACTGCGGCCGCTGCGGGGCCTGCCGCCGGGGTGAGCCGCACATCTGCGAGCGGCTCCAGATCATCGGCGTGGACCGCGACGGGGCGTTTACCGACTTCGTGGTCCTGCCCGCGCAGAACGCGCGGAAGATGCCGCCTGCGACCCCGGTCGAGGTCGCGGCCGTGATGGATCCTCTGGGCAACGCGGTGCACACCGCCCTTTCGACCGACCTCGCGGGACGCTCGGTGCTCGTCATGGGCTGCGGTCCCATCGGTCTGTGCGCCATCCTGGTGGCGAGGCGGGCGGGCGCGGCGCAGATCATCGCGGTGGATGTGAACCGCTACCGTCTGGCGCTGGCCGAGCGTCTCGGCCCCGACCTGGTGCTGGACGCCCGGACCGAGGACGTGCCCCGGGTGGTCCGCGGCCGCACCGATGCGTCGGGCGCGGACGTGCTGCTGGAGTTCTCCGGCAACGCGCAGGGCGTCCACACCGGGCTCGCCGCCCTCCGCAACGGGGGAGCGGCCGCGCTGCTCGGCCTTCCCTCGCGGCCCGTGGAGCTCGATCTCTCCAACGAAGTGATCTTCAAGGGCGCGCGCCTGCAGGGGATCTTCGGCCGGCGGATGTGGGACACGTGGGAGCAGGCGACCGCGCTGCTCGCGTCCGGCATGGACATCCGGCCGGTGATCACCCACCGGCTGCCGGTGGCGCGGTTCGCGGAGGCGTTCGCCCTGATGGAGTCCGGGGAGTGCGGAAAGGTGATCCTGACCGTGGACGACGGCGCCTGAGCCTCGCTTGGCCCGCGCCCCCTGAGGCTGCGAGTTGTTCCCCCGCCGCCGGCCTATCGCGCCGGCGGCGCGCCGACCACGACCGGCCCGCTCGGAACCGGGCTCCCGCCTGACGGCTCGCGCGTGACCTCGATCGCGTCGGGCGGCACGGCCAGTTCCGGACCTTCAACGATCAGCCGGCCGTTGCCGCGCGCATCGGGACGGACGGTCCCGAGCGATGTCCACTGCTCGCCGTGCCGGACCCAGGCCTGGTACGTCTGGCCTGCCGGCGCCGGCGGGAACCGGTCGAGCGTGAGCACGGCAACGGTCATGCCGGCCTGGCCGCGGTAGACGGCGTGGACCTCGGCCGGCACGCCCGGCGCGGCGGTCAGCCGGATGGCCACGGTCTCGCTCGACGTGAGGAGCGCGAGCGCGCGCGCATCCAGCGCGCGCTCGCGCTGGTCGGCAACGTAGCGCAGCCCCAGCCCGCCCAGGCCGATCGCCGCGACCATCAGGGCCGCCGCGACCGGCGAGAGGCTGACCCGCAGCCGCTGGAGGCCGGTCCGGATGCGGGTCTTGGTCGTGCCGAGCGGGACCTGGAGCTTCGCCGCCACTTGCTCGTGGGTCAGGTCTTCGAAGAAGGCGAGATTCAGCGCCTCCCGCTGCGCCGGCGGGAGGGCGTTCAGGGCCTTGCGGACGGCCGCCCGTTCCTCTTCGAGCCCGGCCGCCTCATCGGGATGGGGAGCCGGATCCGGCAGCCCCGCCGTGCGCAGGCCCTCCGGATCCGGCTCGATTTGCGGCTGCCTGCTCTTGTGCCGGAGCTCGTTGAGGATCCGGTAGTGGGCGATCTGGAACACCCACGGGCGAAAGGCGCCCCGGTCGGGAGCGAACGTTCCCGCGTTGCGCCACACTGAGAGGAAGACGTCCTGGACGATCTCCTCCGCGGCGGCGCGATCCAGTGTATGGGACGCCATGGAGAAGATCCGGGCCGCGTAGCGGCTGTAGAGAGGTCCGAGCGCCTCCTGCCCTCCGGCGGCCAGACGCTGCATCAGTTCCTCGTCGCTCGCCTCCAGAGCATCCCGGTCGGCGCCGTAAGCATGCTCGGGGCCGGAGCGCGCCCCGCGCGCCTCTCGCCGCCAGCCCCATCGCGGGCGCTCGCTCGGCATCGTCAGGTTCCGGTGACCGTGGTGATGCACATGAACTGCTCCACCCCCCTTATACACCAAGGGGGCCGCTATGGATTGGCCGGTCCCTCCCGCCGCGGCCGGGCTCCTGTGCCGGGCCGGCCGGCGGCGCAGCGACGGAGGAGACGCCGATCCGGCGGGGCGAACTGGTCCGGGTGCCGGAACGGGCGCCCCGGACTCACGCCGGGGCCTCCGGCAGATCACGCCCCGTCCGGGAGAGGCGGCCCATGAGCGACCCGCTGGCGTTTCTCGATGATGAGATCGCAGAGCTCCGCGAGCGCGGACTGTTCCGCTGGCCGCGGGAACTGCAGGGCGAGCAGGCTCCGGTGTGCGTGTACGACGGCCGGCGCGTCGTCAATCTCTGCTCGAACAACTACCTCGGGCTGGCGTCCCACCCCCGGCTCAAGGAGGCCGCGCGACGGGCGATCGACGAGTACGGGGTGGGCTCGGGGGCGGTGCGGACGATCGCGGGCAACATGACGATCCATCAGGCGCTGGAGATGCGCCTGGCGGCGTTCAAGCGCACCGAGGCGGCGCTGCTCTTCCAATCCGGCTTCACCGCGAACGCCGGCACCGTTGCCGCGATCCTCGGCAAGGAAGACGTCGTCGTCAGCGACGAGCTGAACCACGCCAGCATCATCGACGGCTGCCGGCTCAGCGGCGCGGAGCGGAAGGTCTTTCCGCACAAGGATATCGCCGCGGCGCGGCGGTGCCTGGAGGCGTCCCGCACTGCGCGGCGCGTGCTCGTGATCACCGACGGCGTGTTCAGCATGGACGGCGATCTCGCGCGGCTCGCCGACCTGGCGTCGCTCGCGCGCGAGTTCGGCGCGATCATGATGGTGGACGATGCCCACGCCAGCGGCGTGGTGGGCGCGGGCGGCCGGGGGACCGTCGAGCACTTCCACCTGCACGGCATGGTGGACATCCAGGTCGGCACGCTCAGCAAAGCGTGGGCCTGTCTCGGCGGCTACGTCGCCGGCAGCGGGCGGCTCGTAGAGTACCTGATGAACCGGGCCCGGCCGCTGCTGTTCAGCACGTCCCATCCGCCCTCGGTCGCCGCGACCGCGATCGCGGCGCTCGACCTCATCGAAGCGGAGCCGGCGCTGATCGACCGGCTGTGGGAGAACACCCGCTTCTTCAAGGCCGGCCTGCGAGACCTGGGATACGACACGGGGCAGAGCGAGACGCCGATCACGCCGGTCATGGTCGGGGACGAGGCGCAGGCGATGCGGTTCTCCGACAGCCTCTTCGAGGAAGGCGTGTTCGCGCTCGGCATCGCCTACCCCACGGTGCCCCGCGGGAAGGCCCGCGTGCGGACGATCGTGACGGCGGGGCACACGCGGGACGATCTCTCCCGGGCCCTGGAGGTCTTCGGACGGGTCGGCCGCGGGTTGGGGCTGATCCGCTAGGTGACTAGGCGGCGGGGGGCGGCCGCCGGGACGGATGCTATACTAAGGGACGACATGCCCGAGTTTCTCACCCCCGTCACGCCTGCGGAAGCCCACGCCCGCTTCGCCCGAGTCTACACCCCACGGCCTCGGGGAACCGAGCGGGTGTCGCTGCGCCACGCCCACCGCCGGGTCCTGGCCCGCGATGTCGTCGCCGCGGAAGACCTGCCCGAGTTCGACAAGGCCACGGTGGACGGGTACGCGGTGCGCGCCGCGGACACCGCGGACGCGTCCGAGCGGCGCCCCGCGTCCCTGACGATCGTCGGCGAGGTGCAGATGGGCTCGCCGCCGCCCTTCGCGGTCGGCGCGGGCGAGGCGGCCCGGATCCCCACGGGGGGCATGGTGCCGCGGGGGGCCGACGCCATCATCATGCTCGAGCAGGTCGAGGCCCACGGCGCCACGACCGTTCAGGCGAAGCGCCGGGTCGCACCCGGCGAGAACGTGCTCCGCCGGGCGGAGGACGTGAAGCGCGGGGAGGCCGTCCTGCGCCGGGGCGCGCGCCTCCGGCCGCAAGATGTGGGGCTGCTCGCCGGCATCGGCGTCGTCGACGTCGAAGTGTACCTCCGCCCCCGCGTGGCGGTGCTCGCCACCGGCGACGAGATCATCCCGCCCGATCGCCGCCCCGGCCCCGGCGAGGTGCGCGACATCAATACCTACACGCTCTCGGCGCGCGTGGAGCAGGAGGGAGGGGTCCCTGAGGTGTACGGGATCATCCCCGACGATCGGGAAGTGCTCCTGCGGACCCTGCGGTCGGCCCGCGCGGCCGCGGACCTCGTGCTCGTCAGCGGTGGAAGCTCGGTCGGGGCGAAGGACGCGGTGGCCTGGGCGATCAACACGATGGGGACCCCGGGGGTCGTGGTGCACGGGGTGAGCATCAAACCGGGGAAGCCGACGATCCTCGGGCTCGTCGACGGCACGCCGATCATCGGGCTGCCCGGGCATACGGTCAGCGGCCTGGTGATCTTCGACGTGTTCGTCCGCGATCTGCTCCGCGGGCTCGCCGGGCGGACGGCGCCGCGGGGGTTCGGCAGGACCGTTCGGGCCCGGCTGGGACGCCGCGTGCCGCCGGCGGGCGGTCGCGAGGACCACGTCCGCGTGTCCCTGGAAGAGCGGGACGGCGACCTGTGGGCGCTGCCGCAGCTCGGCAAGTCCGGGGTCATCACGACGATGACCCGGGCCGACGGCGTGATCGTGGTGCCCCTCGGACAGGATGGGCTCGAGGAGGGCGCCGAGGTGGACGTCGAGTTGTTCGAGCCGTAGCCGCGGTGCCGGCCGGGAGGGATGCGCGATGTTCGTTCCCCTGACTCCGCTCGACTACAAACGGCGGGCGGTGCGGAACTTCGGCGATAAGATCGGCGTCGTCGACGGGGAGCGGCGCTTTACCTACCGGGAGTTCGGCGAGCGCGCCGACAGGCTCGCCGGCGCCCTCCGCGCCCTCGACGTGGCTGCGGGCGACCGGGTGGCGTTCATCACCTACAACACCCACCATCTGCTCGAAGCCTACTACGGGGTCCTGCAGGCCGGCTGCGTGCTGACCCCGATCAACATCCGCCTGAGCGCCGACGAAATCGCCTACGTGCTGGAGCATTCCGGGGCGGCGGTGCTCGTTTACCATCGTGACTTCCAGGATCTCGTCGACCGCGTGCGCCCCCGCGCCCCGCGGCTCCGGCACCTGGTGATCCTGGAGGGAGAGGACCCCGAGGCCCATGCCTACGAGACGCTGCTGGCCCGGGCCAGCCCCGAGCCGGGACCGGAGATCTCTGCGGTGGACGAAAACGCGATCTGCGAACTGTTCTACACCAGCGGCACGACCGGGCGGCCGAAGGGGGTGGCGCTCACCCACCGCAGTCTGGCGCTGCACGCGCTGTACTTCAGCGTGACGATGCGGATGTCGGACGCGGACCGGGTCCTGCACGTCGTGCCCCTGTTCCACGTCAACGGCTGGGGCACCCCGCAGGTCCTGACGGCGGTGGGGGGGACGCACGTGATGCTGCGCAAGGTCGTCGCCCAGGACATCCTCCGGCTGGTCGAGCGCGAGCGCATCACGGTCCTGCTGGGGGTCCCGTCGATCTACACCATGCTGGTCAACGAGCCGACGATCGGGACCTTCGACCTCACGAGCCTGCGCCGGGCCGTCAGCGGGGGCGCGCCGGCCTCCCCGAGCCTCATCCGGGCGATGGAGGAGAAGCTGGGGTGCCTGTGCGTCGTCGGCTACGGGCTGACCGAGACCGCGCCGCTTCTCTCGAAAGCGCTCCCCAAGGCCCACCTCGGCGGGACCGCCGACGACGACCTGCGGCGCCGCTCCACGACCGGATTCGAGGTCGTCGGGGTCGACATGCGGGTGGTCGACGGCGAGGGGCGCGAGGTGCCGCCGGACGGGGCGACCGTGGGCGAGATCGTGGCGAGGAGCAACGTCGTGATGGAGGGCTATTACCGGGACCCCGAAGGGACCGCTCAGGCCATCCGCGACGGCTGGTTTCACACCGGGGATATGGCGGTTGTCGATGCGGAGGGCTACGTGACGATCGTCGACCGCAAGAAAGACATCATCATCAGCGGCGGGGAGAACATCTCCTCCGTCGAGGTCGAGAAGATCATCGCCGCCCATCCCGCGGTCTTCGAGTGCACCGTGATCGCGGTGCCGGACGAGCGGTGGGGGGAGACCCCCAAAGCGCTCATCGTCCTCAAGCCGGGGCAGCGGGCGACCGCCGAAGAGATCGTGGGCCACTGCCGGCGGCACCTGGCGGGGTTCAAGCTGCCGAGCTCGATCGAGTTTCGGGAGAGCCTTCCCAAGACCGGGACCGGCAAGATCATGAAGCACGAACTGCGGGAGCCCTACTGGCGCGGGTACGAGAAGCGTGTCCACTGATCGGCGGGGGAAATCCGCCGCGGGCGGCGCGCGCGCCGGGGCGCGCGCCCCGCGCCGCCCACGGAACGCCGGCCGGCTGCTGACCCACCTGGACCGGCACGGCCGCGCGCGGATGGTGGATGTCGGCGGCAAGCGCGAGACCGTGCGGGAGGCCGTGGCCCGGGGCGAGGTCGTGATGGAGCCCGCCACGCTCAGGCTCGTCACCGAGGGGTCGGCGCGCAAGGGCGACGTCCTGCAGGTCGCCCAGGTGGCCGCCATCGCCGCGGCCAAGCGGACGTGGGAACTGATCCCGCTCTGTCACCCCATCCCGCTGACCGGGATCGCCGTCGACCTCGCCGCCGATCCCGGCGCGTCGCGGGTGCGGATCGAGGCGCGGGTGCGGACGGTCGGCCGCACCGGGGCGGAGATGGAGGCGCTCGTTGCGGTCGCCGCGGCCGGGCTGACGGTCTACGACATGCTGAAGGCCGCCGAGCGCGGGATGCGCATCGAGAATCTCCGGCTCATGCGCAAGTCCGGGGGCAAGTCCGGGACGTACGTGCGGCCCGAGCCCGCGGGACGGCGGGGCACCGGTGGACGAGCGCGGGGGAGGGCAGGGGGGCGGCGCCGGCGGTGAGCGAGGACAAGCGGCTGCGGGGCGTGCGCTGCGGCGTCCTGACGGCCAGCGAGAGCGTCAGCCGCGGCCAGGGCAAGAACGAGAGCGGGCAGTATCTCACGCAGCTGCTGGCCGCCGAAGGGGGCGATGTCGTGGCGCACGTGGTGGTGCCCGACGACCTCGAGATGATCGCGAAGACGCTGGCGGACATGGCCGACACGCTGCGGGTCCACCTGGTGCTGACCACCGGGGGGAGTGGGGTGGCGCCCAAGGACGTGACCCCGGAGGCGACCCTGCGCGTGATCGAGCGGCAGGTGCCCGGCATTCCCGAGGCGGCGCGGCTGGCCACGGCATCGTCGTCGCCGCTGTCGATGCTCTCGCGCGCCGTCGCGGGCATCCGCGGCCGCACGTTGATCGTGAATCTCCCCGGCAGCCCCCGAGGCGTCCGCGAGTGGATGGAAGTGATCTTGCCGGTGCTCCGCCACGCGGTCGATCTCTTGCGCGAGACCCGGATGGAGTGGGGCCGGGAGCACAAGCCGTAGGCGGCGCCGCGGGCGCTCGTGACCTCGCGGCGGCGGTCCGGTTACGGGACGAGCGTGGCTTGGGCGATGACCTCGTCGGGGGCGCTGTTGGTGCTCAGGTGCGGGTTCGGGAAGCGGGCCAGGCGCTCTGGATACTGCCCCCGGGCATGGTACGCCTCGAGCGCGCCGGGAGTGGTCGAGATGACCGTCCTGAAATAGGACTGGGTCCTCGCGACGGCCTCGGGGAACGCGGCGCCGAAGTCAAGAGGGCCGGTCCTCGGCTGTGCGCCAAGCGCCTGTGTGAGGAAGTAGGTAAAGGATCCTCCCCGGATGAGGTGGTCGCCCTCATGCAGCCCCCACCAGTCCAACTCCTCGCCGCCGACGGCGGGGAGCGCGACCCCCGGGATCCCGCGGACGGCGGCGGTGAGGCGCTCCGCGTGACATGTTTCGGCGATCAGCACCCGCCGGGAGGTCGGGAGGCGCTTCCAGAGTTCAGGAAGCATCGCCTCCCAGCTCAGATCGCGATCGAAGAACCGGTACTCGCCGGCGACATACAGGAGGGCGGTGTCCCCGGCGTGAACGCGGGCGGCCAGCCATCCGGCCGCGTGCCGCAGGAGCCTGGGATCGAGGTTGTCGCGGGCGAGCAGGATGTGGTCGGACGGCCACCCTCGGAGGAGGAGAAGCGTCAGCATGCGCGTCGAGTTGATGTACGCGACCGGGAGGTCGGAGTAGCGGCCGTTGAACGCGTTGTGCTCGACGATCACGGCCCAACCCGAAGGCGGAACCGCGGCCGCGCTCGGGCATGGATACCCTGCAAGCACGGCCGCAAGGAGGAGAACGCCCCCCGCAACCCCCCACTTCATCCCGGCGTGTCTTTCTGGCGCCACCCTGGCGATCCCTCCTATCGTTCGGAGCCTCCAGGGCGGTGCCGTTCTTCCGCTTCAGCCTCCCCCCCGGGGGCCGTGCCGGCGTGTCGTGGTAGCCTTGACACCCTTACACTGTATTAAGTACACTCGGGCGGGCCTGACTAGACCTCGTCGCCCGCGCTTATCATGCCTCTCCTTCTGATTGCCCACCTGACCAAGTCTTACGGGGCTACCCCTGTGCTGACCGATGCCTCCCTGGCCCTCGAGCCGGGGGAAAAGGTGGCCCTGATCGGCCGAAATGGCGTCGGGAAGACGACGCTGCTGCGGCTTCTGGCGGGGCTGGAAGCCCCGGACCAGGGGGCCCGGACCGTTTCCTCAGGGGCGGTGATCGGCTATCTTCCACAAGATCCGGCGGTCGATGAGTCCCGCACACTCTGGGATGAGGCCGTGGCGCCCTTTGCCACCCTCGCGGCGATGGAACGGCGTCTGGCCGACCTCGAGGCCGCGCTCGCCGCGCCCGAAGTGCACGGCGACGACAGCCGGCTCTCGGGCACGCTCGAGGAGTACGGCCGCGTGCGCGACCAGTTCGAGGCCCAAGGAGGGTTCACATTCGAGGCCGAGGTCCAGCGCGTGCTCAGCGGATTGGAGTTCCGGGAAGAGCAGTTCCACCAACCGCTCGCCTCGATGAGCGGTGGGCAGCGTTCCCGGGCCGCGCTGGCGCGGATTCTCCTCTCGGCCCCCGATCTGCTCCTGCTCGACGAGCCGACGAACCACCTCGACCTCGACGGCCAGGAGTGGCTGGAGGCCTTTCTCACGCAGTTCTCCGGGGCCATGGTGCTGGTCAGCCATGACCGGTTCCTGCTCGACGCCGTCACCACCCGGACGCTGGAACTCGAGGACGGGCGGCTGGAGGAGTACCCAGGCAACTATTCCTATTACATCACCGAGCGGGCGGGGCGCCGGGCGCGGCAGCAGGAGGCTTTTGTCCGCCAGCAGGAGGAGATCGAGGGCCTCAAGGCCTACATCCGCAAGTATCACGCGGGCCAGAAGAGCCGCCAGGCGAAGTCGCGGGAGAAGCGGCTCGCCAAGATCCAGCCCATCGCGGCGCCTCGCACCCAGCGGACCGCGGCGATCCGTCTGGAGGCGCCGCGCCGCAATCCTCAAATCGTCCTCCGGCTCAAGGACGTGACCAAACGGTTTGACGATCTGGAGGTGCTCCGCGGGGTGACGCTGGAGGTCGAACGGGGCGAGAAGATCGGCCTGATCGGTCCAAACGGGGCGGGGAAGACGACGCTCCTCCGGATCATCGCCGGTGTGGAGGCCCCGACGTCGGGCCGGGTAGAGCCGGCGCCGGGGATGCGGATCGGGTATTTCGCCCAACACTCCGAGGAGACGCTGGACCTTGGGCGGACGGTGCTGGATGAAGTGCTGGGCGACCGGCCGGTGACGCCGGCGCAGGTGCGGACGCTGCTCGGGCGCTTCCTGTTCTCCGGCGACGACGTCTACAAGAAGATCGCCGAACTGAGCGGCGGCGCGCGGCGCCGGGTGGCCCTCGTCAAACTCGTGCTCGACCGGCCCGACGTGCTGCTCCTCGACGAGCCGACCACGCACCTGGACCTCGCGACGCTGGAGACGCTGGAAGGAGCGCTCGGCGCGTTCCCCGGAGCCATCCTCTTGGTCTCCCACGATCGCTACTTCCTCGACCGGGTGGGCGGAAGGCTGCTCATCCTCGAGGACGGGGGCGTCCGGTTCTACTCGGGGCCGTATCACCAATATCGAGAGGCGTTTGCGGGCAGGCCGCCCGCGGTCCCCGCCGGCCCGGGCGCCCACGCTGCTCCTCCTGTCGCAGGCCACGCGGCCGGGGAGAGGCCCCGTCCAGCCCCCCGGGGGCCGGCCCGTCCTTCCCCTGCCGCCGGCTCGCGCGGTTCCTCGCGCGGAACGGCCTCCACACCGGGAGCGGCTTCTCCGCGCCGCGCGGGCCCCGGAGCCGGTCCGGTCCAGACCGCGGATGAAATCATGGCCCAGATTGCGATCCTGGAACGCGAGTTGGGCGACCTGAGCCGGCTGATGGGCGATCCGGAGTTGTACCGCGATGCCGCGCGCGCCCGGGAAACCGTCCAGCGGTACGAAACCCTGACGGCCACGCTGGAATCCCTCTACGCGGCCCTCGAGAAGGGGGGAGGAGAACCGGATGCGTGATGGCAGCGGGTGCTTCGCCTGCGGACAAAAGAATCCCATCGGGCTCCGGCTCCGGTTCATCACCGAGGACGATGGCGTCCGCGCGGAGTTCACGGCCGGCCCGCAGTACCAGGGCTACGAGGGTGTCCTGCACGGCGGGATCGTCGCCGCGGCCCTCGACGACGCGATGGCCCAACTCTTCCATCTGAGGGGACAGGAGACCCTGACCGCGAAATTGGAGATCCGCTTTCGCCAGGAGGCGCCGGTGGGGCGGCCCCTGGTGGTGAGCGCGCGTGTTGTGGGTCAGCGGATGAGGCTGTTCACGGCGGAGGCGGTCCTGGCGCTCCCCGACGGCACGCGGCTCGCGGAAGCCAAGGGGACGTTCGTCAGAGGGACCTGAGGATCATGGCGGAGGCCGCGCGGAATGGGGACGTGAAGGCGATCGCGGCCAACCGCCGCGCCCGGCACGAGTTTTGGATCGAGGAGACCCACGAGGCCGGGATCGCGCTCACCGGCACCGAGGTGAAGTCGCTGCGCGAGGGCCGCGCCAACCTCACGGATGCCTTCGCCCGGGTCGACCGGGGCGAGGTCTGGCTGCACCACC
This sequence comes from Candidatus Segetimicrobium genomatis, assembly GCA_005882275.1. Taxonomy (GTDB): domain Bacteria; phylum Sysuimicrobiota; class Sysuimicrobiia; order Sysuimicrobiales; family Segetimicrobiaceae; genus Segetimicrobium; species Segetimicrobium genomatis. The sequence continues at coordinate 12,353 of VBAK01000161.1, forward strand.
TGCACATCAGTCCGTACGCCCAGGGGAACATTCACAACCACGACCCGCTCAGGACGCGCAAGCTCCTCCTGCACCGCCGCGAGATCGCGAGGCTGCGGGCGAAAACCGACCAGAAGGGTTACACGCTCGTCCCGCTGCGGCTCTACTTCCGGCGGGGGGTGGCCAAGGTCGAACTGGCCGTCGCGCGGGGGCGCCATCTCTACGACAAGCGCGAACGGATCGCCGAGCGCGATGCCGAGCGCCGGATTGCGAGAAACCTGGGGGCGCGGACGCTGAGACGCCGCCGTTCCTAGCCTTTTGCCTGCCGGGTCCCATTCGGCCCCGTGGTATAATTGATGGTGAAAGCGGGCCGGAGATGCGCACGGTGTCCCCGGCCACGGCGTACGGCATGGGGGCGACAGGTCTCGACTGAGCAGGCAGAAGCAGGGTGGCGCGCCGAGGTGGTCCAGGACCTCGTTAAACAACTGGACGGCGATTACACGCCGATACACAGCTCGCTTACGCTGCTTAACTAAGTAGCGTCGTTCGCCCCGCTTCGCTGGCGCGCGGGGGTCGAACGTCATCAGCCAGCTGCTCCGGCGCTCCTCGCTCCGGGAGGGCCGGCTAAGACCCAGAGAGCTAGCGGGATCGGAATCCGGCCTGCGGGAGTCCGGCCCCGCGAATCCAAACCGCAGGATACGCGCGTAGATGCCCTGCCCTCGCGGCTTCAGGACGCGGGTTCGATTCCCGCCGCCTCCACCAAGAACCCGGCTCCATCCGACTGCACGGCGTTGCTGGGCGCCGCATTTTCCAAGGGTTTTAAGCCCTCAGACGGTAGAACAGGACTGCACCCCGTTGCACCCTGCGGAGCGCCGGACAAGTGCAATTTGAGTGCAGCGTCCCACCCCTCGGGGAAAACTAGCTCGTCGATAGACTCCACCTGCCGACGGGGCAGGGCTTTCATCAGGTGCCCGTAGGTGTCGAGCGTGAAGCCGGCCGAGTAGTGCCCCAGCTGCCGGGCGATGTAGAGGGGGGTTCTTTCCGGCCGCGATCAGCAGGCTGGCGAACGTGTGCCGCAGATCGTACGGTCGGATCCGCCGCACTTTGGCCGCCAGGATCGTCCGATCCCAGGCGCGCCGCCACGGACTCCGCGGGAACATGCCTCCGTGGACGCCGGGGAACACGAGCCCGGCGGACCCGCAGCCCGGCAGGGTCTCGAGGATGCGGCGCACGGTCGGCACCATGTCCACGTCTCGGACGGACCGGTCTGTTTTCGGCGCCCCGAGAACCCTGGAGCGGGCTTCGTACGACATCGTGACGTGGATCCGGTTGCTGGTGAAGTCCGGCCAGTTCTGGTCCCGCCAGGCCATCGCCTGGATTTCCCCTGGGCGGAGGCCCGTGAAAATCCCCACGAGCCACACCGGCCGCCATTCCTCGGGCGCGCTCAGCAGAAAGCGCCGGATCTCGGCCGGCGTCCAGAGCGGCAGGGGGCGCCGCGGGAGCCGCAACTTGCGAACCTTCCCGATCGGCGAGGCGGCCAGATATCCCCAGTCCGTCGCCGCCGTCAGCAGCTGCTTGAGCAAGGCGAGCGCATGGTTTATCGTCTTCGGGGAAAGTCGTCCCGACTGTGCCGCCTCGGCGACGAACGCCTCGGGCTCCCCGCGCATCAGGCGTAGGCTGTCGGGGTTCTGGACCGAGGGCGTGAAATCTGGGATGGTGTCGTCGAATTTCAGATCCTTCAATACGCGTTGACCTCGTTTCTCAGGGAAGGTACGATGCCAGTGAGAGGAAGAGGGCTCTAGCGCGAATACAGCAGGCGGTGCTGAATGCGTCGTATGCAACGCAAGCAACTGCAGAAGACGATCGACCGGATGGCTCGTCTTATCGTCCGTAGGTTCGATCCCGACAGAATCATTCTGTTCGGGTCTCACGCTCGGGGCCAGGCGGGCCCCGACAGTGACGTGGATCTCCTCGTCGTCATGGCGGTGCCGGGGTCAAAGCGGGACAAAGCAGTAGAGATCGCCGTCGCGCTCCATGGGTTCCGCCTACCCAAGGATGTTATAGTCACCACGCCAGAGGAGTTTGCCTGGCGAAAGGAAATTGCCGGTACGATCGAGCGACCGGCGACACGTGAGGGCAAAGTCCTCTATGCCAGAGCGTGAGAATGTTTACTCGGTGGCCCGAGAGTGGGTCGTCAAGGCCGAGAACGACCTCAAGGCCGCCGCGCAGATTTTGAAGCTCGCCAATGAGTGTCCAACCGATACGGTTTGCTTCCACGCGCAACAATGTGTGGAGAAGTATGTGAAAGCGCTCCTCACAGTGCGTGGGACTGATTTTCCGAAGACGCACGATCTCGAGCAGCTCATTGCGCTGCTGCCCACAAGGGAAAAACCACGACTCAACATTGTGGAGCATAGGAGACTTACAGCGTACGCGACTGGAGCGAGGTACCCAGGCTCGGGAATCATCTCGTTGACCGAAGCCCGGCGCGCGGTGACGATCGCCCGTCGCGTCCGCAGAGAGATCCGGGGTCATCTCCCGAAGCCGGTCTTATCCAAACGATCGCACTTAAGGAGCTGAAGTATCGTTTCTTTAGGATACTGCTGAGGCGCGTTCGTCGTCCGCAGACGCCTTCGCTACCTATTCAGTCGACGGTGCCAGTTCCAGATCCCGAAAATGCGGACAACTTCTTGGCCGACAGGCGGCGTTTTCGCTTCGCAGACCGCTCTCGAACATGCTCCCGAAGTGAACGCTGCTCCAGACGGTTGTGTCCGGGGTACATAAGTGGCAACTCACCTTAACATCACCAGATTACACATGAATCCACAATTGGCATTAAATATGACAATGATACAGTAATTAAGATTTAAAACAATATTGATAAATTCATTGACAATACTAATTGCAAGTGTCATCATTAAGTTGAGGTGATAGATGGATGGTCACTTCTCGGCCAACGCTCCAAGTGGGGCGCCGGGCGGTTCGTTGAGAAGGAGGCGAGTAATCAATGCTTAACAATCGATGGTTATCGTTTGCGGATCTAGCTGGGCTAAATCGTGAGCTGATGAACAGGCTGCATAGCGGTGAGGGCACGAGCCGTACAACGGCATGGGCTCCGGCTGTCGAGTCGTTCTATCAGGGCAACAACTTGATGGTGCGGGCGTGGGTTCCAGGCGTCGACCCTGCCACCGTGGACATCAAGGTCAGTGGCAACCTGCTGTCGATCAAGGGGGAACGCAAGTTCACCTATGACGTACCCGAGGATCAGTACCTGTTCACCGAGGTCGCGTATGGGCTATTCGAACGAACGATCACACTGCCGGATGGGCTTGCCTTTGATCAGGTGAAGGCGAAGTATACCCACGGCGTGCTTGACATCACGCTCCCGATTCACGAGGGCGTGCTGCCGAGAAAGGTGCCGATTGAAATCGCGCAATCTCCGCAGCCTGCACTCGTAGGCAAGCGATAAGCAATACGGCTGCGACGGGAACCGCGGGGCCTAGGGTCCCGCGGTTCCGCGTTTTTGTACGCCCAGCATGAGCGCGGACTTGGAGGTGAAAGTGTCACCGCCGGTGGTAAAAGGACGCTACACTAGTCTTAGTCTAATTTATAATTTAGGTGCCCATGATATAGAGAACTGGCCGACGGGGCCCCTTTCCAATCCACTCCCAGTAGCGTACTACGATGGCGTAGACTATCAGGCCGATCTCGCCTTCTCCCAACAGCAGATACCGGAGTGATTGGTGCATGAGATTCTGCCCTGTGAGCCCGAGGAAGATGCCGATCGGATCGATCAGTTCGCTGAGGTATGCGATGGTATTGGCGATCGCGATGGCTCCTGACACTTCTATCACGAAGTTCTCCCCCTCTTGTGTCACTTGGACACGAAGCGGCGCAATGAACTCGCTGCGATTATCCAGGAGATTGACGTGAAGGAAGGCCAGAGGGTCGGTCACCTGATAGTGGGCCCGAATGTCAGCGGCCTTGCGGACGCGGAACGATGAGGTCGCCATGTGCTGGGGGGCCTCGAGGGCGAAATCGCCCGCGGCGTCGCCGACGTGCCTGCGGTCCAGGTGCTCCTGACAATCACCGGCATGGGCTTGATCGGCGCGGCCGCTAGCTGGGCGATCCTCGGGGATCCCCATCGCTTCACCCGGCCCAAACAGGTGACGCGGTACGCCGGCCTCGATCCGTCGATCGTGCAATCCGGCGAGCAGCACCGCCAGGGGCGCATCAGCAAAACGGGGAGCCCGCTCCTTCGAACCCTCCTGGTGGATGCCGCCCATTCCCTGGGCCAGAGGGACAGCGCGCCCCTCGGTCAGTTCTATGCTCGCAAGACGCAGGAGATTGGGCCCCGCAAGGCGATCATCGCACTCGCCCGCAAACTCCTCATCGTGACGTGGCACATGCTTCTGATGGGCGAGGTCTACCGAGCGGTAAGAGCGACAACGGTGGCGCGGAAACACCGCGAGCTGCAGAAGAAAATCCGGATTCAGATGCGGTCGACGGTGGCGGAAATTTCGGATTAGAGGAGTGACCCCATAGGGCCTAAAACTCCGGGGTTCCGGGGAGAGCCGGGCCGCCCGTTGACCGGCGCCCCGCGCGCGGCTATAGTCAGCGGCGCGTGATGGCGGCCATTTCGAGATTCAAAAATGTGGTAAAATGTGGTGAACAAAGGGCACTTCCGCTATGAGCGGACTACGCTGACGGATGGCGCGGAGGCATTGGCCCTTATCCGGAGAGAGGGCGAATACGCTGACGCGACGCGGCCACCGGGGTTGATTGTGATGGTCCGGCACTTGCCGAAGCACGGTGGAATGGAGGTTCTTGAGGAGATTCGTGGGAACGCGGAATTCGCCGATCTCCTCGTCGTCGTTTTGAGTTCCTCTGTGTTGCCGGAAGAGAAAAACAGGGTTACCGCGCTCAAGCAAATCTGCTTTATTTCGAAGCCGCTGGACCTGGACGGGTTTATGAAGTTCTGTCGCCCGCAATAGGGAAATCAGGATGGCCAATAAGACCCCCCAGCGATCGAAACATTCTGCGCGGCCAGCCAAGACGGCGGCGCCACGGGCAGAGGAACACATCCATACTGTAAAAAGCGAGAAGCGGAGAAGCGAGAAGCGGAGAAGCGAGAAGCGGAGAAGCGAGAAGCGAGAAGCGAGAAGCGAGAAGCGAGAAGCGAGAAGCGAGAAGCGAGAAGCGAGAAGCGAGACTCTCCCTCGACGCCCCCCCTGCAATCAACAGGCCAGAAGCACTATTTCCGGTTGTCGGCATCGGCGCGTCGGCAGGCGGCCTGGAGGCGTTAACCGCCCTTCTCAAACACCTGCCGTCAGATTCCGGTATGGCGTTTGTGCTGATTCAGCACCTTGACCCGAAGCACCCGAGCCATCTGACAGAGCTTCTCTCCAAGGCAACCAGGATGCCTGTCCTGGAGGTCACGGCTGACACCCCGCCGCATCCCAACCACATCTACGTCATCTCCCCCGGCATATCCCTGAGCCTATCGGACGGGTGCCTACGGGCCGATGCGCGCGAGCCCGGCCGGAACCTGCCCGTCGATCATTTCCTGCGATCGCTCGCCGCGGACCAGGGCAGCAAAGCCATCGGCATTGTTCTATCGGGGACCGCGTCCGATGGAACCCTGGGACTCAAGGCGGTGAAAGCGGAAGGGGGCATTACTTTCGCGCAGGAACCGTCATCGGCAAAGTTCGACGGCATGCCGCGCAGCGCGATTGCTGCCGGCATCGTGGATTTCGTCCTGGCGCCGGATGAGATCGCCAAACGCCTGGTCCGGATCGCGCGGCATCCTTACGTGGCGCCGGCGTCCGGGCAGGCTGGCGAAGCGGTGGTGGAGACGGGGAGCGCACTGGACAGAATCTTTCACCTGTTGCGGACCGCGACCGGGAATGATTTTACGCACTACAAGCGCACGACAACCCACCGGCGTATTCGGCGCCGCATGGTTCTCCACGGCTCTGAGAAGCTGGGCGACTACCTCGCGTATCTTCAGGAGAACCCTGCCGAACTGCGGAGATTGGCCGATGACCTCCTCATCTGCGTCACATCCTTTTTCCGGGAGCCTGAAGCACTCGAAGCCCTGGACGCCAGAGTGTTCCCTGAGATGCTCAAAGACAGGTCGCCGGAGGACAGCATCCGAATCTGGGTGCCGGGCTGTGCGACGGGCGAAGAGGCCTACTCCGTCGCCATCCGCCTGACGGAGTTTCTGGAGCGTTCCGGGACGCATGTGCCCATTCAGATATTCGCCACGGATGTCAGCCAGACGGCGATTGAGCAGGCCCGTGCGGGAACCTATGATATGGCCGCCCTCGCCGGCGTTTCGCCGGAACGTCTGAAACGCTTTTTCGTCAAAGTGAACGGCGGGTACCAGATCCACAAATCCATCCGCGAGGCCTGCGTCTTCGCTCCGCAGAACATCGCCACGGATCCGCCCTTCCGCAATCTCGATCTGGTCAGCTGTTGTAACGTGCTGATCTACTTCGAGCCTGTGTTGCAGAGAAGAGCGCTGTCGATGATTCATTACGCGCTGAAGCCCGCAGGCGTTCTCCTGCTCGGACCATCGGAAAGCGTAGGAGCGCTTTCGACCTCCTTCTCGCCGCTGGACAAGAAGGTGAAACTTTATGTGAAGAAGCCGGAGGGAGATCCGCTGAATCTCCAAGTCCTGGCGAGCGCGTCTCCTGCAGACGCGATGGGCAAAGACACGGCGGGCGACAGCAACGTTACGGTGGCGCTCGATGTGCAGAAGACGGCCGAGCGGATGTTGCTGGCGCAATATGCCCCTGCCTGTGTCATCGTCGACGATGCGCTGAATATTGTTCATGTGCGCGGAGATACCGGGCCTTACCTTCAGCTTGCATCCGGAGAACCGACGTACAATCTCCTGAAAATGGCCCGCGAGGGCCTGAATGCAGGACTGCGGATGGCGTGCCTCAAGGCCAGGCAGACGAAGGCCGCCGTGACCCAGCAGGCGCGCGTCAACCAGCGCGGCAATCTCAGGGACGTCACCTTGAAGGTCGTTCCGGTCAATGGAGCGGTCCAGGCCGGCGGTCTTCACTTCATGGTTGTGTTTGAGGACGCCGCGCCAGCGGCCACGCCCGGCCCGGCGGACGGTGCGGAGCAGAAGCAGGCCGCCGCCAAACCGCGCAAGACCGTCGAAGGCCGCGGCAACCGGGAAAATGCCCGCCTGAAACAGGAGTTGGCGGCAACCCAGGAATATCTGCAATCGATTATCGAGGAGCAGGAAGCCAGCACGGAGGAACTCAAATCCGCCAACGAAGAGGCGCAGGCGAGCAACGAGGAGCTGGAGACGGCCAAGGAGGAGCTTCAGTCAGCCAACGAAGAATTGAATACGGTGAATGATGAGCTGAAGACCCGTAATGTCGCGTTGACCGAAGCGAACACGGATCTGTCGAACGTGCTGACCGGCATCAATGTCCCCCTGGTCATGGTCGGAAAAGACCTGAAGATCCGGCGTTTCACCCAGGCCATAGCGCCGGTGCTGAATCTCATCGATTCCGATATCGGACGGCCGATCGCCGATCTTAAGCCCAACATTGACGTTCCCGACCTGCTGCAATTGCTGCGCGAGGTCGTCAACGGCCGGGGCGCAGCCGCACGGCAAATTCAGGACCCGAACGGCCGCTGGTTTTCACTCCAGGCATTGCCTTACAGAACGTCCGACAATAAAATAGATGGCGCTCTGCTGGTGATGCTCGATATCGATGCGATCACGCACGCGCGTGACTATGCCGAAGCCGTTGTGGAGACAATCCGGCAGCCTCTTCTGATCTTGAACAACGAGCTGAAAATCAGGCGCGCCAATCAAGCCTTCTATGCAACCTTCCGGGTCGCAAAAGAGGAGACGGAGAATCGTTTCATCTACGATCTCGGCAACGGACAGTGGGATATCCCCAAGTTGCGGGAGGTATTGGCAAAGATCCCGCAGGAAAAAACCGGGGCCGAGGACTTCAGGGTTGAACGTATATTCCCCGGCATCGGGCGAAAGATAATGCTCCTGAGCGCTCGTCAGATCCGGCAGCCGCCGCCATATGCGCAAACGATCCTGCTGGCGATCGAGGATGTCACCGAGAGGCAGGAACAGTTAAGGAGTTTAGAGAGGATGAACGAGGACCTCAAGCACTTCGCCTACGCCGCCTCGCACGACTTGCAGGAGCCGCTCCGCATGGTCACCAGCTATTCCCAGCTCCTTGCCAGGGAGTGCAAGGGCAAGCTCGGCAAGGATGCCGATCAGTTCATCGCCTACGCGGTTGAAGGCGCCCAGCGTATAGAGCAACTGCTCAAAGGCATGCGTGAGTATTGGCAAGTCGGCGAACGCGGTGAAGAACACAACACTTTGGTCGATAGTAATGGCGCGCTGGAAGGAGCCTTGCGTAATCTACAGGAGCTCATTACCGAGTGTGGGGCTGTCGTGACGCATGATGCTCTGCCGACCGTTTGGGCAGAGGAAGCCGGGCTTGTGCAGCTCTTTCAGAACCTGGTCGGAAACGCGATCAAGTACAGGAGCGAGAAGCCGCCAAAGGTTCACATCTCGGCCGGGAAAAATGACCAAGGGCAATGGGTGTTTTCGGTCAAGGACAATGGCGTCGGCATCGAGCCGCAGTATGCAGAGAAAATCTTTGCGATGTTTTACCGCCTGGATAGAACGACGCCCGCCAGCACGGGCATCGGCCTGGCGCTCTGCAAGAAGGTGGTGGAGCGCCTCGGGGGGAGCATTTGGGTGGAGTCGAAGCTCGGGCAGGGCTCAGACTTCAAGTTCATGATCCCGCCTAAGGAGTAAATCGCTGGTGTCGAAAACCGCCCGCATCGTGCTCGTCGAAGACAATCCCGGCGATGTGTTGCTGGTCAAGAGGGCGCTGCAGGAACAAGGCATCGCGGTCGATCTGACGTGCTTTGGGGACGGTCAAAGAGCGCTGAACGATTTGACGCAACAACACGGACGGAAAGCGCCCGACCTCATTCTGCTCGACCTGGATTTGCCGAAGGTTGCCGGCGTAGACGTGCTGAAAGCAATCCGCAACACGCCACATCTTGCAGATGTTCCTGTCCTCATTCTCACGTCATCGGCATCACCCAGCGATAACCATCGCACCGCTCTGCTCGGCGCGGCGCGCTATATCACCAAACCTTCGGGGCTGGATGATTTTCTGAGAGAAGTGGGGCGGAGCGTCGAAGAGATGCTGCTGGCTTCCGGCTGGAAATAAGGCGGTTATGCAAGGGGCTTCTCCCATAGACTGGCTCGTACCGCGAAGAAGGAGGGTTGTGTGTGACCGATAGTCCGGAAGCCGGCCGCACGAAGAACAACGCACCGGTGCAGATTATGCTCGTCGAAGATAACCCCGGAGACGTGCATTTGCTTGAACTATCGCTCCGGAGCCGCAACATCGTCTTCGATTTGATCCTATACAAGGATGGCGCGCAGGTGATACGGGCTATATCCGAGAGCCATCTCGTGGTGCCAGACCTGATCCTCGTCGATTTAAATCTTCCGCGTCGCGACGGTTTCGATGTGCTGAACGTGGTCCGCCGGGAGCCGCGGCTCGTGGGTGTCCCCGTGGGAGTCCTCACAGCGTCAGACACTTCAAAAGACCGGCAATTTGCGGCTCTCATGGAAGCGGCGAGATACATTCACAAGCCTCAGAAGCTTAAGGAGTTTATCGATGAAGTCGGTCGTGCCGTTCAGGAGTTACTGGCGCTTAGCCCTCGCCGAAAGATGACTCCCTCGTGATGGTCAGCCGGCTTTCGGCGGACCGCACGATGAAGGCTTTCGGATTGCGACACTGGAGAAGGCTGAACAAGGTGTAGCGATCCGAGCGTCTGAATCGTACTCAGGAGCTCGGCGGGTCGAACTTAGCCTGTGAGATTGGGTTGCGGCCCGGAACCACCGCGACAAGTGCAGAACGAGTGCAAGCGACCCGACCGTCACGAGGGACCATCGCTGGGATCCTTGTCTTCCAAGGGCTCTGGCGAAACAGGTGGCTCGGCTGGTGCGGGTTCGATTCCCGCCGCCTCCACCATCACAAAGAATTCGAACCGCCTTCCCGTACCTCGTCGTCAGTCAGCGGATCCAGTAGGGCCAGGGTATTGAGCGATGTCCGGGCGGTGTAGTAGGGCGGGCCGATATCGCCTGCGAGTAGGCTCTGGTACACGGAAGCCACGGGAACGACCTGGGCCGACGTCGCCATGTGAACATGGGCCCTCGCGCCAGGCTCACCCGAGGTCTTGCAGCGCGCTCCGACTCAAGCCGCTTCCAGGGTAGATGTACAGTGCGGGCACCGGACTGCCATCAAGGGGACGATCGAGAGGCAGTACGGGCACGGTTTGCTGGTCGGCGTCACCTCCGGCCGGCGCTGTAGTTTGTTGATCTGCCGGACCAAGAGGAACATCACGAACGCCACGATCACGAAGTCGATGACGGTGAGGAGGAAGATGCCATAGTTGATCGTGGGGGCGGCGGCGGCCTTGGCCGCGGCCACGGACGGGTACGGGCCTCCCCGGAGGGGAATGAACAGATTCGCGAAGTCCAAGTCTCCGAAGAGCAGGCCGATTGGCGGCATCAGCACATCGCCGACAAACGAAGAAATGATCCTTCCAAACGCGGCGCCGAGCACGATGCCAATCGCCAGGTCGAGAAGGCTTCCCCGCATGGCGAACTCTTTGAACTCCTTCAGCATCCGCTTCTCCTCCCTTGCGACACGCTAGTCGCGCGTTTTCGCCTCAAGTCACGATTCGGGAGTGGGAGGTGTTGGATCAGCCGCTGTCGCCGGCGAACTCGTGGACGAGGACGAGCGGGCCACCGCTCCCATGAATCTCGTAGTGGAGCTTCACACCGTTGATGCGGGCTTCTGGCATCCCCCGACCTCCCGATTCCGTCCATGGGGAAATTGGCCCCGGCCGGATTGTCCCCCTGCCCGGATCCCGGGCGTCTGAACCACCGGGTCGGCGGGCCAGCATAGTTGAGACGG
>VBAK01000031.1 GCA_005882275.1 Candidatus Segetimicrobium genomatis
AGTGGCGGCAGGTCGGGCCGTCGAGGCCTTGGAAGAGGGTGCCTTCCGAGGCGTTACCTCGGAGCTGACACTGCTGGAATTGACCGTCCGGCCATTGCAATTGGGTCGCCAGGACGTGGCAGACGAGTACGAACTGCTGCTGAGCTATTTTCCAAACTTAGAACTGGAGCCGGTCACCAGAGAAATCTTACTGGATGCCGCTGCCTTGCGCGCTCGTCACCGCCTGCGGACACCGGACGCGATACTGCTGGCGACAGGAATTCGTACGGGTGCTACCGCAGCAATTACAAATGACGCCGGCTGGCGGGTCTGCGAGCCGTCGGGCATCAAGTCCATCCTGCTGTCAGACCTGAGCTAACTTTCAAATGACCACCGCCAGAGAACGTAATGCTCTCGCTGTCGATTTGCCCGCTCGATTGGACGGTTCGATAAATGCTGATGCGAAGAACGTCTGGTAGGCGGAGAGTCTCCAGCTGCCTGACGAGCTTGGCGCGGGTCGGACGAGGACATGCACCCCTACGAGGTGCTGCGCAGGAATCGACTGCACAAGGGATGACGAACTCGATTGAGGTGCTCGAATCGTCGCCGCCGTCCGGGCAAAGGATCGCACGGCGGACTTGGTAGCTGCATAGACACCGACGTTCTCGGTGCCCTTGCTAGCGACGACGCTGGTGTTGAAGATCACGGATGCGCCGTCGTTGAGAGGAATCGCCTTTTGGAGAGTGAAATACGGGTCATTCCCGCTCATGACACGCCCGTGAGCTTGCTTTATCGGATGCACGAGGTGAACGGAACCTGGAAGATTATCGACGTCTATTCCAACGGGGTCAGTGAACTCACCTTGCGCCGATCGGACTTCGCCGCAATGCTCGCCGCTGGAGGGGCTCCCGTCCTGAAAGCCCATCTGGACAAGTCCAGCGACCGTCTTATGAAGTAGTTTCGGCGGTCTCGTTTTTCAGGCTCGCTGAACCCATCAGCGCCGGTTGGAAGAGCAGTGCCGAGGCGAGCGTCCAGACCAGAGAGATCATCAGGAGCTTGCCTATGCTGGCTGTTCCAGGATGGCTCGAGGCCCAGAGGCTGCCGAAGCCGGTCGCCGTCGCGAGCGCGCTGAAAAATACCCCCCGAGCCAGGCTCGATGTCAGAAGATGCGAGCCGCCCGAGCGCCAAGACATGACGAAGTAGATATGGGACGCCACCCCAATCCCAAAGAGCAGCGGCAGGGCGATAATGTTTGCAAAATTCAGCGGCTGCCCGATCAGGACGCAGCTGCCCAGGGTCAAGAACCCGGTCAATACGATCGGCGCCATGGTGATCGCCACGTCGCGTACTCGTCGCAGCGCGATCAGGAGAACATGGCCCCCGTCACGTGACGCCGGCAGGGCGCAGTGTCTTTTACGATCTTTTTCCGCCCGAGAAAGCGGCCGAGATGGAAATGCGCGCGCAGTTGTTGATTGGCCTGGAGCACTGGCTGGAAAAGTGCCGCATGACGCAAGCCGAGGCCGCCAAGGTGCTGGGCGTTACCCAAGCGCGTGTGTCGGATTTGAAGCGCGGTAAGATCGACCGATTCAGCATGGACCTGCTGGTACGGTTGGCAGCGCGGGCCGGACTCAAGCCGAAGTTGAAACTGGCGGCGTAATTGGCCGTAGAACAATATTCGGAAGGCGACGAGCGGCCGCACTCAGTTCTGATTACCTGAATGTCTGCCTCGCCCAGGAACCCGCCGCCGCGCGCAACGGAATCGGCGACGGCTCGTTTGGATTCCCGATAAGGTACTGGAAGAGCAACTGGATCGTCTGAGTGAACTTTTCCAGGCGGCTACGGTGAAGTACAGGGCTGTCCACAATCTTTCGCCGCTGACGAATCTCGGGGCCCATGGAGATTCGACAAGTCTTTCTTAAACCACGTTTTCTGGTTCTGGGCCACGTTCTGCACCCCGGGTCGGATTGTACGCTCATAGCGCGACGTTCCATTCTGCCTCGTCTGCGCCAACTGGTTTCGGTTATAAATCACGGTGCCCGGCATGAGGTTACGGGCACCGAAGATGTGTAAGCGGCTTTGGTGAGTCAGGAACCGGCAGCAGAAATGGCTTTCCACCGCGACAGCCACTACGTTCCTTGTTCGTATTTAAAGCGCTGGACCGATGCGGACAAGGTCTGGACATATCGCGTCCTGGTGCCTCATCCGAAGTTTCGGAAACCCGTTACTGGGTTATTGGCGACCTTTGGCACGTCAGTCGTGCCACCACAGGCTGGCGTCCGTCGAGTGAGAGGACGCTGGCCTAATTATCGTCGGGCCTTGGCGATCTCTTTCCACAAACCAAGCACCAGAAGCGTGTGAATGACGCGCGTGGCGACTCCGGCCCGCGCTCACACAGCGGATCCTCAGGCGATGCTGATCACGATGCGATGAAGCGGCGGACTGTCGAGCCAGCATCGTCGGAGGCATGCACGGGAACCCGCGTATCGGCGTTGACCGGATCGACGGCATGGCGCAGCTCTTCTCTCATCACAGCGAGGGGTGTACGCTGAGGATCGTGCGTAGCAGACCTGCAAACTGGGTGATCACAGCGCTGGTAATATTTCAGCTCGCCATCGGTTTGCAATGGGACGTCGCGCAAGCTGTCGTTGCCCCACCCGAACGGCAGATGAACGGCATGGAAGCGGGGCACTGTCCTGCCCAGCCGTCCAAGGACTCGGGGACCGCCAAGGGAGGCGACGCTGGAGCCCCCACGAGTGCCCTGTCGTCGCATAAAAACCCGGTTAACGAACACGACTGCTGCCGCTCTCTGGGGTGCCAGTGTCATTGCGCGCAGAGCCCCTGTGCGCTCGACCTGCCACTGGCGAGCGTGGCTCTTTCCGGTTCGGTGCTATTGCCTGTCTTCGACGTGCGGCCTCCCGTTGCGCGCACGAACGAGTTGTTTCGACCTCCCATCCTTTGAGTCTCAGGCGCGATCGACGCGATCTGCGCTGCGCGAGCACAAGACAGTCGTAGTGTGACCGCTTCGCGGCGCAAAGCACGCTAGGGCGTCGATTCGAGCAGCTCGGGCCTGCGCGTTTCAGAGCGCTGATTCCTACTGACACGCCTACTTAGGTTCGCCGCCGTAGCTGCGTCGACACATTGCGCCGGACCTGGCCCGAGGTGGTTCCGGCGCCCCCAGGCGGCAGGGATCCGTGCTGGATCACATGGTGATGACCGAGGAATTGCGATGGATCGATCTGATTTAACGTTGGAGGGTCTGAGTCGCTCACGACGGCGTTTGGTCCAGGGGCTCGCAGGCGGAGTGCTGGTCCTCGGCAGTGCGCGTCGCTTTGGCTGGGTCGCAGCCGCCGAGCCGGCAACCGCGGGCGATGCAGGTGCCGTCCTGTCCGGGACTGAATTCAATTTGGAGATTGGCGCACTGGCCGTGAATTTCACCGGCCAGCCGGGAATCGCCACGGCCGTGAACGGACGACTCCCTGCGCCGCTGTTGCGGTGGCGCGAAGGGGATGCCATCACACTGCGAGTGTCGAATCGGTTGGCCGCACCGAGCTCCATCCATTGGCACGGAGTCATTCTCCCCGCCGATATGGACGGCGTGCCGGGACTGAGCTTCGACGGCATCGGGCCGGGCGAGACCTACGTCTATCGCTTCAGAGTCAATCAGTCGGGCACCTACTGGTATCACAGTCATTCGCGGTTCCAGGAGCAAACCGGTCTCTATGGCCCCATCGTGATCGAGCCTCGGCGTGGCGAGCGGCACCGTGCAGATCGCGAACACGTCGTGTTGCTGTCGGAATGGACAGATCGCGACCCCGAGCACATTTATCGAACCCTGAAGCGGCAAAGTAACTATTTCAACTTCGGTCGGCACACGGTGGGCGATTTCCTCAACGATGCGCGCAGGCAAGGCTGGAAGCCGACGGTCGCGGATCGGCTCATGTGGGGACAAATGCGCATGGATCCGACGGATCTGGCGGATGTGTCCGGCTACGCCTACACCTACCTCATGAACGGCACCACGCCGGCTGGCAACTGGACCGGACTGTTCCGGCGTGGCGAGAGAGTGCGGCTGCGCTTCATCAATGGATCTTCGATGAGCTTCTTCGATGTCCGCATTCCGGGGCTGAAGCTGACGGTGGTGGCCGCCGACGGTCAGGACGTCGAGCCGGTTACCGTCGATGAGTTTCGCATTGGGACGGCGGAGGTGTACGACGTGATCGTGGAACCTAAGGAGGATCGCGCGTACACGATCTTCGCGCAGTCACTCGATCGCTCGGGCTATGCCCGCGGCACGCTGGCACCCCAACCTGGCATGCAGGCGGAGGTGCCGGCGCTCGATCCCCGGTCGCTCCTCACCATGATGGATATGGGTATGGGTCACAACATGGCCGGCATGGACATGAGCGGGATGAAAGACATGGATCATGGCGCCATGGATCACGATGCCAGACCCAAGGGTGATGCCATGAGCGCGCCGCATCACGCGCCCGCCGAGTACGGTCCCAACGTGGATTCAGTAGCCATGCAACCGCAGAGCCGCCTGGACGATCCGGGGGTGGGTCTGCGGAACAACGGCCGTCGAGTACTGACTTACGCCGATCTGCACACGCTCGGTGGCCCGATCGATCACCGCCAGGCGGGCCGCGACATTGAGCTGCATCTCACTGGGCACATGGAACGCTACGTGTGGTCATTCAACGGCCAGAAGTTCTCGGAGGCGGAACCCTTGCGCTTCAACCATGGCGAGCGTCTGCGCCTGGTGCTTGTGAATGACAGCATGATGAATCACCCCATTCACCTGCACGGCATGTGGGGCGAAGTGGAGTCGGAGAAAGGAGAGTTCCTCGTCCGCAAGCACACCATCACCGTGCAGCCGGGGCAGCGTCTGGCGTATTGGGTCACCGCCGATGCACTCGGCCGCTGGGCGTATCACTGTCATCTGCTGTATCACATGGAGGCGGGAATGTTTCGGGAGGTGCATGTCGCGAGCTCCTCGAAAGAGGGGACACGGTCGTGATGCCTCGCGCGAAGCTCGCTCTCTTACACGGTATCCTGGGGCTCGTGGCCGCCTCATTCGCACTCGCTGACGAGCCTCAGGAATTGGCCTCTCACCCCCCTCGCGGCTCGTCGCAAAGCCCCGAGGCGCTACCGCCTGCCGCGCCCGCGCACAACGACCATAAGACTGCGAGCGAGGAGGCTCACGTGCCACCCGATCCGCCGCAGCATCCGATGGGTGACATGCCCTACCCAAGCATGGCGGCGATGATGCAAATGGACGACACGGCACGTACGGCGAAAGTGCTCTTTGATCAGCTCGAGTGGCGCAACACCGCCGAGGGCAAGGCTGCGGTGTGGGATGCGTGGGGCTGGTATGGCGGAGATTACAACAAGGCCTGGCTCAGAACAGAAGGCGAACGCGTCGGCGGCACGACGCAGAACGCACGCGCCGATCTGCTATGGGACCATATCTTCGCGCGTTGGTGGAGTGTGCAGTCCGGGGGACGCCGAGACTTCGGCGAAGGCCCAGCGCGCACTTGGGCGGCGATCGGAGTCCAAGGACTCGCGCCCGATTGGTTCGACACCGAGGCTACGTTCTATGTCGGTGACCAGGGGCGCACCGCCGTGAGGCTCAAGACGGAATACCAGCTGCTCTTCACACAGCGGCTAATTCTGCAACCGGAAGGCGAGGCCAACCTGTACGGCAAACCCGATCCCGCGCGTCAACTGGGTTCCGGATTATCCGATCTTGAGATCGGCCTGCGTCTTCGTTACGAGGTGCGGCGGGAGTTTGCGCCGTACATCGGGGTCGTTTGGTCGCGCCGTTTCGGCGGAACCGCCGACCGAGTGCGGCAATCCGGCGGGGACGTGAGCGACGTGCAGTTCGTCGCAGGCCTGCGCGCGTGGTTTTAGCGGAACTCAATACGAACCGCTCATCCACACATAGACCGGCTCTTGTCAGCATCGTTACACCCACCATCTGGAGACTGGCCATGAAAATCCTGTCACTCTTGTCCGGCCTTGCCTTGGTGACGTTTGGGGCCATCGCAAGTGCCCACGCTCACCTCCAGAAGTCGCGTCCGGCGGACGGCAGTGTGATCACAACTTCCCCCTCTAACCTCGTGCTCAATTTCTCGGAAACTGCGCGAGTGACCGCCTTGTCGATTCAGAAGGGCGATGAGCCCCGGCAGAACCTGAAACCGCTGCCCAGCACTGCCGCGCAAGAGATCTCCGTCGCTCTGCCTCAATTGACGCCCGGCACCTACTCGGTGAGCTGGCGCGTGGTGAGCGATGACGGCCACATGATGTCAGGCACACTGCACTTCACGCTGGCCCCCGACCACGCCACAGATCGTGCGGCCGATCATGCGACGCAGCACTGAGGCGTCACGCGAATGGTGGACGTTCTCTCGGTCATCCTGCGGGCGTTGACCTTCGTCCTGCTGTTCCAGGCCGCTGGAGTCGCAATTTTCTTCGCGGTCTTCGAGCGCCGGCTCGCAAGCTGTCGGGGTGCGGTCCGGCGACTGGGTCAGGCGGCTGCGCTCGCGGCTATTGCGTTGGTCGCGGCACACTACGCCTTGGAGGCCGCACGGATGGCGGGGGACTTGTCCGGCATGTGGGACCCCTCTTTACAAGGGATGGTGTGGCACTCTTCGAGCCGTGCGGCCTTCACATTTCGGCTGGCGGGCCTGTTGCTCATTGCGATCGGGCTTCAGGGTGGGCGTGGTCGCTGGACGATCGTGGCAGTGATCGGATCGGTGATCGCCATCCTGGCGTTCACGCTCACGGGACACACATCCGTAGCCGCCCATCGTGGGGCATTGGCAGCGCTGTTGATGATCCACCTCCTGATCGTCGCGTTCTGGTTCGGTGCGTTGTCGCCGCTGTACGTCGCGAGCTTGCGCGAGACGCCTACCCGGGCCTTTGACATCATCGAGCGGTTCACTGCCGTGGCGACGTGGCTTGTGCCGGTGGTTTTGTTGGCCGGCTTTGCCATAGCCGTTCTGTTGCTTCCGAGCGTCTCCGCCCTGAGGGAGCCCTACGGGGAATTGCTCATCGCGAAAGTCGTTGGCTTCGCTCTACTGATGGGCCTTGCCGCCGCGAACAAGTGGCGGCTCGGCCCAGCCTTGGCCCACGGGACTGTGCAAAGTGGGCGGCGGTTTCGCCGGGCAGTGGCCGCCGAGTATGTCCTGATCGCGGCGGTACTCACGATCACCGCGGTCATGACGTCCTTTTTCTCACCTGAGGCGTGAAGGTATGGGTAGTCTCCGCTCGGGCGAAAACATTACAGCGTGGGCCCGCATGAGCCGGCTTGTGACCCTTGGGGGCGGCATCCACCAACTTTCTGAGCGCGGTCGCGCGAGGCGTCATCTTCTCGGTCCTTGCGTGACAGAGCCCTTTGCATCAGATACAGCGGCTAAATCAGGGTTTTCCTAAATGAAATTGGCGACGCGCGAGGATCACGGACATCCCGACCCGCACGGCGGTCACAAGATGACGGACGATCAGGGCGGCCACGATCGACACGCCGGCCACTCCGTTGCGATGTTCCGGGACAAATTCTGGCTGAGTTTTGCCCTGACGATTCCCGTCGTTATCTGGTCGAGCGACGTTCAGGGTTGGTTTGGATATACAGCGCCTTCCTTCCCGGGCTCGAAGCTAATCCCGGCGGTTCTCGGAACGCTGGTCTTTATCTATGGGGGCCTGGTTTTCATCCGCGGGGCTCAGCGCGAACTGGCAGATCACAAGCCCGGCATGATGACCCTCATAAGCCTGGCGATCATTGTCGCGTTTGGAACCTCGCTTGCTGCGACATTTGGTCTCTTCGAGATCGACGTTTGGTGGGAACTCGCCTCGCTGATCACCATCATGGTCCTCGGCCACTGGCTGGAAATGCGCGCCATTTCCCAGGCTCGTGGCGCGCTCAGTGCGCTCGCGGCCCTGCTCCCGG
>VBAK01000032.1 GCA_005882275.1 Candidatus Segetimicrobium genomatis
TGGCCGCGCGCCCCTCGCGCATGACGAGGACGCGGTGGCAGAGGTGGGCCATCTCCGCCGTATCGCTCGAATAGTAGAGGATGGCCCGCCCGTCCGCGCTCAGCGCGGTGACGAGGTCATAGATGTCGTGCTTGGTCGCCACGTCGACGCCGCGGGTGACGTCATAGAGCAGCAGGATCCGGGCGTTGGTGACGAGCCAGCGGCCGATCAGGACTTTTTGCTGGTTCCCGCCGGAGAGGGCGCCGACGATCTGATCGGGACCCGTCGTCCGGATCGCGAGTTGATCGATCATCCGGCCGACGGTGTCCGTCTCCCGCCGCAGATCCACATACCCCAGCCGGCTGAGCGCGCCCAGCACGGGCAGCGTCATGTTCTGCCGGACCGACATCGGGAGGAACAAGCCTTCCACCTTGCGGTCCTCCGGCACGAGGGCGATACCGATCCCCGCGCCGATCGCATCGCGGGGATGCCGGAGCGCCACCCGGCGCCCGTGGATGGCGATCGTGCCGGCCCGGAGCCGCCGGGCGCCGAAGAGCGACAGGAAGAGGTCGCGCTGCCCCTGTCCCTGCAGGCCGCCGATGCCGAGGATCTCTCCCCGGTGGAGCGTCAGGCCGAGGTCCTGCACGCGGCCCGACGCGAGGCCGCGGACCTCCAGGACCGGCTCGGGCGCCCCCAGCGGGGGCAGGGGCGGGAACAGCGCGCTCATGTGGCGGCCGGTCATCAGCTCCACCGCGCGGTTCTCGTCGACGTCGGCCGCGGCAAACGTGCCGACGCGCTGGCCGTTGCGGAAGATCGTGATCCTGTCGGAGATGTCGTGGACTTCGTTCCAGCGGTGCGAGGTGAACACGACGGTCCGCCCCTCGTCGCGCAGCCGCCGGATCAGGGCCATGAGCCACATCACCTCGCGCTCCGCCAGGGCGGAGGTCGGCTCGTCGAACAGCAGGATCCGCGGCGCGCGGGAGACGACCTTGGCGATCTCCACCAGCTGGCGCTGGGCGAGCGGGAGGCCGCTCATGACGCCGTCCGCGTCGATCTCGCGGAGGCCGAGCCCGGCGAGCAGCTCCGCCGCCTGCCGCGCGAGCTCCCGCGGGCGGATGAGCCCGAACCGGTCCCGCGGCTCCCGCCGCAGCAGCAGGTTCTCGGCGACCGTCATGTGCGGGAGCAGCGTGAGTTCCTGGAAGACGGTGCCGATCCCCAGGCGCTGCGCCGCCGCCGGGCGGTCGATCCGCGCCGCCTGCCCATCGACCCGCAGCTGCCCATCATCCGGCCGCAGCAGGCCGCTGAGGATCTTGATCAGGGTGCTCTTGCCGGCGCCGTTCTCCCCGACGAGCGCATGGACCTCGCCGCCGTCGGCTTCGAACGACGCCTCCTGGAGCGCGTGCACGCCCCCGAACGACTTCGAAACGTCGATCGCCTCAATGCGGGGCATCGGTGCTCACCGAACGGATAGCGTTGCCGGCCCGCGGCAGCAGCCCGCCGCGGGCCGGCATGGATCACCGCTCTCGGTCGAGGCGGCTACGGGAGATGCACACTCAGCGTCCCGGGACACGGGGTCCCGTTCTGGGCCGCCTCCACGCAGATGGGGACATCCGCTCCGGCGAAATCGTCGAAGAAGCTGCTCGGGAGCTTCGGGAACGCGTTCTTCCCGTACGCGACATCATCGGAGGTCACGACCGGGAACGGGATGGTGATGTCCTCCGCCTTCCGCGCCCCCTTCAGCACGTCGACGGCGAGGGCCAGCGACACCAGCACCAGGTAGGGCGGCTGGCCGATGGACATGCCCCGGAACCCCGCCGCCTTGTACTTCACCATCGCGACCCGGAACCCGTTCTCCGCCTCGCCGGCGATCACCGGGAGCTTGCGGCCCGCCTTAATGAACGCGTTGATGATCCCGTCCGTGCCCCCCTGGGCCCACACGCCGTCGATCTTCGGGAAGGTGGAGAGGAGCGGGGCGAACCGCTGCTCGGTGGTGGCCGAATCCCACATGCCGCTGAACCGCGTGAGGACCTTGATCCCGGGGTTTTCCTTCCAGACGCTGTCGGCGCCCGCGTTCCGCTGCTCGTCGACGTGGGTCCCCGGCACGCCGGTGTCCATGATCACGTTGCCCCGGCCGTGAAGCTCTTTCACGATGAACCCGGCCAGCTGCTTGCCGAACTGGAACTGGTCCGTGTTCACCTTGACGGCGCACGGGGCCGTGACCACGTTGTCGTACGAGACGACGAGAATCCCGGCCGCGCACGCCTGCCCGATGACGCCGTTGAGGCCCGTGGGAGACGCCGCGTTGATGACGATCGCGTCGACTTTGGAGGAGATCAGGTTGTCCATCTGCTGGATCTGGGCCGGGACGTTGTTGCCGGAGTTGAAGACCTCGGCCTTCACCAGGGTCTTGTAAGGCGGCATCTGGACCGCGGCCTTCCACAAATTTTCCATCTCGATGCGCCAGGTGTTGCCGATGTACGAGTTCGCCAGCGCGATGCGGAACGGCGGATTCTTGGGCGTGATCATGGGCGGCCCCGCCGCGATCCCCGGTGTGACCCCGCCGCCGATGAGCAGACCGGCGGATACGACCACGGCGAGAAGCATGACCGATCCAGACCGTACGGTACGTCTCACACCCCGTCCCCCTTTTGTCTCTGGTGCCTTCGCCGATTGGCTCCGACGCGGTGGTCAGGAGTCACGAAGGACCAGGTGCTCGCCTCTTGCAGGAGGTGCTTCTGTTCCTCCTCGGACGTCCCCTCCAGCGCCCTCTAGGCCCGGGCGTCCTCGGGTCACGCAGGAGGCGGTTCAGAACACCGGCCGGCCGGGGACCTGGACCCGGACGCGGTAGAGCGACGTCGACGCCGCGATGAACAGGCTCCGCAGGTCGTCGTCTCCCCACGTGAAGTTCGCCGTGTCCTCGGGAACGCGAATCACCCCGAGGCACGCCGCCTCGGGGTCGAAGACATGGATCCCGCCCGGCCC
Source organism: Candidatus Segetimicrobium genomatis (assembly GCA_005882275.1). Lineage (GTDB taxonomy): Bacteria > Sysuimicrobiota > Sysuimicrobiia > Sysuimicrobiales > Segetimicrobiaceae > Segetimicrobium > Segetimicrobium genomatis. Next base: position 2,962 of record VBAK01000032.1, read on the forward strand.
GGTGCAGTAGAGGTGGCCTTCGCTGTCGATCTTCATGCCGTCGGGGACCCCCTTGCCTTCCCCCTGAGTTTCGGCCCACACCCGCCCGTTCGTCAGGGTTCCGTTGGGGCCGACGTCGAAGACGCGGATGTGGCCGCGGTTGGTGTCGTTGACGAACAGGCGGCGTTCGTCCGGCGAGAAACACAACCCGTTCGGCCGGTCGAAATCGTCAACGAGGAGCGTGAGGGCTCCCCCGTCGGGCTCGAGGCGATACACTCCCTGGAAGGTCAGCTCCTGGGGCCGCGGCACCCCGTAGAACTCGACCCGCCCGTACGGCGGATCCGTGAAATAGATCGCCCCGTCGCGCTTCACCACCACGTCGTTCGGGCTGTTGAGTGCCTTCCGATCGAAGTGGCTGGCGAGCACGGTGATGGCGCCGCCGGGTTCGGTGCGGGTCACGCGGCTGGTCGCATGTTCGCACGCGATCAGCCGCCCCCGGCGGTCGTAGGTGAGGCCGTTGGCCATCTGGCTCGGCCGGCGGAAGGTCGTGACGCCCTGTTCCCGGCTCCACCGGTTGATGCAGTTGCCGGGGATGTCGGTGAACAGCAGGAATCGCTCGTGGGGGTGCCAGAGCGGGCCTTCCGTGAAGAGATAGCCCGTCCCGATTCGCTCGAACTCGATATCGGCGCCGACCACGGAGGCAAAGCGCCTGCGGCGAATCTCGACGTTCACTGTCGCTCCCTCACCGCGCAGCGTTCCGTCGATCACCGTTCGCCTCTGCCGGTCGTCTCTCCCCTGCGAACCCCGGACAGAGGTTCGATGCCCGGGCCCGCCCGGCCCGCCGGGCGCCCATTGACGCGCCGGGAGCCTTGGGATATCCTCGATCTGTCGCGGTTCTGTCAGGAGAACGTCAGTTTAATAGGGAGAACAGATGGCCGCCGCGTTCGCGCCCCGTTCGGGACCGGTGCCCGCCGTCGATCGGGCGGCCGGGATCCTCCTGGCGCTGGGGAACGGCGGGGGCGACGCAAGCCTGTCCGACCTCGCCCGCCTCCTGCGCATCCACAAGAGCACCGCGCACGGCATTCTCACGACGCTGGCCCGGCACCGATTCGTCGACCGCGATCCGAGCACCCGGCGGTACCGGCTCGGGCCGGCGCTTGCGGCGCTGGGCCGGGCGGCGGTGGGCCGTCAGGACCTTGGTGCGCTCGCGCGTCCTCATCTGGCTCACCTGCGGCGGCTGTCGGGGGAGACGGCGGCGCTCCATCTGCGCGACGGGGCGGGGAGTGTCATCCTGGCCAGCGAGGAATCGCCGTCCCAGTTGAAGGTCGCCGCGCCGCCGGGGTACCGCCTGCCGCCCGACGCCGGGGCCGTCGCGAAAGTGCTGCGGGCCTTCGGACCGGCGGGGGCCGGCCGGCCGTCCAGGCTCCCCGCGTATACGCCCAGGTCGGTCACGGATCCCGCCCGCTATCGCCGGGAACTCCTGCGGGTCCGGCGCGCCGGCGTCGCCTTCGATGACATGGAATACCTCCCCGGGGTCCGCGCCGTCTCCGCGCCCGTGTTTCGGGGAACGCCCGGTCCGGATGCGGAGGCGATCGGCGCGCTCTCCATCGTGGGGGTGGGGACCCGGCTGCCGCCCGCCGCGCTGCGGCGCCTCGCCGGCCCGCTCAGGGACGCGGCTCAGGCGTTGTCGGCGGCGCTTGCCGCGGACGGTCCGGCGGCGGGTCCCGCGCGGCCTGCGGGGACGAGGTCCGGCGGAAAGGGGAGGGCGCGCGCATGAAGGCCGCCTTGACGCTCCGGGTCAACGGAGAAGACCGTGATGCGATCGTGCCGGTGCACAAGACCCTCCTCGAGGTGCTGCGCGAGGATCTCGGCCTGACGGGCACCAAGCACGGCTGCGAGCTCGGGGAGTGCGGCACCTGCACCGTGCTCGTGGACGGCGCCCCCGTGCTGAGCTGCCTGGCCCTGCCGGTCGAACTTGAGGGGCGGGAGATCACGACCGTCGAGGGGCTGGCCCGGGGCGGCCGGCTCCATCCCCTGCAGGCCGCGTTCGCGGAACTGGGGGCGGCCCAGTGCGGCTACTGCACGCCGGGCATCCTGGTCGCCGCCAAGGCGCTGCTCGACCGCACCCCCGCTCCGACGCGCAGCGAGGTGGCGGAATGGCTGGCCGGCAACCTCTGCCGGTGCACCGGCTACCTCAAGATCCTCGAGGCGGTTGACCTGGCGGCCGGTCGGATGCGCGAGGGCGGCGCGGGATCCGCGCCGCGGCGCGACGAACCGGCGGTGCCTGCGGAGACGGCGGAGCCCGCGCGGGCGGGCGAGGAGGCGCCGTGAGCGACGGCGGAAGCCTCCGGATCATCGGCAGGCCGTGGACCAAGGTGGACGGGCCGGCCAAGACGACGGGCGAGACGCGCTTCGCCGACGACCTGTTCCTTCCGCGCATGCTGTTCGGAAAACTGCTGCGCAGCCACCTGCCCCATGCCCGGATCACGCGGCTGGACGTCGCCCGCGCCCGGGCGCTGCCCGGGGTGCTGGCCGTCATCACCGGGCGCGACCTCCCCACGAAGTTCGGGATCATGCCGAGCAGCCAGGACGAGGAAGCGTTGTGCCTCGACAAGGTCCGGTACGTCGGGGATCCACTCGCCGCCGTCGCCGCGGTCGACGAGGAAACCGCGGAGCGCGCCTGCGAGGCCATCGAGGTCGAATACGAGCCGCTCAAGCCCGTAATGTCCATCGAGGAGGCGATCGCGGAGGCCGAAGTTCGGGTGCAGGAATACGGGGATGGCCCCGCGCTAAACGTGCACAAGAACGTCTCGCTGGAGTTCGGCGATCTCGAGCGCGGGTTCGCGGAGGCCGACCACATCCGCGAGGACGCGTTCTTCTTCCAGGGAAATACCCACCTGCCGATGGAGCAGCACAGCGCGGTCGCGCAGGTCGAGGCCGGCGGCCGCCTCGTGCTCTGGACCGCGTCCCAGACGCCGCACTATGTCCACCGGGCCCTGGCCAAGGTCCTCGACCTCCCGATGGGCCGGATCCGGGTGATCGCCACGCCGGTCGGGGGCGGATTCGGGGGCAAGAGCGATCCCTTCAGCCACGAGGTCTGCGCGGCGAAACTGGCGATGATCGCCGGGCGTCCGGTGAAGATCACGCTGACGCGCGAGGAGGTCTTCTACGCCCACCGGGGCCGGCATCCGGTGCTGATGTGGATCCGCACCGGCGTCAGGCGCGACGGCCGGATCACCGCGTGCCACTTCAAGACCTTCCTCGACGGGGGCGGGTACGGGTCCTACGGCATCGCGAGCACCTACTACACGGGCGCGCTGCAGACGGTCACCTACAAGATCCCCGCCTACAAGTTCGAGGGGACGCGCCTGTGGACCAACAAGCCCCCGTGCGGTCCGAAGCGGGGTCACGGGACCCCGCAGCCGCGCTTCGGCATCGAGATCCAGATGGACAAGCTGGCGGAGGATCTCGGGCTCGACCCGGTCGCGATCCGGCTCGCGAACGCCACCGATCCATTTACGAGGACCGTGAACCACCTCCGGATCACGAGCAACGGTCTGCGCGAGTGCATCGAGCGCGTCGTGGCGGCGAGCGGCTTCCATGAAAAGCACGGCCGCCTGCCCGCCGGCCGCGGCGTGGGGCTGGCGATCAGCACCTACCTGAGCGGCGCGGGACTCCCCATCTACTGGAACGAGATGCCGCACAGCGAGGTCCAGATCCGGGTCGACCGGGGCGGCGGGGTGATGGTGTACTGCGGGGCGATCGACATCGGCCAGGGGAGCGACTCCGTGCTGGCCGGCATCATCGCCGAGGTCCTGGGGCTCGACCCTCACGAGATCAGCCTGGTCACCGCGGACACGGACCTCACCCCCATCGATCTCGGCTCCTACAGCAGCCGGGTCACCTTCATGGCGGGCAACGCCGCGCTCGCGGCCGCCCGGAAGATGCGGGACCTCCTCCTGGCCGCCGTTTCCGAGAAACTCGAGGTCGAGTCCGACGATCTGGCGGTCGGCGATCACCGGATCTACAGCCGGGCGGTCCCGGAGCAGGGCGTCTCGTTTCCGGAGGCCGCGGCGTGCGCGGAGGCGATGTTCGGCACGCTGACCACGGTGGGCTCCTACACGCCGCCGAAGCTCTCCGGCGCGTACAAGGGGTCCGGGGTTGGGCCGTCCCCGGCCTACTCGTTCTCCGCGGCGGTGGTCGAGGTCCGGGTGGACGAGTCAACGGGAGACGTTGCGGTCGAGCGCGTCTGGATCGCCCACGACATCGGGCGGGCCATCAACGAGACGCTGGTCATCGGCCAGATCGAGGGCAGCGTCTACATGGCGCTCGGCGAGGCCCTGATGGAGGAGCAGATCTTCCGCAAGGGCCTGCACAAGATTCCCTCGATGCTCGAGTACAAGAGCCCGACGTTTCTCGAGATGCCGCCGGTCGAGACGATCCTCGTCAACACCGACGATCCGGAGGGCCCGTTCGGGGCCAAAGAGGCCGGGCAAGGGCCGCTCCTGCCCGTGATTCCCGCGGTGGCGAACGCCGTGTACGACGCGGTCGGGGTGCGGATCGACGAGATCCCCATCTCCCCGGACAAAGTGCTCGCCGCGCTCGAGCAAAAACGTAAGGGCGGTGCCGGACGGGCAGGCCCGCGCGGGATTCCCGAGTTCCGGTTCCGAGATCCGATCAAGGTCGCCCCTCCCGCCGGGTGGGATATGCCGTGGCGCCAGGCCCCTAACACCGGCCCCGCCGGCCTCCCGATCGCGGGCGGCGCTCAGGGCCTGCCGCCGAACCTCCACACCGGGACTGGTCTGAGCGACGCGCGTGCCTACGGCGTAAAGCCGATCGAAGCGAGGAGTGGAGCCAAGGTAAGCCAGGACGTCCCCTGCGGCGCGCGGCCGGCCGGGCCGGAGGAGCCGGGTAACCTCTGATGCTGCGGCTGCCGTCCTTCACCTACCTGGGCGCCACA
>VBAK01000033.1 GCA_005882275.1 Candidatus Segetimicrobium genomatis
ATCATGCGATTCGGGATCCTGGCGATCAGCCTGTTGCCCGGTGTCGCGCCCGGCCCCGTCTCGCCGGCCACGTTGGACTCCGTCAAGATGCCGACGTCATGCAGCCGGGCGGCCAGCCGAAGAGTGACGAGGCTCTGTTCCGATAGCCCCAGCCGCCGTCCGGTTTCGACCGCGATCGCGCTCACGCGCTCGCTGTGCTCTCTCGCGCCGGGCATGACGCGGTCGAGGACCTGGACGATCGCTTCAACAATTTCCTCGAGCATTTCCTGGGACTGATGGTAGTAGGCGAGCTCCTGGCGGGCCAGAGGCAGGGCAAGCGCGCACGCGGCCGTCAGCACGACGCCGACGGCTTCACCAGGGACGCTGGCCGAGGCGGCGGCCAGAATGGCGGCCAGAGGGGTCGCGATGAACTGGTTGGCCGGATTCTGCGCCAGATGGTGGAGCCAATCATGGAAGAAAGGTCGGCGGGACTGCACCGACAGATAGCATGCCGAGAGCACGCTGTGCGCCACCACAAGGACGGCAGTCGCCATGAGCGCGGCGGCAAAGAATGGGATCAGCGCCCCTCCGACGGACCCGAGGGGGAGCACCGGCCCGACCGTGGCCGCGGCCGCGGCGGCCGGCAGGGCGCTCAACGCGCCGTTGAGCGTCGCGTGCCAGATCTCGCTCTTCCTGAACAGCGCGAGCCCCAGGAACGTCCCGATGCCGGCCCCGAGGAGGACCTCCTGCGGTGTCCACAGCAGTGCCGCGATGAGGGCCAGCGGAACATTCGGCACCATGATGCCTTCGACATATCTCGGGACAGGCTGGACCACGGCGGCGCCCGCAAAGATGGCAATGAGCGCGGCCACGACCTCGGGGTGGCCCGGCGCCAGAGCCCGGGTGGAAAGGACGTACGCCGCCACGAGGAAGAGCAGATACCACTGAACCGGCCGCGAAAGATTGTGAAAGGCCGGGTACGCCGGCACCGCTTCCACCCAGTCATTCGGCTTCGGGATCACGCCTCTGCCCTCAGGAATTGCCTCGACTGCGCAGGCACAGACCGTTCAACCGGACTTTCTAGGTTCCCTGCTTTTTTCCCACATGGCGATATAGGCATCGGTGAGCACCCGGAACAACCCAGGGTAATCGCGCTTGCCGAACCGGAGACTGGGACGGGCCTTCGAGGGATGGTAGGGAATGGGAATCTCAATGCGGGCCCATCCCGTCTCGTCCCGAGGGTCCGCGAGGATGACGGAGAAGATCGGCCCGTCGAACCAGCGGACGCTGATATGCGCAGAGTCGGCGGATTTGGTCGCATCTCGAATGCCTTCCGCAAATTTGATGGCCGGAGCATCGTAGGCAGCCGCGAACGCGGGAAGAAAACAACTCTGGGGATCGAGGAAAAGCATGCGATCGATCGGAACGTCCTTCAGTCTCGACCTCGCGCCCTCTTCGATCATGGCGGGCCACGCCACCCACGCGTTCCTGGCACTCTTCAACTGCGCGATGAGCACGGGAAGGGTTTCGCGGCCCGGGTAAAAGGTGACCTTCGCGCACCCTCGGTCCGCCTGCTGCCCCACTAACTCGCGCCATTTCGCCAGAGCCATCGCCGGCCGCCCTCCATTTAGAGCGCCCTTCGCCTCCGAATCTTCAATCCGTCGGCCGCCGCGTCGGGAGGCGGGATGATCACGAACAGTCCCGCCGCCAGCAGCTCCGTGACGAATCTCCAGATGTCCTCCCGCACCCGTTCCACATCCACCCCATACTTGCGCGCGAGAGCCGGAATCTGCTCTTCGATGGGCTCGCCATGCTCGATCGCCGACCAGACGTCGGCGTCGACGCCGTCAAGAGCGTAGAACCGGTCGTGATCAGGGTGAAGCACGTAGATGGCGTCGCCCTCTCGGGTCGCACGGACCCGAGTGGCAACACGAAATGAGAAACCGCCGAATGAGTTGGTCGCCACGACGCCAGCACCCATGGGACAGCGTAGGGTTCACCCGTGCAAACGGCAACGGGGGCCCCGTTTGCACAGCCGATCCCGAAGGGTACGCGGTGGGGGAGGCGGCGGAGAGATCGAACGAGATCGGCCAAATCCTTCGATCGAACGAGAACGGCCTTTCGGATCCCAACATCAGTTCGCCGCGCGCCACCCTGCGTCTTGACAGTCAGGGACGACGAAGCGCGCCCAAGCAGGACTTTCGCAGCGTGGACGAAAGACCACTCACGCGGTCTGTATCTCGGGAGGCTCTTTCGTGGACGATGCGGTTTGGATCAAGGGCACCAGGCTTCGAGAAGCCCGGGAGGCCGCGCACCTGCGCCTCGCCGATGTGGCGGGTGGTATCATGAGCCCCGCGAACCTGTCTAGAATCGAGCGGCACGAACGCTACCGGCTCCCCCTCTCCGCCATGATGTCCCTCGGCCGGCGCTTGGGGCTCGTGCTGGAGGACGATCTCGACTCGCACGTGTGGGCCCGGGCCTCCGGAGGAACCGCGATCGACCTCCTTTCGCAGTGGCGGTTCTCCGAGGCGCTCCGCGTGCTGCGTCTTCGGGACGCCGTGGTCGCGTCCGAGGATCCGGTGACGGAACTGCAGGCGCAAATCCTCGGCGAATGGGCGCGAACGCGATGCGGGGAACCGGCGCGGCCGGATGTCGTGCACGACTTGGGCATGCGGGCACGGGAGCGCGGGGCGCTGAGGCAGGCGGTCTGGATCGGGGTCGTGGAAGCGGAAATGCACGATCACGCGGGCGATGGGGACCGCGCCGGCACCATGTTCGCGGACACCATCGAGGACGCCGAGCGCGTCGGCGTGCCGGTCGATATCTTGTGCGCGCGCGCCGCGGGGGCGCGCCACTACCTGAAGAGAAAAGAGTCCGCGCGCGGGTTGGCCGTGCTGCACGATCTCGCGGGCGATTCGGATTCCACCCCGGGGTACGGACGGGCGAGGGTCCTTCATGCCCGAGGCCTGTTGTATGCCGAGGCAGGCCTGCTCCAAGACGCCGCAGACGCGCTGCATGGGGCGGCGAGGGCGGCCGCGGAGATCTCAAACTACCGGATGGCCGGAACCGTTGAGCGCGATCTCGCCGGTGTCTACGAGAGGCTCGGAGACACGGAAAAGGCCGACGCTACGCTGGTGCGCGCGGCCTCGCTCTTTACGCAGGCGGGGGACAGCCACGACGCCGCGGCAACGATCTCCTCCGCGCTTCGCCACCACATCGCATCCCGGCTGGCGCGAGGGAGCGCCGGCGGGGAATCAGCCGGTTAGGACACCCGCACCGCGGGGTTCTTCAGGGTTCCGATTTCTTCTACTCCGATCTCGATCACGTCCCCCTCTTCGCACGCGAACTCATCGGGCGGGACGATCCCCGTGCCGGTGAGGAGAACCGTCATCGGCGGGATGTCGTTGGCCCGGCGGAGGCAGGCCACGAGGTCGGAGATCGGCCGGTGGAGCCGGGCGGTGCCGACCTGCCCCCGGAACACGTCGCGGCCCCGCCGCGCGATGCGGCACGTGATGGTGAGCCGCCCCGCCGCGGCCTCGTCGGTGAGGAGGATGGTCGGGCCGAGGCTGCAGCAGGCCCGGTAGATCTTCGTCTGGGGAAGGTACAGGGGGTTCTCGCCCTCGATGTCGCGGGCGCTCATGTCGTTGCCGAGGGTGTAGCCGAGCACCTCGCCCTCGGCGCCGAGCACGACCCCCAGCTCCGGCTCGGGCACGGTCCAGCGGGAGTCCGCCCGGATGCCGACCGGCGCGTTCGGCCCCACGCACCGCGACGGCGTCGCCTTGAAGAACACCTCGGGCCGCTCGGCGTCGTAGACCTTGTCGTAGATTCCGACGGTCGTCGTCTCCGCGAGGCGCGCTTCCCGGCTGCGCTCGTAGGTGACCCCGGCCGCCCAGACTTCGGGGGGGACGACCGGGAGGAGCAGGTGGGGGACGCCGGGGTTCGGGGCGCGGTCCAGGTCCTGGTAGGCGTATGAGGACCCCGATCCTCGGAGGTCCTGGACGCACCGCTGGAGATCGCGGCGGGTGCGGCGGGCGAGTTGGACGAGCGCGTCAAAGGACTCCAGCGGAGGCGCATCCGGAGACGACAGCTCCCGGACCGTGGCGCCCTCGCAGAGGCCGAGGCGAGCCCCCTGCCCGGGGACCCAGAACCGGGCGACGCGCATGCGGTCCTCCCTGCCTACGGCGTGAGCCAGGACGTGACTGGACGGCGGCCTGCGAGCCGGGCCTAGCGCAGCCCCTGCAGCATCGGCTCGAGGTCGACCTTCTCGAGCTCGTTGGTCCACATCGGCAGCCGCTTGGCGGGCGCCTTCGTGCGGGGGTGGCGGTAGATCACGCCGGTGGGCAGCTTGTCGCGCCGCTCGAAATCGCGGATCAGGTCCCACGCCGCGTCCTCGCTGGCGGGGTCGTGGCTCGCCGGCACCGGCTCGCAGTGGGCGCGGAACCAGTCGTAGGTGTTGAACTTGTTGTAGGTGACGCACGGCGAGAAGTCGTTCACCATCGCGAACCCTTTGTGGCGCACCGCCTCGACGAGCATCTCAGTGGTGTGCTTGGGATCTCCCGAGAACGACTGCGCCACGAACGTTGCGCCGCAGGTGAGGGCCAGTTTCACGGGGTCGAGCATGGGCGGGTGCTCCTCGACGGACACCCCCGCCGGCCGGCCCAGGCCCGCGGACGGGGAGTCCTGCCCCTTGGTCAGCCCGTAGACGCCGTTGTCCATGATGAGCAGGGTGATGTCCGGGTCGCGGCGGGAGATGTGGACGAAGTTCTCCACGCCGATCGCGAGGGTGTCCCCGTCGCCGGCCAGCGCGAGCACCGTCAATTCGGGGTTGGCCATCTTGGCCCCGAGCGCGTAGGCGAGCGCGCCCCCGTGCGTGCCGTAAAACGAGTTCCCGTTGAGGTAGTTCCGGATCTGGCCCGAGCACCCGATCCCGCCGACGAGGAACACCTCCGACGGCGTCAACTCGAGCGTGGTGAGCGCGGCCTTGAGCGAGTTCAGGACGGCGAAGTCGCCGCACCCGGGGCACCACTGGATCCGGTGCCGCGGGGTGGCGTTCTGCTCCCAGATCGACTTCACCGCGTCAGGCATCCGTGCTCACCTCGACCATGACGGGCTCCTTCCCGCCCAACCGGACCGCCGTCGCGCCGTTGCGGGCGACTTCGTGCACGGCCCTGACGACCTCCGACGGGTAGAAGGGGCGCCCGTTGTACTTGAGCACGCGGCGGGTGGGGATGAGGCAGTGCGCCTGGATGATCTCGGCGAGCTGGCCCACGTAGTTGTGCTCGCAGACGATCACCCGCTCCCCGGCCACCAGGAGCGGCTTGGCCAGATGCGTCGGGAAGGGCCAGAGGTGGGTGAAGTGGACCACCGTCACCGGGATGCCCTCCGCCTTGAGGCGCTGTTGGGCTTCGAGCAGGACGGGCTTGGTCGACCCCCAGCCGACGAGGACGAGCCCTTTTCCGACCGTCCCGTAGACCTGCGGCGGACGGGCGTCCCGATGCAGGTAGGTGGCCATCTTCCGCATTCGCTTGTCCATCATCGCCACGCGCTTGGGGGGGTCGGTGGTGACGAGGCCAAACTCGTCGTGCTCGGTGCTGTTGATCTTGCTCACCCCGCCGCGCGTCCCGGGGATCAGGCGGGGGGAGATGCCCGTGTCGGTGACCCGGTACCGGAGATAGCGCTCTTCGCGCGCCTGCTCCTCCGTGGCCAGCTGGCGCCTGAGCGCCGGCCGGCCCGCCCGAAAGAGCGACTCCGGCACCGTGATCCGCCCCTCGCTCAGGTTGAGGTCCGTCAGAAAGAACACCGGACACTGGTAGGTCTCGGCCAGGCGCACGGCCTCGTGCGTCAGCGAGTAACACTCTTCGATCGTCGACGGCGCCAGCACGATCCTCGGGATCTCGCCGTGGCCGCCTCCCGTCACCAGGAAGAGGTCGCCCTGCTCGGACTTGGTGGGCATGCCGGTCGACGGCCCGGCCCGCATCGCGTCGACGATCACCAGCGGGGTCTCGGTGACGCCCGAGACGCCGAACTCCTCCACCTTGAGCGAGAGCCCCGGCCCGCTCGTCCCGATCATGCTGACCGCCCCCGCGGCGCTCGCGCCGAGGCCGGCGCGGATCGATTCGCGCTCGTTGGAGCCCTGGAGGGCCCGCCCCCCGTACCGCGGCAGGTGCCGCTCCATGTACTCGAGGATCGACGACGCCGGGGTGATGGGATATCCCGCGTAGAACCGGACGCCCGCCTCGATCGCGCCGATGACGAGCGCCTCGTTGCCGGCGATGTAGACCGCGGGGTCGGGTTTGGAGAGCGGTGTGAGACGGCAGTCGATGCCCGGCCACCCGCGCTCGGCCAGGACGCCCTCCACCGCCGCGCGCCCGCGGCGGGCCGCCTCCAGGTTGAGGTTCACCAGCTCGGGTCCCTTGCGCCCAAAGCGCTCTTCCAGGAGCCGCCGGAGCCACTGCTCGTCGCTGTCGAACTCGAGGAGGCGGAAGAGGGCTCCGGTCATGACGACGTTCTTGACCACTTCTTTCTTGAGATCGCGCAGCGCGATCTGGCGGGCCGGAATCGGGAAGACGCGCACGCCGCGCGCCTCGAGCTTCTCGACGGGGACCGGCCCCGTGGAACTGTCGTAGAGCAGTACGCCCCCGTCGACGAGGTTCCGGCCGTGACGGAGGACGGTGTCCCGGTTTGGCTGCTCGGGCACATCCGGGTTGACGTCGTAGTCGAGGCCCACCAAAATGTCGATGGCCTCGTCCCCCCAGGAGAGGGCCGGGCCATCGGTGATCACCAACGGGTCGTACTGGTGGGCGCCGTAGATCGTCGAGGCGAACCCGCGCTCCAGCCCCATCACGTGGAGCCCGGCGCGGGTGAGGATCCGGCCGAGGAGATCGGTAATCGTCGACACGCCGTCCCTGAGCTGCACCCCGCCGATGAGCAGCTTCATCCGGTTCACTTTCATATGCGAGTGCTGCCTCCTGGGAGCCGCGGGGCAGCAACGTGCCGGGACAGAAAAAGGCACTTCGCGCCCGAGCGTCGCGGCTCGAGCCTTCCGGTAAAATTATACTACCACTTTTCGCCTGGTTCCTCTACCTGAGAGGACCCTCTTGACCTTTTGGGCGCTCCCGCTGCTGCTCCGCGCCGCGTGTCAGGCCCGCGCCGGCGCGGGTTCGCCGCCCACCTCGTCCCAGATCTTGACGTGCCTCGTCTCCTTGATGAAGAGCGAGCCGATCACGAACGTCATGAGCGCCACCGCGATCGGGTAGTAGAGTCCCGCGAAGTTGTTGTGGGTGCTCGCGACGATGGACGTCGCGATGAGCGGCGTGAAGCCGCCGAACCATCCGTTGCCCAGGTGATAGGGGACGGACAGCGACGTGTACCGGATCCGGGCCCGGAAGTTCTCGACCAGGAACGCGGCGATCGGGCCGTAGACCATGGTCACGTAGATCACCTGCAGGGCCACCAGGAGCGTGAGCGCCACATAATTGCCCGCGTTGGCGTACATGGCCTTGTAGATCGGGATGTAGGTGATCGCGGCGATGAGGCACCCGCCCATGATGATCGGCTTGCGGCCGATCCGGTCCGAGAGGGCGCCGAAGACCAGGAAGAACGGCGTGCCGATCAGGAGGGCGATGGCCACGACGATCGTCGCCGGCACCGTGGGCACCTTCGCGATGGTCTGCAGGAAATACAGCGCGTAGAACTGCCCCGTGTACCAGACAACCGCCTGCCCGGCCGTCGCGCCGAGGAGCGCCAGGATGATGGCTCCCCAGTTCTTGCCGCTGCCGAGGCTCTCGCGCAGCGGTGACTTCGACGACTTGCCCTGCTCCTTCAGCCGGGCGAACAGCGGGGCC
>VBAK01000034.1 GCA_005882275.1 Candidatus Segetimicrobium genomatis
CACGCCCTGCTGAAGCTGGAGATACCGCTTCGGACTGACAAACCAGGCGTCCGCTTCGGCGCCCACCATCCGGCCGGACACCCCCAGCTCGTGCAGCAGCCCCAGCGTCGCCTCGACCGGATCCTGCCGATCTTCGTAGCCCACGGCCAGCCGCGACCAGGTGCGCCCCAGCGTGTTGGTGGTTTCGATGCGGCGCAGGACGTTGATCGGCGGCCGGTCCGGGGTCACCACGCAGGCCTGGTAGAAGTAATATCCGGGAGTGTCGTGGCCGGTCAGGTAATAAATGTTCTCCGGCGTGAAGCTGATGAACGCCGCCAGATCGCGCGCCGCCATCGCCCGGCGCGTGTTGTCCAGCCGCCGCCGGAACTCCGCTTCGCTGAACGGGAGCGTGTCGACGAGAGGCCCCGTCCCCTCCTGAATCCGCCCTTCTGCGGTCTCCACTGTCCCCTCCTTCTGGCGACGGGACCCGTCGCGCAGCCGGGGTATCCTTGGGTGGGCGCGTCGGGATCTCCTGCGCGGTGGTGTGGGGTCGCCACACCGCCGGTCGCCCGATCACCCAGGGGTCGCCCTGGTCCTTGCCAAATTGCCTACGGGGACGCGATCTCATTGGGGCGACCCAGGCGCGGTCGCCGGGGAGGGGGGTCTCAATGGCCGGCGCGCGGGATGACGATCCACACGTTGTCGTCGAGCTCCTGGGCCGCAGGACGCACATCCTCGACCTGTCGCGCGAGATCGGCCCGGACATTCCGATCTATCCGGGCCACGCCAAGGTGGCGTTCTGGTGGCACCTCACCCACGACGAGGTGAAGCACTACCGGATCCATCCGGAGTCGCGGTTCGGCGGATATGCCGTCAAAGGGATGGCCCTCTGCGATCATGTCTCCACCCACATCGACGCCGTCTACCATTTCAACAGGAACCGCCCCGACCTCACCGTGGAGCGCATCGGGCTCGAAACGCTCATCACCCCCGGGGCGTGGATCGACCTGTCCTCGGTGCCGCCGCGCACGCACATCACGCGGCCGCACGTTCAGCGGGCGCTCTCCGCCGCCGGGGTGGCGCTCCGGCCCGGCATGACACTGCTCTGTTACACGGGGGCCTCGAAGAACTGGGAGGATCCGGTCCGGTTCAATTCAGAGTACCCCGGGTTCGATGAAGAGGCCTCTCGCTGGCTGCTCGACCAGGGGCTCGTCAACGTCGGGACCGACGCGCCGAGCACCGACAACCCCGCCGACACCCGCTATCCGAACCACCTGGTCCACGGGGAACGGTGTGTGCCGCACACCGAGATCCTGGCAAACATCGACCGCATTCCCCGGCACGCCGGCTTCTCCGTCATGATTCTGCCGCTCCGGTTCCAGGGGCTCACCGGCTCGCCGGTGCGCGCGCTGGCCCTCTGGACGGATGAATGATAAAGAACAGGACCGGCTTCATCGATGCGAAGCCGGTCCCGGATCTCTATCGATTCTCAGTCAGCGTGCCGCTTACCGTTCCAAACTCTCCTCGGCCGTTATTGGACTTGGGCTCCGCGGCCCATCACCATCGAGATGTCCTCACGAGGCTGACTTGCGCGCCCCTTCTGAGGGGCCCCGGCCGCTGCCTCCATCCACACGGCAGCTCCCGTCCCGGCAAACCAGGCGATCGTGAGCACAGACGCGATCAGGTAGATGGTCCTGTGCGGGGTAAGCCCTGAGAGGATCTGGGCCACTCCGGTGATGATGCTGAAGGAACCGATCATTCCGTAGTAGCCATTCATCCTCAACATGACGCTTCCGATGACGAGCACGCCGAGTCCTAGAGCCACGCCTCCCAGATCGAGGAAGGCATTGGCCGTCCCGTTCACCGCATAGAAGGCGATCGCGGCTCCCGTCTTGTTGGTGACATGGAACTGCACGAGGGACCCCAATCCAAACTGCTTGATGAAGGCCCCAACGGCAAAGCCGATTATGCCGACGACCCCGAGCGCGAGTCCAATCTGCGTCCAATCAGGAGCGTCTTCCCGGAGGCGATCGGCGACAGCGAGGAGCAGGATCAGGCCCAGCAGCGGGGCCAGGACGCCCCCCGGGAGATTGATCCAGGAAAGCATATCCTGATGTCTGTGCGCAAAGACCAGGTACTTGTGCGGACTTTCCTGGGCGGACAGGCTGAGGCGCGCTGAGGGGATGATAACGGCGACACCCAGCAAGTGCCACGCCGCGGCAAGGCCCGCGAGGATGCCCGCGCCACCACCCAACCGGCGGAGGTTCTGCATGGTCATCACCTTCCTGAGGGCCGCCGTTCTCGACGCACACCAGGCGACCCCCGAAGGTGAACGATGCCCCGAACGCCCCTAATTTAGACCAAACGTCCGTTCGCCTCCCGTGATCCCCAAATTGTCCAACCCTGGGCCCCCTCCCGAGAGGTTGGTGAATCAATCAGGGAGGTCAGAGACGGGGACCAGGTTTAGTAGAGGACATTGGCCGCCAAAGGGCCCCGCGGGGTTGGGATTGTGGAGCACGATGTTGCCCCCCACCAACACGTGGGGAAACCCGCCTGTAAAAGTATTATAGGTTCCCGTGCCTGCCACTGCGATGTCAAAGTGGTCAACCCCCTTGCCCGGCTGACCGTCGTCAGCGGCCCGCACCACAAAGTCGGCGGTGCCGTACAGGTTTGTAGTGGCCGTGCCGCAGATGACACGAGCATTGAGGTCACCAGCGGGATCCGGTAAGTATGCCGTAATGGTCATCCAGTGAACGTTCAGGCCCACGCCATGGTCGATGTACTCCAGATGACCCCACAAGCCATGTCCATCTCCTCCATCCTTACATGAACCTCCGACGCCGAAGTTCGCGTGTTTACCCGGGGTGGCCCCGGTGGCGTTAACGATGAAGCCGCCTCCCGTTAGGAAGTCACCGCCGCTGGCAGGGCATGTAACCTGGGCCCCGGCGAAGTCTCCCGCAAACAACAACGGCGCCGCTCCAAGGACGACTACCCCAAGAATGCTGACTGCTCTACGCATCGGTCTCCTCCGCTCGAATCGAGACGATTCCTTTGGTACGCGCTGATTGAACAGCGGCGCTCTTCTCGGGAGCGAGCAACCGGCCCGGGGACAGTGCCGTCAACCCTCAGAAGCTGGCCCGCGCCGCTGCCGCGCGGCCACCGCTGGCGCCGGCCGTCGCTGTTGCAATCACCACATCCTCAACGCCGGGAATCGTGATGTGGAGAGCGTTCACCACGATCGTGCCGTCGGCGAGCGTTTGCTGCTCGTTGAGGATCATCGCGCCGCCGCCTGGGATACCGATCGACTGGTTCGGGGCGCCCGTCACCACCACAGGAATCCCGTTGATCGAGAGGTTGTCAACCTCCGAGTTGGCGACACCCGCAGTGCCAAGGACCTCCGAGGCTCGGGCCATGACGAAGTCGGCGCCGATCGTCGTCCCGGCTGCGCCCAGGACCAGGTCAGCAAGCGAGGCCTCGGAGTCAATCTGGTTGGGGTAACCAATCGCGGTGGCATGAAGCGCATTCCCGGCGAGCAATCCCGCGGGGATGTCGCCTGTGAGCGCCGACGCCTGAAGGGCGTCAGTGCTCCCCGCTGCCAGCGCCCCAGTGTCGGCAAGCGCTGCCGTCGTGGTCCCGGTTGTAACCACGGTTGTGGTCCCAAGTTGAGCCCTGATCGGAGCGGGCCATCCAAGCATCCCGACCAACAGGACGCCAGAGATGACGAGAGTCAAACCGTGAGAAATTGCGAATCGCATCGTGACCCTCCAAGGTACGGTTGATGGGAACGGCCGCGATCGACTTCAGGAGGACGCTCTTCCACCGCAAACCAGCGGCTGGCCACCCCCTCTCGTTCTCCTGCTGGGGAGGAGCGGCAAGGGCAGATCGAAATCCTGGACTGCTTTCCCCTCGCTTCCGGGACCGAACGGCAGGGGCCCCCCTCTGAGCCCTTCTGCGTCCAAATACGGGTCCTGGATTAAGGTAAAGAGTAGCAGGCTATGCCCTGACTGGAATAAGGTAAATACCCTAAAACATGCGGGAATAGTTTAAGGGATCAGCCCAATATTAACAGCGGGACCATTTCGGGCAGTGGCGCAGGCGCCCTGCAGCCATGTTTTATCCTTCTTAACATTCCTGACCCACGCTCACCCATCGGGTGATCGGGCGCTCAGGAACGTGGTTTGCTGTGACGAAATACCTGCCAAAGTAACAACGCGGAGGTACGAAGGGATGGATGAGCCCGAAGACCACACCGGAGCGCTTGCGGCGGTACTAACCGGACACGAGATCGTGGATCTCTCGGTGACCACGGGAGAGCGGTGGCCGTGCTGGTGGCCAACCCAGATGCCCTTTCAGCACAAGGTGTGGAACTGGTTCGCCGAGGCGGGGCATGCATCGCCGGTCCACGCCTACATGGGGCCCGTGCACATCCGGTGGATGACGATTGACGATCACTGCGGAACCCACGTCGACGCGCCGGTCCACTTCATCCCTCCGCCGGATTCGGGGCTCCCGAACGCCGGCCCGTTCGGCACTCAAAGCGGCGAACAGATTCTCCTGCGGGATCTGATCGGTCCGGCGGCCGTGATCGATGTGAGCGCGCTTGCCGGCCAGGGGGGACCGGGCGCGAGCCCGTGGATCACTCCGGCGCACCTCAGGCAGTGGGAAGCCGCCCACGGCGCGCTCCGGCCCGGTGAGATCGTGCTCCTGCGCACCGGGTGGGATCGACACTACCGCGCGTGGCCCGACGGCCGGTCATACGCGTTCGATGCCATCGTGACGCGGTCGGGACCCGGCTGGCCGGCGCCGACGGCGGAGACGATCGAGTACATCCACGCGAAAGGTGTGATCACGGTGGGCCTCGACGCGCCGAGCATCGGGGCGGCCCAAGACGCGGTGACCGCGCATGTCGCGGGGCTCCGGCGGGGGATGCGCTACATCGAGAACCTGACCGGCCTGGAGCGTCTTCCTCCCCGCGGCGCGCATTTCGTCTTCCTGCCCATCAAGGTCGAGGGCGCGACGGGCTGCCCGGGGAGGGCAATCGCGCTCCTCCCCCGGCCGGCCGGCGAAGAGCTGCGGCAGCATGCCGCCGCTGCCGCGGGCGAATTGTAAACGGTCCTTTTCAAAAAACGTGCCGGACTGTCTACCCCGGCATCAGCGGCGCCGGATCGCGATCGACATTGAGATCCACCTTGTCGGCCGCGTCGCTGCCGGGGAAGGGGCCCATCTTGATTTCGATCACCTTGGTATCCGGGTCGAGGAACTCCAGCGAATGCCCCTCACAGCTCAGCACGAAGTCCCCAGGCCGAAGGACCACGGAGCCTACCCGGATCCCCTCGGTCGTGTACAATCCCACCCGCATCCGCCCGCGCTGGCAGACCAGGATCTGGTGTCTCGTCCGCGCGAGGGCCGGCGTCTCGTTGGGGTGGTAGTGCGGCCGGACGTACGACCCGGGGTCACGGTTGAGAATCACCACCTGAAGCGGCAGTTCATCCGCGGTCACGTGCGCCTTGGTCTCGCGCTCCCGCTTCGGGCTGATCACCTTGTAGGCCTGCGCCAGGTGAGCCTGCTCTTCCGGCGTGTTCACGAACGGCGGAAAACTCGTGTAGTCGCTGAATTCCCCCGAAACGTAGAGGGCCACGAGCCGCCCGTCGTGCGCGCGGTACGCCTCGATCTGGCCGGCCTTCCCCAGCTTCTCCATCACCTGGCATCACCTCGAGGGCAGTCGTCGCCCCGTCCACCTTCCCCGGCGGCCCAGAGGGCGCCGGGTCATCCATCGATTACATGCGGATTACATGCGAAAACGGTGTTCACCTCTCCACTGTCCCGGCGCCAGCGTTGGCAATCCCTCAGGACGGGATATTTCCTGTTCAGGGCATAAAGGAAGAGGAGGCTCCAAAGGCAGCCTGGTCTTGGTCACCACGACGAATCAGCCTCTCTGGGAAGGGGGAGGGATCCCAATGCGGGCCAGAGCACTTGCGCTCATCATTGCGCTGCTGATGATTGCTCCGGCTTCAGCCCAGACCCCCCCGAGCGTTCCCCGTGAGTACGAAGACCTCTACTCCATGATGGACAGGAACGTTTCGGCCTTCGAGTCCAGGGTCGCCCGGAGCTGGGACGGGCGGTATTCCGACGTTCAGTTCGGCGCAGAGCTGCTGGTCGCCAACTGCAACCGCGGGCGCCAGCTGCTCGATCCTCGTGCGTTCGAGGGCGCAAAGTTGGAGTTGACGCGGCTGCAGAGCCTCGGCGTGCGCGCCGTCACGGTCTGCATCGGATTCCCGCTGCTGTACCGCCCTTTCTTCGAATTCAACGGCGACCCCGGGGACGATCAAAGGTTCACCGACTTTTACCGCAACCTTTCCGGCGAGGTCCATCGGCGGAACATGAGGCTGATCGTCGAAAGCTCGATCCTTTTCGGCGGGGTGTACGCTCAAGGCTCGGGACTGAACCTCCTGCCGTACTACAAAACATTGAGCAGCCCCGAGATCGTTGCGGGACGCCTGGAGGTCGTCCGGACGATCGTGCGCGAGGTCCGGCCCGATTATCTCAACCTCGGGTCGGAGCCTGATACCCAGGGCAAGCTCACCGGAAGACCCGACATTGCGACGCCCGACGGCTTCTCGGGCATGACCGCTCACCTGGTGGAGCAGCTCCGTGCATCCGGGGTGGGGACGACACGGCTGGGGGCCGGCATCGGCACATGGCAGCAAGACGGGGAAGCGTATCTGCAGCTGCTGTGTCAGATCGGCATCGACTTCGTCGACCTCCACGTCTATCCGGTCAACGGCGACATGCTCAACAGATTGATCACCTATACGGACCAGGCCAACGCCTGCGGCAAGCCCGTGGCCATCAGCGAGGCCTGGCTGCAAAAGCAGCGCGATTCCGAGTTCGCCAGGATCGACGCCGCCTTCGACAACGCCATCTACGCGCGCGATACCTTCAGCTTCTGGAGCCCCCTCGACCGGAAGTTCCTCGTCTCCCTCACCAGGTTTGCCCATTGGAAGCACCTGCTGTACCTGTCGCCCTTCTGGAGCAAGTTTTTCTGGGCCTACCTGGATTACGACAAGGCCGGCCGCCTGTCGAGCCAGGCGTTGATGACCGAATCATCCAGGGCGGCCGCTGCCGGGCTCAGGAACGGTGACGTGACGCCCACCGGCACCGCGTACAAAGCCGCGATCGCGAGACACTAACTAGGGAGCGCTCCCGCCGCCGCCGGGGCGATACGGAGGCGGGGTGAGCAGCAGGGACTGCACGTCGGCGCCAATGCCTCCGAGAGGCGTTCGCCGGGTCGGGAGTCCCCGGACGAACGGCAGCAGTTGGTGGCGGGCCACTTCGAAGACCCGCCGCAATTCCGCGACCGGATACCGGTGCTCGTCCACCCGGAGTTCGCAGTACGGATACTCCTCGGTGTGCACGACCAGCAGGGCGGCGGACTGCCTTCCCCGTTTATCGCCACCGGCAGCCTGGCCGGCCTCCAGAGCCACCAGCAGGCGCTCTGGCAGTTCCAAGGACCCGGTGCCTTGGAAGGCCTCAGCCATCGTCCGCACGGTCTCTTCACCCACCAGCATGTTTCCCTGCGCGGCAAAGTCCTGGCCGGTCACCCCGCCGAACCAGGGGACACACTCAGGACCCGACCAGGAAGCGCTTGTTCCGTTTCTGTCGACGATGCCCACCTGCCGGACGTCGCGGCCGGGGTCCTTGGCCAGCAACTGCTCCAGCGCGCCCGCCGCGCTCAGGCCCTCAGCCAGGAGCTGGAGCCCATCGATCCCGAGGTAGGGATTGACCCAGGACTGTGTGGCGACCGCGCCGACACCCGCTCTGGCAAATGGACACAGGCTGCCCACGCCCGGCACGGCCGTCGACACCGCGACGCCAAACATCCCAGTACGGGAGCAACGGGCCGCGATCGAAAAGGTACTCAGCCGCAACATGCTCTCCCCCTCCCCTTGGGCTATTTCCCCACCGTCTGGAGTCGCCCGCCCTTGAGTTCGTGCACCCGCATCGGTCCAGGGATCATTGGGCCAGGAAGTCCTCGCCTCATCCGCGGGTCCAGGACGTCCCGCAGCCCGTCGCCCAGCAGGTTGAATCCGAGGACTCCGAAGAACATCGCCAACCCCGGAACGACACCGAGCCACGGCGCCTGATCCATGAAGCCTCGGCCGCTATTCAACATGTTCCCCCACGAGGGCTCCGGTGGTTGGGCGCCCAGTCCGAGAAAGCTCAGGGACGACTCGAGGATGACGGCGTACGCAAACGCCTGCATGGCCTCCACGATGAGCGGAGTGGCGATGTTCGGAAGGACCTCGCGTCCCAAAATGCGCAGATCCGACATCCCGATCGCGTAGGCAGCCTCCACATACTGTTGGCGCATGACGCCCTGCGTGGCCGCCCGCGCGAGGCGCGAGAACCCCGGGATGAAAATGATGCCAATGGCGGTCATCGCATTGAGAATATTCGTCCCCAGGACGGCCATGAGCACAATGGCCAGCAAGATGGCCGGAAACGAGAACAGCAGCTCCATCAGGCGCATCAGACCCACGTCCAGCGAACCGCCAAAGT
>VBAK01000112.1 GCA_005882275.1 Candidatus Segetimicrobium genomatis
TGGTCGATCGGCAGCGGCCCGGCGGACACCCCCGCCTCCTGGCCGGGGAACGCCCACTGCCCGACGGGCGCCGGATGCGCCGGATCGGCGATGTCCACGATGAGCAGGATGTTCGATCGAAACCCGGGCCACTCGGTCGACAGGAACGCGTGCGTGCCCTGGAGATCGAAGCGGTGCACGCCGCGTCCGGCGGTACGGAAGAAGGCGATCTCCCGGGGCGCGCGGCGGTCCGCGATATCGAAGACTTTGAGACCCACGGCCGGCGCGCGGCCGCGGTCGTGCTCGGGGAAGCGTTCGTAGTTCACGAACATCACGTCGCCGGCCACGCGCACCTTGTGTGAGTGGATGTCACCCGGAACGCCGAGCTGCGCGACCACGCGCGGATGCGCCGGGTCCCCGACATCGAGAATCGTGGTGCCGTGCGGCGGCGCCATGTGGCCGACGTACGCGTACCGCCCGTCGACGACGATCTGCCCACCGCCCGGCAGATCGAGGTATCCGACCGGGACAAGCGTTGCGCCGCCGGAAGAGCCGGTCACTCCGACCAGTCCCGCAGCTCGGCCACCACCGCCTGTTCGATCCGGCGCAGGGAAGCGGCCTCCGGGCCCCGCCACTCGTAGGCCAGCGGCGAGACCGCGACCGGCGCCCAGGCCTGGTCCCGGACCTCCGCCACGGCCATCTCCCACATGGCCATCGCGAACGGGGCGGCCTCGATCCGAGGGCGCCGCATCCGCGCCGGCCCCTTGACCAGCCCGATGATGTCGTCGCGGCCGATCACCTGGAGGGCCGCCTTCCCGTCGCGTTCGAGGTTGGCCAGCGTCATGCTCCCGTGGTCGGCCACGAACCGCACGCGGTCCGGGGCAATCGCAACGGCCCAGGTCATCGCCGCGTGCGCCCACCCATCGGCGCCGACGGTCAGGAGCACCGCGGGGGCGCCGGCGCCGAGCAGGGCCGCCAGCCGGTCCGGGAGGATCCTGGTGGTTTTCACGGGCCGCCGCGTCCCCAATGCCGGCGCATGCGGGCTGAGCGCTATTCCGCCGCCTTGACCGCCGGGGCGCCGCGGGCCGCGGGCCGGCGCAGCGGGGCCCCGTCCGAGGACAGGACGCCGTCCCACTTCTTCAGCACCTCGGCGCGGCGCTCCGGGCTCGACTCGGCGACCGGGGGGAACTTGTCCCGCCACTCGAAGGGCCTGGTGGCGTCGATGATCGCCCGAGAGTTCAGGCCCTTTTGCCCAGGCGGGATGATCGGATCCAGCGGGCCGCTCCAGCAGCGGCGCAGGATGTCGATGTCCTTCTCCGGATCGCAGCGGGTGCAGATCGCCCACATGACCTCCTCGAGGTTCATCACGTCGATGTCCTCGTCGACCACCACCGCAAAGCGGCCCAGGTACGCCCCGGCGTGGCACTGCGAGGCCACGAGCGCCGCCTGCCTGGCATGCCCGGAGTAGCGCTGCCTGACGGCCACCACCGTAAAGAGCCGCGACCCGCCCACTTCGTGGCACCAGACACCGGTCACGTCGGGGACGCCTGCCAGGGCGAGCTCCTCATCGATCGCCGCCGCGCGCAGGAAGGCGCGGTAGTAGGCCAGTTCGGACGGGGGCTTGACCGGAGGGGAGCCGAGGAGAATCGGGTTGTTGCGGTGGTAGAGCGCCTGGACCTTCACCACCGGCTCTTCCCGCTGCGCGCTGGCGTAGTATCCCGTCCACTCGCCGAACGGCCCTTCCGGCAGCCTGTGGCCCGGGTCCACAAACCCCTCGATCACGATCTCAGCATCCGCGGGGATGGGCAGCCCCGTCACCGGTCCCTCGATGACCTCGACGGGCCGGCCCTGCACGCCCCCCACCCAATCGTACTCCGACATCCCCCAGGGAATCTCCAGCGATCCGGCCATGAAGATCGCCGGATCGTGGCCGAACGACATCGCCACCGGCATCGGGCCGCCGCGGGCGAGCCACTTGTCGCGTTGGATCCGCCCCTGCTTGCCGGGTGAAATGTAGAAGCCCACCTCATTCCGGGTGTGGATCATCACCCGGTAGCATCCCAGGTTCACCCACCCCTCGTCGGGGTCGCGGGTGATGTCGACGCTGCCGGTGCCGATGTACCGGCCGCCGTCGTGTTCGTGCCATTTGGGGGTGGGAAACTTCAGCACATCGACGTCGCCGCCGCGCAAGACATTCTCCATGACCGGGCCGTCTTTCACGACCTTCGGAGGAATCGGCCGAAGTCCCCGCTTCTTCTCCTGCCACAGGCGAAGCAGCGTCTTGATGTCCCGGTCGGTGGGCAGGCCGAGCGTCAGGGCCAGGCGCCGCGGTCCGCCCAGCGCGTTGGCGACGATGCGGTACCCCGCCGGGTAGCCGGCGATCTCGTCGAACAGGAGCGCCGGGCCGTGGCGGTTCATCACGATCTCGGTGATGACGCCGATCTCGACGTCCCAGTCGGCCTTCCGGACGACCTTGAGTTCGCCGAGCTCTTCCACCTGCGCCATCCAGGCCCGCAGGCCGCGATCGCTCATCGTCCTCTCCCTCCTCCGATTTCCCGCAGCGCCCTCCCCCGGACCCGCCCCGGTCGGACGCCGTGCTGTCCGCTCACGCGTTCTCACGCCCGCTCAGGTGGAGGAGGCGGCCTGCGGTGTCCCCCAGGATGGCCTCCGCCGATCCCCGCGGGAGCCCGAGGCTCCGGATCAATCCGATGTAGTCCCGGATCGCCCCGATCCCCTTTCCCGTCTGGGTCGTCGCCCCCGTGAAGTCCTGTGGATAATCGGTGGCAAAGACCAGCCGGTCGGGCCGGATTCCTTCGAGGGCGCAGCGCAGCGCGACGGGCCCGCCTTCGAACCCGGCCGCGTCGAAATAGAGGCGGTCGAAGGACTCCTCGAAGGGCCGCCGCAGCGTGCCGAACCGCCCCGACTTGGCCGCCAGCCGCTCCTTCACGGCGGCGATCCCGCCGCCGAAGTGCGCAAAGACGAGCTTCAAGTCCGGCATCTCCTCGAGCACGCGCCCCGCGATGACGCGCGTCACGGCCACCTGCAGGTCGATCTCACGGCCGATGATCCGGGCGAGATCGTACTCCCGGAGGAGCGCATAGCCGCCGGGGAGCTGCGCGGGATGCACGAAGACCGCGAGGTCGAGCGCGCACGCCTTCCGATAGAATGGCACGAGCGCCGGAGCATCCAGCGGCAGCCCGTTCACCTGAGCGGCGATCGTTGCGCCCCGAAGGCCCAACTCCTTCACCGCCCGGTCGATCTCCCGCAGGCCGGACTCTTCGAGGACGGGGGCATGCGCCAGGCCGGCAAAGCGGTCCGGGTGCTGATCCTGGATCTCCGCGATCTGCTCGTTGATCAGCCGGCAGTCGTCCAGGGGGGCGTCCCACCCGAGGTTGCAGGAGAGCACCGCCATATCGATGCCCGCCTCATCCATGTCCCGGAGCTGGCCGGCGACGTCGTAGAGCTTGTCGTGGAGCGTGAACTTGGGGACGCCCTCCTCGATCAGGTTCCGGCGCTCTCCGGGCGCAAAGCCCTTGCGGGCGGCGAGCTCCACGGGCACGAAGTGATGCTGGAAGTCGACGATCATCGATCGATCACCACGTCCACGACGGCCGGCCGCCCGCCCTCTTTCACGGCCCGCATCGCCCCACCCAGCGCGGGGGCGATCTGCTCGGGATCCTCGACCGGGCCGACGCCGTACGCCCCGAAGGCGCGCGCCATCGCCGCGAAGTCCACCGGCGGGTCTTCGATCCGGATCCCGACCACGCGGTTCTCGACCGGCCGCCCCCGGGCCCGGGCCACGAGCGCCTGGTGGTTCTCGTCGTTGTAGTACGTCCGGTTGTTGCAGACGACGAAAAGGACCGGGATCCGGTGATGGGCGGCGGTCCAGATCGCGCTCGGCGTGTAGAGGAGATCGCCGTCCGGCTGCAGATCCACGCACACCCGGCCCGTGCCCCGGTGGGCGAGCGCGGCCCCGATCGATGCGCCGGCGCCGTATCCCAGCCCCGCGCCACCGCTGTTCCCCAGGTACTGGTGAGGGTGGACCCACTCCCACAGGCTCCGCGCCCAGCCGTCCAGCGTGCCGTTCACCAGCACCCAGTCCTCGCCCCGCAGAACGTCCCATACCTCGGACGCCAGCCGCGCCGGCGCGATCGGCCGGTCGTTCCACGATTCCTCGCACGCGGTCCGCGCCTCGCGGCGGAGGGCCTCGTGCCGGGCCCGCAGCCGTTCGGCGCGCGGGCGGCGGCCGGCGGCTTCACCGTCCACGCCGAGCGTCCGAAGGCGCGCCATCAACACCGGCAGCGCCGCCGCGGTATCCGCCAGGATCGGCACATCGACGGGGGCCAGACGCTGGTAGGCGGTCACCCAGCTCCGGATGGCGACATCCGCCATCGTGATGTGGATCACTTTCGCCGATTCGGGGAGGACAGGCTCCGAGCGCCGGGTGAGGCGGTCGGCGCGCGCGAGCGCCCCGTAAAGGTCCACCACGTCCAGCGCCAGCACCACATCCGCGGCGGCAAGGAGTTCCTTCTCCGCGCCGGTGAGGTCCAGAGGGTGCGTGTTGGGAAAGTTGAACCGCCCGTGTCCGTAGAGGTCGATCACCGGCGCGGCCAGGAGCTCCGCGAGCCCGACCAGGGCATCCACGGCCGCGGGAGCACGCCCGAGGTACTCGGCGATGATGACCGGCCGCTCCGCGTCACGCAGCAGCCCGGCCGCCTCGTCCAGGGCCGCGGCATCCGCCGCGATGGGCGCGGGCGGCGCGTACCGGGCGACCTCCGGCACCGGCACGTCTTCGGACAGCGGCATCTCCTGGAGCGCGGCATCGAAGCACAGGTACACCGGCCCCTTGGGCTCGGTCATGGCGATGCGGTACCCCCGGATGATCGCTTCCGGGATCGAGGCGAGGCTGGCCGGCTGATCGTCCCACTTCACGAAGTCGCGCACGGCCTGGCCCTGCACCAGCGCGGTGTGGATCCAGTCGATCCAGGGGCGCCTCTGCTCAACGGCCATCGGGCCGGTGCCGCCCATCACGAGCATGGGCGCGCGGTCGCACCACGCGTTGAAGATCGCCATGCTGGCGTGCTGGAGGCCGACGACGTTGTGGAGGATGGCCGCCATCGGTTTGCCCGCGGCCTTGGCGTAGCCGTGCGCCAGCGCGACGGCCACCTCCTCATGGCAGCACTGCAGGAGCTCCGGCCGTGTGTTGCCGCCGTAGTTGACGATAGAATCGTGGATGCCCCGGAAGGTCGCTCCCGGGTTGAGCGCGGCGTATTCGATGCCGAGCGACCCAAGGACGTCGACGATCAGATCGGATCCGTACTCCGGGCGCCGTCCCCCCCGGACGGCTCCGCCGCTCATGTGTCGCTCCTCAGATCATCGCCGGCTGGGTCTACCCCAGGCGCTGTTCGAGCCTGAGGAGCCTCCACGCGCCGTACGAGAGCGACCACGTGAGGATGAACAGGCCGGCCAGCAGGTAGCCGATCCGGCCGAAGTCCAGCGCCTGCAGGCGCCCCCAGACTCCGGCGGTGAGCCCCAGCGCCCGGGTGAGCACCTGGACCAGCTCGATGCCCCCGAGCAGGAGCGCCGCCAGAACCGAGAGCCCGGTGACGGTCAGGTTATAGTAGATCTTCCTGAGCGGCGTGGCGAAGGCCCAGCGGTATGCCGTCGTCATGAACACCCCGTCGGCGGTGTCCATCAGGGTCATCCCCGCGGCAAACAGCAGGGGCAGGACGAGGATGCCCCACACCGGCAGGGCCTTGGCCGCCGCGCCCGCCGACAGGGCGAGGAGCGCCACCTCGCTGGCCGTGTCAAACCCGAGCCCGAAGAGAAATCCCAGCGGGAAGAGGTGCCAGGAGCGATCGATCATCCGGAAGAGCGGTCCGGCGAATCGCGCGACGATACCCCGGGAGAGCAGGAGCCGCTCCAACTCGTCTCCGTCGTACGCGCCGCGGCGCATCTGCTGGAAGACGAGATAGATGTCGATCCAGATGAACAGGTTCAGCACGCCGATGAGGACGAGGAAGCCCCCCGAGACGGTCGTGCCGATCACCGCGCCGACGGACCGGAGGTGCGGGAGGGCGTGCTGCACCCAGCGCGCCACGAACGCCGTGGCCAGGACCATCAGGAAGACGATCGTGGAGTGGCCGAGCGAGAAGTAGAACCCGACCCCCAACGGCGCCCTGTCGCGGCGCGCCAGCCTGCGGACCGCGTTGTCGATCGCCGCGATGTGATCGGCGTCGAAGGCGTGGCGCAGGCCGAGCGTGTAGGCGAGGAACCCCATGCCCAGGAGCGCGGGATGGACGCGGGCCGCCGGGACCAGGGCCAGGATCCCCACGAGGTGCAGTCCAAGGATCGCCGCGCCGTACCCGAACCACGATCGTCCGTATCTGTTCACCTGCGCCTCCAATTCACCAGAACCACCGCGGCACCCGCCCAGTGCGATGCGCCTGCGCGGCCGGTGCCCGGCCTGCGAGGCGGGCGGCGGGGCTACCGGCCTGGGGATTTCCCATCTCCGCTCAGCAGCCAGCCCCACCGCTCGCGGGTCTGCCGCTTGTAGTCGGGATCCGGCCCGATCGGGGTGGGGAACCGATCCTTCCACTCCCAGGGGCGGGTGGCGTCGATGATCACCCGCGAGTTGAATCCCTTGTGGTCCGGGTGGATGGCCGGATCCAGCGGCCCGCTCCAGCAGCGGCGGAGGATCTCGTAGTCCTGCTCCGGATCGGCGCGGGTGAGCACGGCCCACATCACGTCGCTCAGGTCGGTGATGTCGATATCCTCGTCAACGACGACCACCATGCGGTTGAGGTAGGCGCCCGCGCGCACCTGCGAGGCGAGGAGGCCGGCCTGTCTGGCGTGGCCGGGGTACATCTGCCGGACCGCGACGATGTACAGCAGGCGGCACCCGCCCACCGGGTGGCAGTATACCCCGGCGATGCCGGGGACGCCGGCGTCCTTGAGGGCCTTGCGCAGCAGCCCGGACCGGAGGTACTTCCTGAAGTGGTGCGCCTCGTACGGCGGCTTCTCGGGCGGGCATCCCAGAAGGATCGGATCGTTTCTATGGTAGATGGCCTTGACGTCGATCACCGGCTCCTCCCGGCTGCCGCTGGCGTAGTACCCGGTCCACTCGCCGAACGGGCCTTCCATCAGCCGGTCGTTCGGATGCACGAAGCCCTCGATGACGATCTCCGCGTGCGCCGGCATCGGCAGCCCTGTATGCCTGCCCAGGATGACCTCCACCGGCCCGCCCTTCACCGCCCCCGCCCACTCGTACTCGTTCACCCCGAGCGGGATCTCGAGACAACTGGCGAGGAAAAGGATGGGATCCATCCCCACGACCGCCAGGACGGGCATCGGCTCCCCGCGGGCGAAGTATTTGTCGCGGTGCAGCCGGCCGTGCTTTCCCGGCGAGATGTACAGCCCGCCCCGCCTGCGGTCGTGAATCATCACCCGGTAGGTGCCGAAGTTGACCCATCCCGAGTCGGGGTCGCGCGTCACGTCGGCCACGCCCGTGCCGATGTACCGGCCGCCGTCGAGATCGTGCCACTTGGGGGTGGGGAACTTGTAGAGGTCGACCGCGTCGCCTTCGAGGACGTTTTCAAGCACCGGCCCCGCAGAGACTTCCTTCACCGGGACCGGATCGATCTGGCCGAGGCGCTGCTCCCAGGCGTCGATGAGATCCAGCGCGCTGATCTGCGGGTCCATCCCGAGCGTGAAGGCGAGCCGGCGGCGCGCCCCCAGCGAGTTGAGCAGCACCCGGAACCCCCGCGGGTAGCCGGGGATCGCGTCGCACAGGACCGCGGGCGACTCCTCGGTGTGATGGAGCATCTCGGCGATCCGCCCGATGTCCTCTTCCCAGGTCGCCCCCTCGACGCGGCGGAGCTCCCCCAGGCCGTCCATCGCCCGGAGCCAGTCGCGCAGGTCCGTGTACGGTCCCGTTCGCCTGCCCCGCTCCACCACCTTGCTCATGGCTTTCCCCCCGCGCCGTCGTCCCGGGTACCGGCCTGCGGTCCCCTGCGGTGTCTTCACGTTTGTCACACCATTCCCCTCTCGCGCACCGCTCGGGCGCCCTCCCCACGCAACGCCTGGACTTGGCGGATCATCCGTTGACCAATCAAATGCATGCTGGCTATACTTCTGGCCATAAGATTGCCGGAGGGCGACAACGCGAGGAATGTTCGCGTCGCCTTGAATCTGAGAGGGGGGGACCTGATGATGCGCGCCGATGGTCGCGCTCCGTCCATGGCGTCAGCGACATCGATCCTGCTGATCTTGGCGGTCTTGTTCGGCCCATCGACGCTCGCGCTGGGACAGGGAGTCGGGACGGAAGCGAAGACGCCCAATCCTCCCGGGGTCGATTTCTTCAATCTGACGCTACAACAGACACGGGCCCTATCTCGAACCAAGAACTTTGAGGTGGTCGGCCACAGCTACTTCAAGGGTCCCTGGCTCACCCCGTTCGCCCAGCAGACCGGTATTGGGGCCGGCTTCAACACCCCCCGGGTGTATGACGGCATCGCGTACCTCGCGGGGTATGCCAGCCCCATCACGCTCTTTGCGATCCTGATCGCAGACGTCCGCGACCCCGCCAACATGAACGTCCTGAGCGTGATCCCCTGCAAACCGGGAACGCGGTGCCCCTACCTCCGAGTCAACACGGGCCGGCACATCCTCATCGCGACGCATGACACGAACCGCGACAACCCACGGCAGCCCCAAGCGGGGGACGCAGCCGGGGCCGGTGTCGGTTTTTACGACATCTCCAACCCCCGCCGGCCGAAGGGCCTGGGGTTCCTCGTCACGCGAGAGAACGGGGCCACGCACGGCTTCGACATCGACGATCGGTACGTCTACGCGTGCGCGAACACGCCCCCGACGAAAGATCCGAAGTTTGGCGGCGGCAACCAGGAAGTGGTGATCATCGACTACGGCGACCCGGGGCATCCGACGTTGGTCAGCACCGTGCACATTCAAGGGCAGCACACCGGCGAAACGTTTGAGCCGAGAGACCGGCAGACCCCCGAGCAGACGCCTCAGCACATCTGGTGCCATGAGATCATCAAGCATAAGGACCGGCTGTACGTCGCCTGGCGGGACGCCGGCCTGGTGATCATCGATGTAAGCGTTCCGTCGGCGCCCAAGATTATTTCACGGCTCGACTACGTGCCTCCGTTCAGCGGCGGAAGTCTCGGCGCGGCCCATACCGCGGCCCCCGTCATCGTGAATCCGACCGCATACCCGAAGCTGGTCGTCGTGAACGACGAGATCTTCGATTGCCCCCCGGGCATCACCCGGATCGTCGATATTTCCGATCTCTCGAACCCTCAGTTCATCTCCAATTACCGGATCCCGGCGGTTGATGACAACTACAACGACCAGACGGGGAAGTTCGTCTGTGCCGGCACGGTCCAGTCCAGCCATCTTCCGTGGTTCGACTACCGATCGTCCGGCCTCATCTACCAGGCGTGGTACGATCAAGGTCTCCACGCCTGGGATATCTCGAACCCCTACACGCCGCGGGAAGTTGGCTACTATTTCTCCCCCAGATATCCGTGCACGGGTCCCTGCGGCGGCGGATACCCGGGCGCAGTGCACCAGCATTCCGACCGGCATGTACGGGAAGTGTTCCAGGATCCGGCAACGGGCCTGCTCTACGCCACGGATGGCAATGGGGGAGGATTGACGGTCCTCCGCTGGACAGGGCCGATTCCACGGCCCCCGATGCCGCTGCATTAGAATCGGGCCCGGACGCGACAACCCATCCCCCTCGCCCCAACGATACGCGCCCGGAGGAGACGCCACCCGTCTGGAAGAAGCACCGCCCATGGAGCGGTCTCAACCGAACGCCGCCGCGGCCGGCACGCTCGTCCTCGGGGATCTGACCGTCAACCGGCTCGGCTTCGGCGCGATGCGGATCACCGGGCCGCGCGTGCTGGGCGACCCGCCGGACCGCGAGCAGGCCAAGGCGGTCCTCCGGCGCGCCGTTGACCTCGGCGTCACGCTGATCGATACCGCCGATTCCTACGGCCCCGGCGTGTCCGAGGAGTTGATCGCGGAAGCGCTGCACCCCTATCCCGAGGGAGTGGTCATCGCGACGAAGGGCGGGTTCTTCCGCCGCGGGGGCGGCTGGATCCCCGACGGCCGTCCCGCGCACCTGCGGCAGGCGCTCGAAGGGAGCCTCCGCCGCCTCCGGCTGGATCGCATCGCGGTGTACCAACTGCACACCGTGGACCCGCGCGTGCCCATCGAAGACTCGGTCGGCGCCCTCGTTGACCTTGCGTCCCAAGGAAAGATCCGCCACATCGGGGTCTCGAACGTGACCGCAGAAGAACTCGCCCGCGCGCGCCGGCTGACGCGGATCGTGTCGGTGCAGAACCGCTACAATCTGGCCGATCGGGAGTCCGAGGACGTGGTCGATGTGTGCACCCGCGACGGCCTGGGCTTCTTTCCCTGGTACCCGCTGGCCACGGGCGCGCTTGCGCGGACTCGGGACGAGCGCCTCCGGCGGATCGCGCGCGACCGCAAGGCCACGCCCGCCCAGGTGGCGCTGGCCTGGCTCCTGCGGCGCTCGCCCGCGATTGTGCCGATCCCGGGGACATCCTCGGCGGCGCACCTGGAGGAAAACGTGGGCGCCGCCCACCTCCGCCTGAGCGACGAGGAGTTCGAAACACTGGCCGCATGATGGAACGGCTTGGTATCATTGAGCCGCAGGACCGCGGGAGATGCCTCGGGGGACGCACAGTGCGTCTCGGCGGAGAATTCTTCGGGGAAGGGAATCGGGGAGGGCGTCACCGATGACGGGCGGGCAAAAGACCGAAGGTCAGCGGATCGCTCAGGAGGACCGGCTGCCGCAGGAGTGGCGGAAGAGCGCGTACGAGCGCTGGCTCGAATCGGAGGGGATTCCGGTGGTCAGCGGCGTCGCCGTGCCGGACCTCCGGAGGGTGGAGGTGGCGCCCTGGCCGCGCCTGGACGCCCGCGGCGCGTACATCCGCCTCCTCGGAGCTGAGGACACCAACAACGCCTACATCGCGGAGCTCCCGCCCGGGAAGGCGACGGCCCCGGAGCGGCACCTGTTCGAGGAGTTTTTCTTCGTCGTCGACGGCCGGGGCGGCTGCGAGGTGTGGAACCAGGCCGGCGGCCGGCAGGCGTTCGAGTGGCAGACCGGCAGCCTGTTCTCGATCCCGCTGAACTGCTCCCACCGGCTGCACAACGGCTCGGGCCGCGAGCCGGCCCGCCTGCTCGGGGTCACCACCGCCCCCCTGCTGATGAACCTCATCCACAACAGCGAATTCCTCTTCAACTGCCCGTTCGACTTCCTGGACCGCTTCGACGGCCGGGAAGGGTACTTCGGCGGGGAAGGCACCCTGTACCCCGGCAGGGTCTGGGACACCAACTTCGTGGCGGACGTGCAGCGGTTCCAGCTCCACGATTGGGCGGAGCGGGGCGCCGGCGGCAAGAACGTGATGTTCGAGTTCGCGAACAACTCCTTGTGCGCGCACATCTCCGAGTTCCCGGTCGGCACCTACAAGAAGGCCCACCGCCACGGCCCGGGCGCGCACGTGATCATCCTGCACGGGGAGGGGTATTCGGTGATGTGGCCCGAGGGCGTCCGGGACCTCACCGATGTGCCGTGGAAACCGGGCGCGATGTTCGTCCCCCCCGGGATGTGGTGGCACCAGCACTTCAACACCGGCCCCACCCCGGCCAGGTATCTGGCCATCCGCTGGGGGGGCGCGAAGTGGAAAGTGGCGCGCTATCTGGACATCCAGGGGGTCGACAAGAGCCGGAAGGACGGCGGCAACCAGATCGAGTACGAGGACCAGGACCCCCGCATCCACCGCATGTTCACCGAGCGCGCCGCGGCGCGGGGCGTCCCGGTGCGGATGGACGCCTTCTCGGTCCGGGTCTGAGCCCGCAGCCGTGCACGAGGACGAGCAGGA
Organism: Candidatus Segetimicrobium genomatis; assembly: GCA_005882275.1. Taxonomy (GTDB): domain Bacteria; phylum Sysuimicrobiota; class Sysuimicrobiia; order Sysuimicrobiales; family Segetimicrobiaceae; genus Segetimicrobium; species Segetimicrobium genomatis. The sequence continues at coordinate 11,916 of VBAK01000112.1, forward strand.
ACACATCCACCTGGGGGGCGAGGGCGACCCCGCGGTGTACACCGGCGAGCAGGTCCGCCTCCGCAGCGCGGGGATCGATATTGGGTCCTCGACGTCCCATCTGGTCTTCTCCGACCTGGTGCTCGCCCGCCAGGGGCGCTACCTGTCGAGCCGGTACCAGGTGGTGCAGCGGGACGTGCGCTTCCGGTCACGCGTGATCCTGACGCCGTACGCGTCGCGGTCGCAGATCGATACCGCCGGCGTGGGGCGGTTCATCGAGGACGCCTACCGCGAAGCCGCGATCCGCCGGTCGGAGATCGACACGGGCGCCGTGATCACCACCGGGGAGGCGGCGATGAAGGAGAACGCCGGCCCCCTCATCCAGTTGTTCGCCGCCGATGCCGGCAAGTTCGTCTGTGCCACCGCCGGTCCGCACCTGGAGAGCCTGCTGGCGGCGCACGGATCGGGGGCGGCCGCCCTGTCCCGCGAGCCGGGCCACCAGACGGTGCTGAACGTGGACATCGGCGGGGGCACCACCAAGGTCGCGGTGTGCCGGAAGGGACGCGTGCAGGAAACGGCGGCCGTCCACGTCGGGGCGCGGCTGCTCGCCTGGGACGGGGGCGGCGCGCTGCGCAGGGTGGAGGAGCGGGGGCGGGCGATCGCCCGCGAGGCCGGCGTGGCGGCTGCCCCAGGCGACGTCATCTCCTCCGCGGCGCTGGACGCGGTCGCGGGCCACCTGGCCGGCCTCATCGTTCGGGTGATCGACGGACAGCCGCTGCCCGAACGTACCGGCGGGCTGTGGATCACGGAGCCGCTCCGGTCGCCCGGCCCCTTCTCGCACATCGTGTTCTCGGGCGGGGTCGCGGAGTACATCTACGGGTGCGAGACCGCCGAGTTCGGCGACCTGGGACCGCGACTCGCCAGAGCGGTGCTCGCCCGGCTCGGGGAGCGGGCCGTGCTGGAGCCCCGGGAGCGGATCCGCGCGACCTGCATCGGCGCCTCGCAGTACACGGTGCAGGTCAGCGGGAACACGATCTTCCTCCCCGACGCCGGCATCCTGCCGGTCCGCAACGTTCCCGTGGCCGCCGTGCGGGGACTCGACGTCCCCTCGCGCCGGCAGGTGGCCGAGGCGGTGCGCCGGGCGCTGCGGCGGCTGGATCTGGCGGACGGCGACGGCCGGTTCGCGCTCGCCATCCACTGGCACCACGGACCGGAGTACGCCGCGCTGTCGGAGCTCTGCGGCGGGATCGTCGAGGCGCTGCCGGAGACGGTGGAGGCCCGCCGCCCGCTGCTCCTCGTCATCGACGCGGACGTCGCGGGGCTGGTCGGCCGGACGCTGCGGGAGGAATGCGGCGTCGCCGGTCCCCTGGCCTGCATCGACCAGATCGCGCTGCGCGAGTTCGACTACATCGACATCGGCAGTCCGCTCTCCGACCAGTACGTCGTGCCCGTCGTGGTGAAGAGCCTGGTCTTCCATTGACGCACGCGCACCCTTGCGCGAATCCTCCGCAAAACTTTGGCGGCGGCGATCGTCCACCCGTAGACTCTTAGGAGCTTTTTCAGGAAACTGCCACATCCAACCGGGCGTCCTCCGGATTGATCGTCGTGCGCCCGGCGCCTAGAATTCATACCATCAGCGAATCGAAACCATAGACCAAACCAACCGAGCGCGTCGCTCGGTCGGCAGATCACCCAATGAAGGGGGACGTCCGTGTGGCCTGACCTGCTTGGACCCGGGTGGATTTTTGGAATCCTGATGACGGTGGATCTCTTCGCCCTCTCCCTTGCGCTGATCTGGTGGCTCGGCGACTTCCGGGCGCCGCGCCAGACCGTTGATCCAATCCAGGAGATCTGGCGCCTGTACGAGCAAGGCGATCTGACCCGGCAGGAGTTCGACCGGCTGAGGGCGCGCGTCAGAGACGGCGGGGACGCCGTGGAGTTGACCAGAATCGGGGACGTCTTCGCGCTGCCGCTGATTCGCGGCGGCGAAATCACCCAGGCGCCGGGATCTCAGGTCTTCAGGTAGGCCTCCGCGGCTCCATTGACTGCCCATGCCAAGCCTTCGAGAAATGTTCCGGCCGGAACCCTGGTGGCACTTCGTGCCCGGTGGCGTAGCGGTAGAGCGCCGCCATGAAGATTCCCTGTACCGCTGCGCTCACCACGGCCAGCACCAGGAAGTAGGCGACCACCAGTACCCCGCCCAGAAACATCCCCGCCGCCCCCAATACTCCGGCCGCCACGAACCACAGGATCACGCCCGGCAGCGCCAGCAAGCCGCAGATGTACCCGAAGCTGAACCCACCCGCCAGGTTCTCGCCCCAGTTCTCGCGGAACAGATGCGCCGAGCGCTTCAGCGCGTCCACGGGTCCCAAGTCCTCGAATGCCAGCACCGGCACGACGAAGTAGGCCGCCAGCGACCAGGCCGCCCCGACCAGGCGGACGATCAAGCGCCCCAGCCAGCTCAGCCGCCCTTCCACGATGCGCAGAATGATGCCCACCGTCGCCGCCAGCAGTGCCCACTGCAACACCTTCCCTCTGCGTTCCCACGCCAGGCCCAAACCGTCTCGCAGCGTCCCGGTCCCGCCGATCATCCGGTCCGACGCCACGCCCACCAGCGCCAGGTTGAAGAAGACGATCACGAAGTAGTTGGCCACATAGAGGCACAACACCGCAAATGACGCCGGCACGCTCACCTGCGGTGGCGCGTTCCCCGACGCCAACGTGGTGATCGTGGACGAAAGGGTGCCGGTGACGCCCAAGATCACCGCAGACACCAGCAGGCAGGAGAACGCTGAAGCAATCGGAAACAGCATCAGCTCATTGTCCGACTGCAGGATGGCAAAGCTCCGTTTCATGAGGTCCCAGCTACGCTCGATGCTCTCCATGGCGCCCTCCGTCCAGGCGGTTGTTAGGGTCCCTGCGCAATGGGTATCGACATACTATATACCTCGCTTCACGAAGCGATAGGCTTTCCGCAGGGCCTCCGCCGGAGCGCACCGTGATCCTGATGATCGAGGGGGCCGGGGTCAAGCCGACCGGCGATTGAAGAACCAATCGCCCGATGAGGAGGACACGATGTTCAAGGGATCGGACAAACTCGCCTTGTTGGAGAAGGTGCCGCTCTTCGACGGACTCACCCGAAAACAGATGGAGCAGATCGGGCGGCTCGCCGACCTGATCACGGTTCCCGCGGGGAGACGGCTGGCCACCGCGGGCGAATACGGCGGGGAGCTCATCGTGATCGTGGAGGGACAGGTCTCGGTGACCGTAGGACACCGGGGCCCCGTCCGTCTCGGACCCGGTGAATTCTTCGGCGAGATGAGCCTGGTCGACGGCAAGCCTCGCTCGGCCACGGTCGAGGCCGCGTCGGATTTGTTGGTGCTGGTCGTCGGCCAACGAGCGTTCTCCTCCCTGGTGGAGGTGTCGCCGATGCTCGCCCTCAGGATCATGCAGGTCTTGGCCCGCCGCCTTCGCGAGACGGAGTCGCTCGTGTCGGCCTAGGGGCCGACCTCACCGACCGGCCCAGGAATCTCCGCAAGACGCTCGTCCACGACCCTTGACACGCGCGGGGCTAAATATATAATTGTTATACGTTATCGCCGCGTTGGGGGGATCCGCAGATGGCGCAGGCGGCGGGCTTCCGCCCCGTCCGTCTCACCCGGGCGTCCGATGAAGTCGTCCGGCAGATCAAGGCGCGCATCTTCGGCAGCCGGCTGCCGCCCGGCGCGCAGCTGCCCTCCGAGAAAGACCTCGCCGAGCAGTTCGGCCTCAGCCGCATCACGATCCGCGACGCCCTCCGCGTTCTCGAGTCCGAAGGTCTCATCGACATCAAAGTCGGCGCGCGCGGGGGCGCCTTCGTCGCCAGGCCGAGCGCCCGGCGGGTCAGCGAATCGCTGACGACCCTGCTGCGGCTCCGGCAGATTACGATCCAGGAACTGACCGAGGCCAGGCTGGCGGTGGAGCCGTATGTCGCATTCCTGGCCGCGCAGCGCGCCACGGCCGAGGACGTCGCGGCGATGGAGCGGGCCGTCGCCGGCGCGCGGGCCGGGAGGGCGGCCGGGGATCCACGGTTCATGCCCCACAGCGTCGCGTTCCACCTCGCCCTGGCGGAAGCGGCCAGGAACCAGGTCCTGCTGTCCACCGTGGCTTCGTTTCGGGACCCGTTCCACGAGGCGCTGGAGACCCTGCTCCCGGCCGACGACATGGCGCGGCGGGCGATCACGGACCACCATCGAATCCTGGCGGCGATCAAGGCCCGCGACGGCGGGCGCGCGCAGCGGGTGATGCACGAGCACCTCGCCTACTTTGCGAAGCGGGTCGGGAGGACTCAGGCGCTCCGGGGCAGGCGCGCCAGATGACCGGCACAGACCAGCCGCTGGAGCGGGGCGGCACGGACCCGCGCGCCGGCGCCCGGCTCCTGGCCCCCTACCGCGTCCTCGACCTGACCGACGGGAACGGCTGGCTGTGCGGCCGCATCCTCGGCGACCTGGGCGCGGACGTCGTCAAGATCGAGCCGGCCGGCGGCGACCCGGGGAGGCGGATCGGGCCGTTCTGCGGCGGCGGTCCACGCCCGGCGGAGAGCCTCGCCTGGTTGGCCTACAACGCCAACAAGCGCGGGATCACCCTGAACCTCGAGGCGCCGGCGGGACAGGACCTCCTCCGCCGGCTGGTGCACCGGGCGGATTTCCTCATCGAGTCGTTCGCCCCCGGATACCTGGACGGGCGGGGCGTCGGCTACCGGGAGCTCCGCAAGATCAGCCCGCGGCTCGTCTTCACGTCGATCACGCCCTTCGGCCAGACCGGGCCGTACGCCCGATACCGCGGCTCGGATCTGATCGCGATGGCCATGAGCGGCCTGATGGCGCTGGTCGGCGAGCCGGGACGGCCGCCGCTCCGCGTCTCCCTCCCCCAGGCGGCGATGTGGGCCGGGATGCACGCGGCCGCCGGAACGCTGATCGCCCACGACTACCGGGAGAGGACGCGCCGCGGCCAGCACGTCGACGTCTCGATCCGGGACAGCGTGCTGTGGGCCCTGGCGAACGCCCCGGCGCACTGGAGCCTGATGCGCGAGGACCTGGAACGCGGCGGGACCAGCATCGTCGGCCGCAGCACCACCGGCGCCCGCATGCGCGCCATCTACCGCTGCCGGGACGGCCACATCAATTTCATCTTCTACGGCGGCGAGGCCGGCCGGCGCTCGAACGAAGCGATGGTGCAGTGGATGACCGAGATGAACGAGGCGCCGGAGTGGCTGAGGCAAAAGGACTGGGGCACGTTCAACGTCGCCGCCAGCACACAGGAGGAGATCGACCGGCTCGAGGGGCCCTTCGTCGCGTTTCTCTTGAAGCGGACCAAAGCCGAGTTTGCGTCAGAGTCCGTCAGGCGGAACATCCTCGGCTATCCCGTCGCCGACGCCCGGGATATCCGCGGGGACCCGCAGCTGGCGGCCCGGGGGTTCTGGCAGGAGGTGGACCATCCCGAGCTCGACGCGGCCGTGATGTATCCCGGCCCGTTCGCCAGGTGCTCCGGCGCGTCGTGCGCGATCGTCCGCCGCGCCCCGCGGATCGGGGAGCACAACGGGGAGATCTACGGCGGTGAGATGGGATACTCCCGGCCGGAGCTCGAGACGCTGCGGCAGGCGGGACTCCTATGACCGGCGAAGCGTCGGGCGCCGCCCGGACGCCGCAGGCCCTTGAGGGCGTGAAGGTCGTCGAGTTCGCCGTGTTCGCCGCCGGTCCGATGGTCGGCAAGCATCTGGGCGAGCACGGGGCCACCGTCGTCCGCGTCGAGTCGCGGACGCGCCCCGACGGCTTCCGGGTGCACTACCCTCCATATAAGGACAACATCCCCGGACTGAACCGGACCGGCTCGTTCGCCCTCTTCAACGACAGCAAATTCGGGGTCACGCTGAACCTCAAGCACCCGCAGGGCCGAGAGGTCGCCGGGCGGCTGGTGGCCTGGGCGGATATCCTGATCGAGAACTTTGTGCCGGGCGTCATGGCCCGCAACGGTCTCGATTACGAGGCCGCCCGCGAGATCAACCCATCGATCATCTACCTCAGTTCGTGCAACATGGGACAGACCGGGCCGAAGGCGGGCCAGCGCGGCTTCGGCTCGCAGCTGACGTCCCAAAGCGGGTTCACCTACCTGACCGGCTATGCCGACGGGGAGCCGATGCTGCTGTTCGGTCCCTACATCGACTTCGTCGCCGTGGGCTTCGGTCTGATCGCGGTGACGGCGGCCCTGGATCACCGGCGGCGCACCGGCCGCGGGCAGTACATCGACCTGTCGCAGTACGAGGCCGGCCTCCAGTTCATCGCCCCCGCGCTGCTGGATCACGAACTGAACGGCGTCATCCCGGCCTGCCTGGGGAACCGCAGCCCGCACGCCGCGCCGCACGGCGCCTACCCCTGCCGCGGCGAGGACCGCTGGTGCGTGATCGCCGTGCACACCGAGGAGGAGTGGCGCGCGTTCTGCCGCGCCGCCGGCCGCCCCGAGTGGACGGAGGACGCGCGGTTTGCCTCCCTCGACGCCCGCAAGGCGCACGAAGACCAGCTCGACGCGTTGGTCGAAGCCTGGACGCGGGGCCGGACGCCCCAGGACGTCATGGAAACCCTGCAGGCGGCCGGGGTGCCGGCGGGAGTCGTGAACAGGCTTTCCGATCTGTTCGCCGATCCGCAGCTGGCCCACCGCCGGGTCTGGCGGGCGCTCCCCCATCCCGAGCTGGAGGCCTTCCATTACGAAGCGCCGCCGTTCATCCTCTCCGAGACGCCGGCCGAGCTGCGGCGCAGCCCGCTCCTCGGCGAGCACAACGCGCGGGTGTACCGGGAGATCCTGGGCCTGCCCGACGAGGAGATCGAGCGGCTGATCGCGGACGGAGTGATCGAGTGATCGGGATGCGGCAACGGCTGACAACCAGGGAGGGGGAGACGCCATGGCAGTCCCGGTAAAGCTGGAGCGCAGTCTCCAGTCGCTGCGCGGCACGCTGGAGTGGCTCAAGCAGGAGGATCTGCTCCTGGAAACCGACGCGCCGGTCGATCCGGACCTCGAGGTGACCGGCGTGCAGAAGCAGCTGGACGGCAGCTGTCCGATCCTGTTCAAAAACGTCAAAGGGTACCCCGCCGCGCGGGCGGTCACGAACCTGTTCGCCAACATGGATATCGTCGACCGGATGTTCGGCTGGGAGACGCCGGTGGCGCGGACCCGCAAACTGGCCCACGCGCTCACCCACCCCCTGCCCCCGGTGGAGGTCCCGCAGAACGAGGCGCCCTGCCAGGAAGACGTCATCACCGACGACCTCGAGGTCAACAAGCACGTCGTGGCGATCCGCCACACCGAGCTCGAGTCGGAGCGGACCATCGGCAGCGGCAACAGCGTCGTCGTCGGGCCCTACTTCCACGGCGGCAGCCACATCGGCTACAACCGGATGAACGCGCGCTGGGGGAACGTCTGCACCTTCCAGTCGGCGCCGGGCGCCCACATGTGGCAGATCATCACCGAGCACTACCACGATGAGCGGCCCATTCCGCTGACGATGTGCTTCGGCCTCCCGCCGGCGGCCACGCTCATCGCCGGGGGCGGCTTCGACTACGTGATCCTGCCGCGCGGCGGCGACGAGCTGGGCGCGGCCGGCGCGGTCCAGGGCTTCCCGATTCGCATCGTCAAGGCCCGGACCGTCGACGCCTGGGCCGTGGCCGACAGCGAGCTGGTCCTGGAGGGCCACCTCCACCCGCGGGACAAGCGCTACGAGACGGCCGAGGCCGAGGCCGCCGACAAGCAGGGCAAGTTCCCGTTCCACCCCGAGTGGGCCGGCTACATGGGCAAAGCGTACCGGGCCCCGACCTTCCACGTCACGGGCATTACCATGCGCCGCCGCGCCTCCAAACCGATCTTCTACCTGCTCGGCGTCCACATGCTCGACTGCCACAACATCGACACGACGGTCCGCGAGTCCGCGATCTTCGAGCTCTGCGAGCGCCTCCAGCCGGGCATCGTGCAGGATGTCAACATCCCGTACTGCATGACCGACTGGGGCGGCTGCATCATCCAGGTGAAGAAGCGGCTCAAGACCGACGACGGCATGGTCCGGAATTTCCTCGTCGCGGCCATGGCGACGAGCCAGGGAATGCGCCTGGCGATCGTCGTCGATCACGACGTCGACATCTACAACATGGACGAGATCATCTGGTGCCTGACCACGCGCGTGAACCCGAGGACGGACATCCTCAACCCGGTCCCCGGCGGCGCCGGCCAGACCTTCATCCCCGAGGAACGGCTCACCGCCGGCGACCGGCAGTGGACGGCGATGAACACCCGCTTCGAGGGGGGCATGGCGATCGATGCCACCGTCCCGTTCGGGTACGAGCAGGATTTCCAGCGCCCCGTCTACCCGATCCGGCGGGTGGGGCTCGAGAAGTTCTTCAGCGCGGAGCAGATTGCGAAAGGCAGGTCGCTGATGCGCGGCTGGGCGGAAGCGCTGTCGCGCAGCGGCCGCTGACGAGGCGCGGAGCGTGGATCATGTGATCCGGCCGCCGTCATCACCACCATGTAGATATTCAGGAGTCTCCCACCCAACGCTCGGGGCATCCCTCGATTTACAAACACCTCATCCCCCCATAGCGTAACTCTCTGAAGTTGAGCGCACACTCCTGAGGGGCACTGCTGGAGAGGGAGGTGGGAGATGCGGCGGTATGCGATGGCGGTTGCCGTGCTTCTGATCGCGTTGCTGGTGCAGAGAGGGGGAGCCAACGGTCACGGCCGTGAGTTCGAGGCGTTCATGACGGGAGATCAGGAAGTGCCGCCCGTGGCGACGGAGATGCTGGGCAGCGTCGGCATCAGGTTCAACGACGACTTCACCGCGGCAAAGTTCACCCTCACGGTCAAGGACGGCGTCCGGGTCACGCAGGCCCATATCCACTGCGGCGCGCAGGGCACCAACGGGCCGATCGTCGTGTTCTTTGCCGGCCCCCACGCCCCCGGCTGGGACGTCGACGGCAAATGGATCGACCACGCGCAGTTCACGGACGCGAACATCGTCAACACCGCCTGCGGGGCGACGCTGGACGCGCTGGCGCAGTCCATGGAGGCCGGGAACACCTACGCCAACGTCCACACGGTGGCCCATCCGGGCGGGGAAATCCGAGGACAGATCACGTCGAAGTGACGGCCCCGAGACCAGGAGCGGCTCGCGCCAACTGATCAGCGGCAGGCATTGAGCGGGCCGGGCTGATGGGCGCCGAGGACCTCTCGGCGCCCGCGGCTTTTCGTGGGAGCTTCGGCCGAAAGGACTTCTGTGCGGGATCATCATATTGTCCGACCCGATGTCCGAGGCCATCCCCCTGACGATCGCCTGCGGCGATTACGACCGGACCCGTCCGCTCTTCGACGGCCGGGTGCCCATCGAAGGCTGCCGTCCGCTGTACCTGCGCCTGACGACGGAGGAGATGTTCTTCCGCGCGTTTGTGCACGAGGAGTTCGACGTCTCCGAATTGTCGCTGAGCAGCTACGTCATCCGCCGCTCCCGGGGCGGCTGTCCGTACATCGGCATCCCGGCCTTCGTGTCGCGCACGTTCCGGCACTCGGCGATCTACGCGCGGACCGACCGCATCGGGCGGCCGGAGGACCTGCGCGGACGCCTCGTCGGGGTCCCCGAGTACCAGGTCACCGCCGCGGTCTGGGTCCGCGGGCTGCTGCTGGACGACTACGGGGTCCGGCCGCAAGACCTGCGCTGGGTGACGGGCGGGCTCGAAATGCCGGGCCGCGTCGAAAAGATCGCCTTCGCGGCGCCGAGCGGCGTCGCGCTGGACGCGGCGCCTCCGGGCCAGACCTTGTCGGGCATGCTGGAGGACGGCCGCATCGACGCGCTCATCGCCCCCCGCGCCCCGTCCTGCTTCACGCGGGGCGCCGCGCACATCGGCCGGCTCTTCGCCAATTTCGGGGACGTCGAGGAAGCGTATTACCGGCGCACGCGCATCTTCCCGATCATGCACCTCGTCGGCATCAAGGCGGACCTGGCGGCCCGCCACCCCTGGCTCCCCGCGAGCGTCTACAAGGCCTTCGCGGCCGCCAAAGACATCGCCGTCTCATCCCTCAGCGATCCCAACGTGCTCAGCGTCAGCCTGCCCTCCCTGACCTGGAGCGCCGAGCGCGCGAAGGCGCTCATGGGCGAGGACTTTTGGACGTACGGCGTCGAGGAGAACGCCGGCACCCTGGAGGTTTTCCTGCGTTACCACTTCGAGCAGGGCCTGTCCGCGCGCCGGATCACCGCAGATGAGTTGTTCGCTCCGGCCACCGCGTCGCAGTGGAAGATCTGAGTGACCACCGGGTTGGGCCGGCGGCCGGGCCGCGGGGAAGGAGTGGCCGCGTGCCCGCAGCGAACCATGGGCCGCACGGGGAGGGGCTGCGACCATGGACGGCAGGACGTTCGCCATCGACCTCGTCCGGCGTTCCCACGAGTGGGCCGAGCGCTACGTCGCCCAGGAGTACGGCCGGATCCGCGCGCGGCTCCGGGCCCGGGGGCTGATCGAATACTGCCGCTCCCTGATGTGGCGGGAGTACATGGTCGGCGTGCACGTCCCCGCGAAGACGCTGGTCCTGCTGCCGGACGACGCCCAGGATTTGAAGCTGCTCCTCACCCGGCAATTGCTGGAGGAGTGGAAGCATTCGCAGGTGTTCGCCGAGCGCGTCCGCGCGCTCGGCGGCGACGGTGACCTCGCGCGCTACGCGCCCACGCCCGGCGACTGGGAGCTCTACTACGGGACCTACAACTGGAGCCATCCGGTGGAACTGGTCGTCTCCCTCCAGTGCACCGGAGAAGTCATGATCACGGAGATGTTCAAGACCCTGGTCGATCCGAAGCGGCTCCTCGTGGACGAGCGCACGGCGGCCGTGATCCGCGAGCAGATCCTCGCCGACGACGCGCAGGCGCTGGACAGCCTGGTGGACCCGGAAACCGCGAGACGCCTCGAGGAAGACGTCATTCCCGACGAGGGGCAGCACATCCGCTACGGGCGGGTGATCCTGGAGCGCTACGCCGCGTCGGCGGAGGCGCAGCAGATGGCGCTGCACGTGCAGCAGCGCAAGATGGCGGCCCTCCAGGTGTCCCACGGCGATCTCGTCGACCGGGTGCTGGCCTATGAAGCCTAGCCGGGACCGGCTCGGAGGCGGGCGCGCGGCGCTCACCGCGGCCGCTGTCCTCGTGTTCGCCCTGGCCGCCCGCGGCGCTGCGCCTCCCTCCGGCCCGCCGTACGAGATCAACGTTATCCTGCCCCTGACGGGCGGGGCCGCCTTTCTCGGGCAGACCGAGTGGCGAACACTTCAGGTCCTGGAACGCTTCGAGAACTCGAGCGGCGGCATCCAGGGACGCCCCATCCACCTGGCCGTCCAGGACGATCAAACGAGCCCGCAGCTGGGGGTGCAGCTGGCCAATCAGGTGCTGGCGAAGAAGGTGCCCGTCCTCCTGGGATCCGCCCTGGTGGCCATCTGCAGGGCCATGGCGCCCCTGATGAAGGCCGGCCCGGTGATGTACTGTTTCTCGCCGGGCATCCATCCCGACGAGGGCAGCTACGTGTTTACCTCGGGCGTCTCCACCCACGACCTGGCCCAGGCGGGCATCACCTTTTTCCGAGCCAAGGGGTGGACGCGCCTCGCGGTGCTGACGTCCACGGATGCGTCGGGCCAGGATGCCGAGGAAGGGATCCTGGCCGCCGCGGCGCTGCCGCAGAATCAAGGCGTCCAGGTCGTCGCCCGCGAGCATTTCAACCCGCAGGACGTCAGCGTCGCCGCCCAGATCGCGCGGATCGGGGCCGCCCAGCCGCAGGCCCTCATCGCCTGGAGCACGGGGGCGCCGATCGGCACGGTGTTCAAGGGCATCGCGCAGAGCGGCCTTGCGATCCCCGTGCTCACCACGGACGGGAACATGACATACCCGCAGATGCAGCAGTACGCCTCGTTCATGCCGCAGGAGCTGTACTTTCCCACGAGCACGTGGCCGGCGTACCAGGCGCTCCCCCCGGGACGGGTGAAGCTGGCCCTGAAGCTCTTTCTCGACGCGCTCCAGGCCGGGAACATGAAACCCGACCGGGCCGCGACGCTGGCGTGGGACGGGCCCGTCCTCGTCGTCGACGCGCTGCGGCACCTGGGCCTCGATGCCGGCGCGGCTCAGATCCGGGACTACATCGCGCGCCTGAGGGGCATCGCCGGCATCAACGGCATCTACGACTTCAAGACGAGCCCGCAGCGGGGGCTGACCCTGCAGGACGCCATCGTCACCCGGTGGAATCCGGCCACGCAGGCGTGGGATCCCGTGAGCGGTTCCGGCGGAGGACCCATGAAGTAGGAGAACGGATGCGCGAAGCGGTCGAGATCGCGATAGGCGGTGTCCTCGCCGGCAGCGTCTTCGCGCTGGTCGCCGTCGGGTTCACGCTCGTCTACAGCGTCATGGGCGTGCCGAACCTCGCCCAGGGCGCGTTCGTCGTCCTGGGAGCGCTCACGATGTACTCTCTCGAGACGCACCTGCGCTGGCCCCTCCTGGCCGCGGTCCCCGGGGCGGCGGCCGTGGCGGCGCTGGTGGGGGGGGCGACCGAGCGCCTGGTCATCCGGCCGGCGCGGGACCGGCTGCCCACCAGCGGCATGCTCATTTTGATGGTCGGGCTCCTGACCCTGTTCGAGGGCGCGAGCCTGGTCATCTGGGGAAGCCAGCCCTACTCGATTCCCGCGTTTTCAGGAGAGCGCCCCGCCGTCATCGCGGACATCCGCATCCCCACCCAGGGGTTCTGGATCCTGGGAGCGACGGCCGCGAGCGTGGCGCTTTTATGGTACATCCTGGCGCGGACCGTCTTTGGGAAGGCCCTGCGCGCCTGCGCGGAAAACCCCGTGGCGGCAAGTCTGATGGGGGTGCCCGTGTCCCGGATGACCCTGTTCGCCTTCGCCGCCGGGGCCGCGCTCGGCGCGATCGGCGGCGAGGTCCTGGGACCGATCACCTCGATCGAGTTCGACACGGGACGGTTCTTTACCAACTCCGGGTTCATCGCGTTCGCCCTGGGCGGCATGGGATCGTTCTTCGGCGCGGTGGCGGGCGGGCTGGGATTGGGGCTGGTGCAGCAGCTGACGGCGGGCTACATCTCGTCGCTCTTCAGCAACACCCTGACGCTCGCGCTGCTGCTGGCCGTCCTCATCTGGCGGCCCGGAGGCCTCCTGGGCGGCAGCGGGGTCCGCCGCGAGGACGTGCGCGAGTTCACCGGCGCCCCCGCGCGTCCCGTCTCCCGCCTCCGGGGGCCGGCGGCGTGGTCGCTCGCCATCCTGGGGGCCGGGATCGTGGCCGTGCTTCCCGCGTTCCTCGGCGGCACGGGCCTGACCGGGTCGCTCGCGATCACCGGCATCCTCTTCATCGGGGTCCTCGGATTGGACCTGCTCATGGGTTACACCGGGCAGGTCAGCCTCGGCCACGCCGGGTTCATGGCCGTGGGGGGCTACACCGCCGCCATCCTCGCCACCCGCCTGGGGGTCGCGCCCCTGGCCGCGACCGGCGCCGGGATCGCGCTGTCGCTGGCCGTCGCCCTCGTGCTGGCGCTGGTGACCGCCCGCCTGCGCGGCCTGTACCTCGCCCTGGCCACGCTCGCCTTCGGGCTCCTGGTGGATTCCGTCACCGTGGGGCTCACCGGCCTCACCGGCGGCCCGTCGGGCCTGGTGGGCATTCCCAGTTTCTCCCTGGGCGGCTACGCGTTTGCGAGCGCCACCTCCACGTACTATCTCGTCTGGGGCGTGGCCGCGGCGCTGGTGATCGTCCTGGCGAACCTCGCGCGATCAGGGTACGGCCGCGCCCTCCGCGCGACGCGGGCGGATCAGACGGCCGCGCGGGCGCTGGGCATCCAGGTCCCCCGCTACAAGGTGTCCGTGTTCCTGATCAGCGCCGCCCTCGCGGCGCTGGCGGGCAGCCTCTACGCCTTCCACTTCCATTTCCTCTCCCCGGAGATGGTCGGCACCTCCCGTTCCCTGGAGATGATCACCATGCTGGTGCTCGGGGGCGAAGGCACCCTGGCCGGCCCCCTGATCGGGGTCGCCCTGCTGACGCTGCTGCCGGCGGCGTTCCAACCCCTGGCCACCTACAAGACGCTGGCGGAGGGGCTCGTCCTCGTCCTCATCATGCTCTACCTGCCGGCCGGCATCTTCGGCGGAGTGCTCTCCGCGCTGCAGCGCCTCGCGTCCCGCATCACCCACCTCACCCCCCACGCCGGGACGGCGAGCTCGGGATGAGGCGGCGCCGGCGGTCGGCGACCCGGCGCGCGGGGGGCATCGTCGACCCCGCGGGGAGGCGCTAGCGTGCCGGGATCCATCGCGCTCGAGGCCCGAGGGCTGTACAAGTCGTTTGGGGGGGTGCTCGCGATCGCGGACGTCAGTTTCAGCGTCCGCGAGGGATCGCTCACGGCCGCGATCGGGCCCAACGGGGCGGGAAAGACCACGCTGTTCAACCTGGTGACGAATCTGTACCCGCCTGATGCGGGCAGCGCCTCCTGCTTCGGGATCGACCTGACCGGGCATCCGCCGGACACGGTCGCCGCCCTGGGTCTGGTGCGCACGTTTCAGACGGCCCGCGCCTTTCCGGGAATGACCGTGCTCGAGAATGTCCTCGTGGGCGCGCATCTGCGCGTCCGCGCCCGGGCGTGGCAGCAGGCGCTCTGGCTGCGCGCCGTGCGGGACGAGGAGCGGGCGATCCGCCGGCAGGCCGAGGCCCTGCTCGAGGTCGTGGGGCTGGCCGATCGCCGGGATGATTCTGCAATAAGCCTGCCCCTCGGCGCGCAGAAGCTCCTCGAAGTGATCCGGGCCCTCATGGCCCGACCGCGGCTCCTGCTGCTGGACGAGCCTGCCGCGGGGCTCAACGACGTCGAGACGGCCGAGCTCGCGCGGCTGCTCCTGGCCGTCCGGGCGGCCGGGGTCACGCTCATGGTCGTCGAGCACAACATGTCCCTCGTCATGGGCATCGCCGACGACATCATCGTGCTCGACCTCGGCCGGGTCATCGCCACGGGCCCGCCCGCCGCCGTGCAGGTCAATCCGCGCGTCATCGAAGCCTACCTCGGCCGGGAGGCGGAGACCGCCTGATGCGCGACGATCCGATGCCGCCCCCCGCGGGGACTCCTACCCAGGGCGAAGCCGACCGCACGCAGATGTTGCCCCCTGCGGGGACTCCTGACCAGGGTGAAGCCGACCGCACGCAGATGTTGCCCCCTGCGGGGACTCCTAACCAGGGTGAAGCCGACTGCACGCAGATGTTGGAGGTGCGGGGCCTCCGCGCCGGCTACGGGGAGGTCGACGTGCTCAGGGGCGTCGACCTGGACGTGCGGCCGGGCGAGCTCGTCGCGCTGGTGGGCGCCAACGGGGCCGGCAAATCGACGCTGCTCAAATGCATCTCCGGCCTCCTCCCCCCCACGGCCGGGACGATCCGCCTGGGCGGCGAGTCCATCGCCGGCGCCCCGCCCGCCCGGATCGTCCGGCTCGGCGTCGCCCACGTGCCCGAAGGGCGCCAGGTGTTCGGACGGCTGAGCGTTGCCGACAATCTGCTGCTCGGGGCGTACGGCCGGCTCCGGCAGCTCACGCGGGCCGAGGTGGCCGCGCGGATCGAGGAGGTGTGCCGCACCTTTCCCGCCCTCTCCGGCCGCCTGGCCGATGAGGCGTCCCTGCTCTCCGGCGGCCAGCAGCAGATGCTGGCGATCGCCCGGGGGTTGATGGCGCGGCCGCGGCTGCTGCTGCTGGACGAGCCCTCCCTGGGCCTCGCGCCCGTGCTGGTCGCGGAGATCTTCGAAGTGCTCCGCCGCCTGCGCCGGGCCGGCGTCGGCCTCCTGCTCGTCGAGCAGAACGCCCGGTTGAGCCTCGCCATTGCCGACCGCGGCTATGTGCTGGAAACGGGGCGGGGCGTCCTGTCCGGAAGCGGAACACAGCTGCTGCGCGCGCCGGAGGTCATCCATCGCTACCTCGGCGTCGCCGCCACCCGCGTGGATGCGCCGGACGGCGTGACGGCGGGGTTGACCGAGCGCCTCAGGTCCGTGCTCGGCGGCGGCCCGGGGAGGACGGCCGGGGGCGGGCGGCGGACCATTCCAGAGACTGCGGGAGGGGATCCTCGATGAACAGGCTCCACCTGACCCTGGCAATCGGCGAGTACGATCACACGCGCGACCTGACGAGCGGCGCGGTACCGGTGGACGGCATCGACCTCACCCATCTCAGCCTGCCGATCGAGGAGATCCATTTTCGCTTCACCAATTTTCGCGAGTGGGACGTCTCGGAGATGTCCCTGGGCAAGTATGTCTCGCTGCTCTCGCAGGACGATCGCTCGATGGTCGCGATCCCCGTCTTCCCGAACCGCACCTTCAGGCATTCGGCGTTCTACGTCCGCCGCGAATCCGAGCTGACCGATCCCGCGCAGCTGGCGGGGAAGCGGGTCGGCGTGCCCGAGTGGGCCCAGACGGCGGGGATCTATGCCCGGGGCGCTCTGATGCATCAGTACGGCCTGCGGTTATCCGCGATCGAATGGTGGCAGGCGGGGGTCAACCAGCCGGGGCGCACGGAGAAAGTGGAGCTGCGGCTGCCCCAGGGCGTCCGGCTCCACCGGGCGCCCGAGAAGACGTTGAGCGGCATGCTGGCATCGGGGGAGCTCGACGCGGCGATCACCGCCCATCCGCCGGAGCCGTTCGAGCGAGGCGATCCGTCGATCGTCCGGCTGTTCCGCGACGCCCCGGACGTGGAAGCCGCGTACTGGCGGACGACGGGGATCTTTCCGATCATGCACATCGTCGCGATCCGGCGCGACGTCTACGAGCGAAACCGCTGGGTGGCGATGAACCTCTACAAGGCGTTCGATGAAGCGCGCCGCCGGAGCCTCCTGCGGATCTTCGATCTCACCTCCTCGCGCGTCCCCGTCCCGTGGGTGCCCGATCACGCGGAGCGCTGGCGGCCGCTGTTCGGCAACGACTACTGGCCGTACGGGCTGGCGCCCAACCGGACGACGCTGGAGGCCTTCTGCGAGTACGCCTTCGAGCAAGGCGTCGCCCACCGGAAGGTGGCGCCGGACGAGCTCTTCCCGCCCGAGCTGTCCAGCACGTTCCGCGTGTAAGCCACCCGCCGCCCTCACGCGGCCGCGCGGCGCGGCCGGCGGATGACCAAAGGAGTCACGACGATGCCGGAGCTCAGATCGGAAGCCGGACCCAGCGATCCTGAAGGACGCCAGGCGATTCGGGAAAACGTCCGCCGGCTGTGCAGGAAGTTCCCGGACGAGTACTGGCGCGCCGTCGACAAGGCCGGGGAGTACCCGGCGGCGTTCGTGGACGCGCTGACCGCCTCCGGCTATCTGGCGGCCCTCATCCCCGAGGCGTACGGGGGATCGGGGCTGGGCCTCACCGAGGCGAGCATCATCCTGGAAGAGATCAACCGCTCCGGGGCCAGCGCCGGCGCCTGCCACGCGCAGATGTACACCATGGGCACGCTGCTCCGCTGGGGCAGCGATGAGCAAAAGGGCCGGTACCTGCCGCGGATCGCGCGCGGCGAGCTGCGGCTCCAGGCCTTTGCCGTGACCGAGGCGGCCTCCGGGTCGGAGACGACGCGGATCCAGACCACGGCCGTCCGCCGGGGCGACCGGTACCTCGTCAACGGGCAAAAGGTATTCATTTCCCGTGTGAAGCAGTCCGACCTGATGATGCTGCTGGCCCGCACGACGCCCTACGACGAGCTCACCGACAAAACGCAGGGCCTCTCGGTGTTTCTCGTGGATCTGCGAGATGTCCACGGGAAACTGGACGTGCAGCCGCTCGAGTTGATGCTGAACCACCACTCGAACGTCGTGTTCTTTGAGGATGTCGAGGTCCCGTCCGAGAACCTCATCGGCGAGGAAGGCCGCGGGTTCCGGTACATCATCGACGGCTGGAACGCCGAGCGGATCCTGCTGGCCGCCGAAGCGATCGGCGACGGCCGCTGGTTCATCGACCGGGCGGCCGCCTACGGCCGCGAGCGCGTCGTGTTCGGCCGGCCGATCGGCGCGAATCAAGGGATTCAGTTTCCCATCGCCCAGGCCTTCGCGCACGTCGAGGCGGCCGATCTGATGCGCTTCCATGCCGCGGCCAGGTTCGACCGCGAAGAGCCGTGCGGGGCGGAGGCCAACATGGCGAAGCTGCTGGCCTCCGACGCGGCCTGGGAAGCGGCCAACGTCTGCCTGACGACCTTCGGAGGATACGGGTTCGCCCGCGACTACGACGTGGAGCGGAAGTTCCGGGAAACCCGGCTGTTCTCGGTGGCGCCGGTCAGCAACAACCTCGTGCTGGCGTTTCTGGGAAACAAGGTCCTCGGGTTGCCGAAATCGTATTAATCCAGCGCCCTGCGCAAGCACGCCGTGGGCCGGCTCGAGCGCACCCTGAGCGGCTCAAGAAGGGGGACGGTGCATGCGAACGCTCGTTGCGCTAGCGGGGGCCCTCCTGGTCGTCGTCTCCACGCTGGCACTTCAGGTCAGCGGGCAGCCTGCCGCGAACGGCGGCGTCTACGAGGCCGTCGGCGCGCCGCGGCGGGATCTCGAGAAGCTGCCGCAGGCCTCCAATTTCGCCCTCGTGGGGCACGCCTCGCTGGTGAACCCGCCCGGGAGCCGCCTGTCCGGCGAAGGGGTGCCGAGGGGCATGAACGCGCCGCTCGCGATCGCGAAGACCTGCGCGTACGTCGGCAGCCGGAACGGGCTCCAGGACGCGCTGATCGTCGATATCACGAACCCCCGGCTGCTGGTGGTCGCGGGGTTCGTCCCCGGCATCCCGCTCAGCTCGTCGCGCGAGATGCGGGCGTTCGGCGACCTCGATCTGCTGGTCATCGGCAACTTCCGGCTCCGGAAGGGCGATGCCACGTGGGAGAACCCGACGGGAGCGGACGGGACGGTCAACAATTTCAGGATGTACAACATCGCCGACTGCACGCGGCCGGTCCTCAGGGCGACGATCGATCTCGGCCCGAACGTCTACCATGAGTTCTACCTCTGGGTCGACCCCAAGGATCACACGCGCACGCTCCTCTACGCGACGTTCAACGACAACAACAGCGGGCCGAACCTGCCCGACCTCAGGGTGTTCGACATCACGAACGCGCAGAACGGCGCCGCCCCGAGCCAGATCGCGTCGTTCACCCTCGACCCGGCCGTGCCCGCCGACGTCCGCGTGAATCCGAACGACCCGGCGCAAAAATTCGGCGACGATCAGTTCCCGTTCAAGGCGACCGACCTCGCCGCGTCGATCGACCCGCGGTTCCTGTTTGCCGGGCGGTACGGCCCCCAGCCGATCACGCAGTGGAACAACCGGCTGCACTCCCTGTCGGTGAACCCCGAGGGCACGCGCGTGTTCATGGCCAACCTGGGCGCCGGGTTCTTCATGCTCGATAGCTCGAACCTGGCGGATCCGGCGAAGGCCAAATCCTGTACCCCGGACACCGTGACGAAGGACGCCGCGACCAACCAGGACCCCAACCTCTGCCTCCGGAAACTGGACCCGGATCCGAACGCCCGGGTCACCTGGCATCCGCCGCAGGCCAGCATCACGCACACCGCGGTCCAGATCCCGGGCCGCCCCTACGTGCTGGTCGGCGACGAGCGGAACGGCACGACGACCTGCCCCTGGTCCTACTACCGGATCATCGACATCCGGGACGAGATGCGCCCCGTCATCATCTCCGAGATGAAGCTCCCGGAGAACAAGCCGCAGGCGTGCCGCCGGGGCGGGCCGGGCGACCCGAAGTACAAGCGGGAGTTCTCGGCGCACAATGCGACGCCGTTCAAAGATGTCGGGTTCTTCACCTGGTACTCCGGCGGGTTGCGGGCGTGGGAGTACACCGACCCGCACCGCCCCCGTGAAACGGGCGTGTTCGTCCCCCAGCCCCTGCCCAAGGTGGGCGTCACCTGGCGCGACAGCGACGACGTCTGGGCGTGGAGCTACCCCATCGTGCGGAACGGGCTGATCTACTTCGTGGACATGCGCAACGGGCTGTACATCGTGAAGTACATCGGGCCGCACCAGGACGAGGTGCCCGCCCAGGGAGTCTACGCGGGGAACCAGACGGCCTCGACGCAGTGAAGCGAATCCGGGCCGACGGCACCGCCCGGCGCCGGCTGACGGGCGCGCCGGGACCGAGCACCACCCCGGCGTGGTCCCGGACGCGGAAACGGCGCGGCCGGGCTAGGTCGCGGCCGCCCGGAGCGACACCGGCTCGAGCTTCGCCCGCTCCAGCACCGCGTCCAGGCGGTCCGCCAGGCTCTTGTCCGCGGGGAGCATCGGCAGCCGGTGCTCGTTCTCGGCGATCAGTCCCAACCGCTTCATCATGTACTTGACCGGAATCGGGTTGGTGTCCCAGAAGACCGCCCGGTTGAGCTCGAACAGCTCGAAGTGCAGGGCGCGGCCTTCGGACAGGGCGCCGGAGGCGACGGCCTCGCACAGCCGCGCGATCTTTCTCGGCGCGAGGTTGCCGACCGCGTTCATCAGCCCGGTGGCGCCGACGGCGAGCATCGGGAAGCTGAGCTCCTCAAGCCCCACGAAGACGCGGAACTCCGGCCCGAAGCGCTGCAGGAGCTGGCTGGTGTGCCCGAGGTCGTTGACCGCCTGCTTGATCCCGACCAGGGTCGGCAGCCGCGCGGCGATCCATTCGATCGTATCCACGTCCAGCGACACCGCCGCCCGGCCGGGGATGTGGTACAGCAGGAACGGCAGCGTGGTCCGCCGGCCGACGTCGACGAAGTACTCCACCAGCCCCCGCTGGGGGGGCCGGATGTAGTAGGGCGTCACGACCAGCACGGCCGCGGCCCCCGCGAGCTCGGCCTCCTCGGTCAGCCAGACGGTCTCCGCGTGCGACTGCGAGCCCGTGGCGGCCACGACCGGGATCCGCCCGCGGCTGGTCTCCACCGCGACCCGGACCAGCTGGGCGCGCTCGTCGGCCGAGAGCGTGCTCGGCTCCGCGGTGGTGCCGCAGACCACGATGCCGTGGGAACCCTCCGCGATCTGGTACTCGACCAGCCTGGCGAACGCCTCGTAGTCCACGGCGCCGTCCTTGAACGGCGTGATCAGGGGAGGATACGACCCCCGCAGGAAGGTGCGGTCCAGGTCCACCGCGCGCTCCTCAGGACTTCGCCGCGACTCTGCGGTTGGTCGAGAACCCCTTGTGCGACCCCAGCAGGCGCGGCGGGTGCCGGAGGTCCTCCTGCCAGAGGAGGGAGTCCATCGCCAGGTTCAAAGGTTGGTCCTGGATGGTCAGCTCGTAGACCGGCTCGTTGTTGGAGGAGTGGTTGTGGATCGCCCACCCCGGCGCCGTGAGCATCAGGTCGCCCGCCTTCCAGTAATAGGTCTTGCCGTCCACGATGCTCTTCCCGGTTCCGCCGAAGAAGTAGTTGATGGCCGCCGAGGAGTGCCGGTGGGGCTTGTCATTAATAGAAGGCGGCCGGATGGTGATCGCGGCGAAGAAGTTGTTCGTGGTCCCGTTGGTGCGGCCGGTCGCCGGATTGTAGAGGAGGTAGAGCCGCCGTCCGATGTAGCCCTTGCCGAGGACCGCCAGCTTGTCGAGCTCGGCCTTCACCCGCGCCCACGGCCAGTGGAGCGGCCGCTGCTCGACGGCCTCCGGGTTGATCAGCCGCTCGTAGGACATCAGGGTCGTCCCGTCGTCGTCCAGCCGGATGAGATCGGGGAAGGGCGATGCCGCGGCGGATCCCGCTTCGGCCTCCCTTTCCGTCGCGGCCTCTTCGGCCGGTGGGGTGTCCTCGACATAATGAATCATCATTTTTTCGAGCAGCGGGGCGTTGCTGTAGGTCAGCCGCACCTGGATCTCCCTGGTGTCGTTGAAGTGGCTGTAGGTCGCGAGCGACGGATGAATCCAGACATCGTACTGGGTGAAGCGGATGGTCTTGCCGGCCACGACCGAGTGCCCGGCTCCCTGGATGCAGAAGTTCACCTGCGCGGAGTTGTGGCGGATCGGCTGCGTCCGCTCGCCGGGCAGCAGCACGTCGAGGGCGACCCGGATGCCCGGCGCGAGGCCCAACCCGGGCTCTTTCGACTCCGGGTGCACGAACAGCGCGCTCCGCCGTCCGTTCGCCGGAGCGGGCGCCCCCGCGAGGCGCTTGACCTGATCCTCGATCTGCTCTTTGGGGATGACCAGGGGACTCCATCGCGTGAGCTCCGGCGCCCCCGCGCCGCTCCGATCGACGAACCGGACCGATGACTCACTCATGCCGGACACCTCCTGAAATGCACTTCTGCGGTTTTAACCGGATCTCCACACGCTTTGGAAGCTGCACGGTTCGCCCCAGCCCCCCCTCCATCGCCTTCCGGTAGCAGTGGACGCCGAGGGCGAGGTCGGAGATGCCCATCCCCATCGCCTTAAACAAGGTCAGGTCCGACTCCTCCGGCCGCGCCTGGGGCCGGTCGACGAGGGCGCTGAGCAGCGTGACCCTGGACCAGTCGCGCCCCCCGGCCTCGAAATAGGCGCTGAACTCGCGGGACAGCCGTTGGACCTGGGGGAGGCTGTCGACGGCGATCGGGTTGCAGCGGTCCAGGATGTCGGGCTCGAACTCCGCCCGCTCCGGGGTGATCGCGCCGACGGCGTTCACGTGGGCGCCGCGGGCCAGCATGGCGGAGCGCAGGAACGGCTCCGTCGCGCGCGTGACAAGCGTGACGATGTCCGCGCCCTCGACCGCCTCCGCAACCGATCCCTGCGCGACCGCGCTGAGCCCGAGGCCCTCCTCGACCCGCCTGGCGAAGGCGGCCCTGCGCTCGGGGTTGCGCCCGAAGACGCGCACCGACGCCAGCGGCCGCACCGCCGCGACCGCCGCCACCTGAGGAAGCGCCTGCTCCCCGGTGCCGATGATGGCGAACGTCCGGGCGTCCCGGCGGGCCAGCCGGC
This sequence comes from Candidatus Segetimicrobium genomatis, assembly GCA_005882275.1. Taxonomy (GTDB): domain Bacteria; phylum Sysuimicrobiota; class Sysuimicrobiia; order Sysuimicrobiales; family Segetimicrobiaceae; genus Segetimicrobium; species Segetimicrobium genomatis. Next base: position 34,791 of record VBAK01000112.1, read on the forward strand.
CGGTGGCGATCCCGGAGATCGAGGATGTCCGGAGCTGGCCGAGGGCGAAGGCTTCGATCACAGCCACGAGCGCGCCGGTGCCCGCGTCGAACAGCACGAGCAGGGGGGTGGCGCCCCGCGGCGTGTTGGCCCACGTCTTCGTTCCGACGATGCCGGTGGACTCGAAACTGGCGCCGATGGCGTGGAGCGTCCCGCCCTGCCAGGTAACGTGCGTCTTGGTCATGTTCCGGGCCTCGCCGCGCGCTTCCAGGCGGAGCCCCTGCTCGAGCGCGGCGATCGCCTCGCCCAGGTCGAGCAGGGAGGCGACGTCGGCCTCTGCGATCCATAGGGGCGCGGTGCCCGCCGTCATCTCGTCCGCCTCGCGTGGGATGAGCTCGGTGCAGCGGTATGTTCTGCGCCGTCGGAGGTTCCCCTCCGGGGCGGAGGCTCCCCCGGATAGGTGACGAGCCCGCCCTCAACCTTCGCCCACGGCGTCAGCGTATGCGGGCGCTCCACGCCCTCCCCCATGATGTGGAAGACGGTATCGCCCCGAGCGATGAGGGCGTCGGCCACGAGCGAACGGTGGCACCGCCACGGGACCGCCTCGGCGCACATCACGGCGGCCGGCCCGGCGTCTTGGGCCAGGACCCGCAATTCGTCAATCGCCGCCGCGAACTCCGCCGTCTCCATATAGTCGGCAAAGCCCCTGAAGCTCGTGTTGCGCCAGGCCGTATTGGTCGAGCCGGCCCGCGGCTTCCTGAGGCCGCCGAGGCCCGCCAGGTGCCGGTAGTCGATGCCGCGGTCCCGGAGGCGCGGGCCGAGGTCCTCCCGGTTGAACTGCGGCGTGTGTCGCGATCGGGGCACGGTGCGGATGTCCACCAGCGTCCGGATCTCGAAGCTCCGCAGCGCCGCCACCAGCTCGTCGAGGGTACGCGTGGAATGGCCGATGGTATAGATCCGCATGACCCAGCGGAGGGATTTGCCGCCGGCGGCAGGAATGTCCTCCAAGTGACAGCCACTGCACACAGCGCGGCGGGGCGCCGGTGAAGCTCCCGCCCCTCAGCCAGCGCATCGCCTCAGGACTCGCGGACGCATCGGCGGATCAGGCCCGCCGGGTGGTGTTCGACGGGCTCCGGCCCCGTCTTGCCGCCGCGCGCCATCGCTACCCCGATCTGCAAGATCGCGTCCGCGCGATCAAAGCGGACGCCCTGGACCACCTCGACGAACTGGTCCGGCTCGCGACCGACCGGCTGGAGCGCAACGGCTGCACGGTGGCGGTCGCCCGGACGGCCGAGGAGGCCCGGCGGCACATCCTCGGGATCGTCGGGGGCGGGACGCTCGTCAAGTCCAAGAGCAACGCGGCCAAGGAAATCGGGATCGTCGAAGCGCTCGAATCGCGCGGCGTCCAGGTTGTGGAGACCGACCTGGGAGACCGCATCAACCAGCTGAACGGCACCTACGGCGGACACATCATCGCGCCGGCCATCCAGATCACCGCGGCGCGGGTCCGCGAATTGTTCAGCGAACTCGCCGGTGAAGTGCTCCCGGAAGACCCGGAAGAGATCGTGAAGGTCGCCCGGGAGGACCTCCGCGCCGCGTTCGCCGGCGCCGGGTACGGGCTCTCCGGCGGCAACGTGCTGGCGGCCGAAACCGGGACGCTCGGCGTCGTCGAGAACGAGGGGAACATCCGGATGCTCTCCTCGCTTCCGCCCGTGCACATTGCCGTCGTCCCGATCACCAAGATCGTCCGCTCCGTGGAAGACGCCCTCACCGTCATCCAGGGCGCCAGCGTCTTCGGCGTCGGCCAGCGGCTTGGGACCTACGCCTCCTTCATCTCCGGCCCCGCTCCCGCGGAGGGCTTTGGCCCGAGGGAGGTCCACGTCGTCCTCGTCGACAACGGCCGGCGCCGGGCGGTCGCTCAGGGGTTCGGCGAGGCGTTCTCGTGCATCAGCTGCGGGGCGTGCCTCGACCACTGCCCGGTGTACGCGGTCATCGGCGACAAGTATGGGGTCACCACCCACATCGGCGGCATCGGGCTCCTGCAGGCCAGCTTCACGTCCGGGCTGGACCTGACGGCGCGGCAGGGCCTCTCGCTGTGCCTGAACTGCCGGGCCTGTGTCGACCCCTGCCCCGTCCGGATCGACACCCCCGGCATGCACGCCCGCCTCCGCGAGCGCCTCCCGGCCGGTCAACGGCTCCCTGGCCTCGCCCGGGTGGTGCTCGCCCTCGCGCGGCGCGTCCCGCTCATGCGCGCCGCCGGATGGGCCCTCTATGGCGCGGAGCGGCTGGGGCTGCGCCGGATGGTCCAGCACAGGCTCCCCCGCCGGCTTCAGGAGATGGCGCCGCTGCTGCCGCCGATGCCGGCCCCGCGGGAGATGGCGCGGCCGCCGGCGGTGATCGAGCCGATCGGCCCGCACAAGCACACCGTCGCGTTCTTCAGCGGCTGCGTGATGAGCACGTGGCTCGCGCCGGTCAACTGGGCGACCCTGCGGGTGCTGGCCCGGTCGGGCTGCCGGATCCGGGTGCCGCGCCGCCAGGGCTGCTGCGGGGCGCTCCATCACCACATGGGCGCGGGGGGCGCGGCGCGCACACTGGCCCGGCGCGTCATCAACGCGTTCGGCCGGCTCGACGACTGCGAGGCGATCGTCACGAACTCCGCGGGGTGCGGCGCGGCGATGAAGGAGTACGCGGAACTGCTCCACGACGACCCACGCTACGCGGACCGGGCGGCCGCGTTGTCTGCGCGCGTCCGGGACGCGAGCGAATTTCTCGTGGTCCACGGCTTGGCCCAGGCGGGTCCGGTCCGGGCGCGGGCGGTGTACTTCGATCCCTGCCACCTCGGCATCGCCCAGGGGATCACCAAGGAGCCGCGGTGGCTCCTCAGCCACGTGCCCGGCCTCAAGGTCGTGGAGGCCCAGCGCCGGGAAGCCTGCTGCGGCAGCGCCGGGATCTTCAACCTCGTCCATCCTGAGGTGAGCGGCCGCCTCGCCGACCTCCTCGCCGAGGATCTGATGGCGGCGGACCCGGAACTGATCGTGACGAGCAACCCGGGGTGCCTGCTGCAGGCCCGCTGGGGGCTGGCCCGGACCGGCGCCGACCGACTTCCCGACGTCGTCCATCTGATGGAGCTGCTCGACTGGGCCACGGGAGAAGCCAGATGAGCGCGGAGCAGCCGGACGGGCCCGGAGCCGCCACCCCCGAAGCCCCCGCGCCCCCGCCGGTCGTATTAGATGAAGTCCTGGCTTCGCTGCGGCGGCTCAGGGCGCGCACCCGCGTCCGCGTTCGCACGGGGCTGCTCGGCGAGGCGGTCGAGGCGATGACCGCCGTCGGGTTTCAGGTCGCGCAATTCGACAGCGGCGACGCCGTGCTCGAGAAGCTGCGCGAAATCATCCCGCAAGGCGCGCGCGTGGTCTACCAGCCGTGCGCCGCCGGCCGGGCGCTGCAGGTGCACGAGGTCCTTCGGGCCGAGGGCCGGGACATCGTCGTCCTGCCGGACGATGCCGAGCGTCTCGGGGAGAACGGCTCCTGGCGCGAGCACCTGCTTGGGGCCCAGTTCGGCGTGACCGGCGCGACCGCGCTCGTCGCGGACACGGGGAGCGTCGCCCTGGCCGAGGAGTTGGGCTTTGGCCGGGCCGCGAGCAATGTCCCGCCGGTGCACATCGCGCTGGCGACGGCCGACAGCGTGGTCGACACCATCCTCGACGCCGCGGTCATCGCCCGCGGATACGCCGCCCTGCACCTCGATCGCCCGCTGCCCCGCTACCTCTCCCTGATCTCCGGCCCCAGCAAGACGGCGGACATCGGCTTCCAGTTGGTGCCCGGCATGCACGGCCCCCGCGCCGCCCACGTGCTCATCTGGGACCACCCCAAGGGCACGGGGACCGGTGACGATGCGCTGAGGACCTGGGTCCTCGCTTAGGGCTGATAGACGTAGTCGAGTGTCGCCTGGTCGGCGCCGATCATTGGAGAGAGCGCCCACCCTGCGACGATGGCGAAGGCCGCCAGCAGCAGGCCCAACACGATGCGCTTGGTCAGGCCTGCCCGCAGGGTCCTCGCCGGCTGCGGCCGCAACGTCTGCATGATCCACCCCTCTTGCTCGTAGCGGCACGTCCCGGCACGCGTCGAGCGTATTGAAGCATAGGCAACTTACCGTCCCGGCGCGCCTCCGGCCTTCTATCGTTGGGATGATCTCCCCCATCGAACGGGGGAACCGCGCGCTATCAATCGAGCGCGGGGACCATTATGCTATACTGACGCCGTGCAGCTCGCCGAGCTCCGCCGCGGCATCGACGATCGAACCGCCCTGGCCCGGGCCCTGCAGGAGATCGTGGGGCCCGGCCACGTCTTCACCCATCCGGCCGATCTGATCGCCTACGAGTACGACGGCTGCAACTTCATGGCCGCCCTGCCCGACCTCGTCGTCTGCCCGCTCTCGCGGGACGAGGTGGTGGGGATCGTGAGGGCCGCGGGCCGCCACCGCGTCCCGGTGATCGCCCGCGGCGCCGGCACCGGGCTCGCGGGGGGAGCGATCACCCCGATCGGCGGCATCATCGTGTCGCTCGCCAGGATGAAGCGCATCCTGCAGGTCGACCTGGACAACCGGTACGCCGTCGTCGAGCCCGGCGTCATCAACCTGGACATCACGGCGGCCGTGCAGGCGCGCGGGTACTTTTTTGCGCCCGATCCCAGCAGTCAGTCGGCGTGCAGCGTGGGCGGAAACGTGGCAAACAACAGCGGCGGCGTCCATACCCTGGCGTTCGGGGTCACGACGAACCACGTCCTCGGCCTCGAGCTGGTGCTGGCCGACGGGTCGGTGGTGCAGCTCGGCGGCCGCGGCGCGGACGAGCCCGGGCTCGACCTCCCAGGCCTCGTCGTCGGGTCGGAGGGCACGCTCGGCATCGTCACGGCCGTCACCGTCCGGTTGATGCGCCGCCGCGAGGGGCTCCTGACGATGCTCGGCATCTTCCCGACGATCGAGCAGGCGAGCCAGTCGGTCGCCGAGATCATCGCCTCGGGAATCGGTCCCACCGCGCTGGAGATGATCGACCAGCTGACCGTGGAGGCTGTGGAGCCGGCCGTCCACGCCGGGCTCCCGCTCGATGCCGGCGCCGTGCTCCTCATCGAGGTGGAGGGGGTCAGGGAAGTCCTCGCGCCCTCGGCCGGGACCATCGACGCCCTCTGCCGGCGCAACGGCGCGCGTGAGGTGCGGACCGCGCGCACGGAGGAAGAGCGCCACCTCTACTGGGCGGCCCGCAAGGGCGCGTTCGGCGCAATGGGGCGGCTGGCGCCCAACTACTACCTGCACGACGCGGTCGTGCCCCGCAGCCGGCTCCCCGCGATCATGCGCCAGGTCATGGAGATCGCCCGCCAAAACGGCATCCGCGTCGCCAACGTGTTCCACGCCGGGGATGGGAACCTCCACCCGCTCATCCCCTACGATGCCGCAGTCCCCGGGGAGACCGAGCGTGTGATGAAGGCCAGCGAAGAGATCCTGGCCGCCTGCGTCGCGGCGGGAGGCAGCCTCAGCGGCGAGCACGGGATCGGATTCGAGAAGAACAACTATATGCCGTGGATCTTTTCCGAGACGGATCTCGCCGCCCAGCGCCGGCTGAAGCGCGCGTGGGATCCCGAGGACCTGATGAACCCGTTCAAGATGTTTCCCACGCCGATCTCGTGCGGGGAATTGATGGTCCGCCGGCCGCCGCGGTTGAGCGCCTCCGGACTCTGGATCTGACCGGCATTCATGACACGAGGAGGACGGGCCCAGTGGCGATGAGATCCACCGCCCCGGAGGTGCCGGCCGCGCAGCCGATCCCGCGCCTGGCGGTCCCGGAGCTGGACCGGTGCATCCAGTGCGGCTTCTGCCTCCAGCACTGCCCGACCTACCGGATCCTGGGAGTGGAGACCGAATCGCCCCGCGGGCGGATCCACCTCATTGAGGCCGCCGCGCAGGGCAGGATCCCGATCGACGCGCGGTTCGAAGAGCACATGTACGTCTGCCTCGGCTGCCGGGCGTGTGAGACGGCCTGCCCCTCCGGCGTGCGGTTCGGCACGATCATCGAGGCCGCCCGGGCGGAGATCGGCCCCACCGGATCCCCCCTCGCCAGGCGCCTGACCCGGCTCGCCCTCCGCCACCTGATGCCCTCCCCCGGCCGGCTGCGGTTCGCGGCGGCGCTGCTGCGGTTCTACCAGCGGAGCGGGCTCCGCACCGCCGCCCGCGCGCTCCACCTCATCCCGCGCCGTCTGGCGGAGATGGAGGCGCTGCTCCCAGCGGTCCCCCGCCGGTTCTTCGCGCCCCGGCAGGAAGTCTTCCCCGCGATCGGGCCGCGGCGGGCGCGCGTCGGGCTCCTCAGCGGCTGTGTGATGAGCGTCCTGTTCGCCGACCTCAACGAGGCGACGATCCGGGTGCTGCGGCGGAACGGGTGCGAGGTCGTCGTCCCGCGCGCGCAGACCTGCTGCGCCGCCCTCAATCTGCACAACGGCGAGCGCGATCGGGCGCGCGCCATGGCGCGCCGGAATATCGAGACGTTTCTCGCCGCCGGGGTCGACGCGGTGATCATCAACTCGGCCGGCTGCGGCAGCACGAGCAAAGAGTACGATGTGCTCTTCCGCGACGACCCGGCGTATGCGGCGAAGGCGAAGCAGTACAGCGGCCTCTGCCGTGACGTCAGCGAGTTCCTGGCGGATCTCGGGCTCGCCGGCCGGCTCGGCGAAGTCCGGGCGCGGGTGACCTATCAGGACCCCTGCCACCTCGCGCACGGCCAGGGCATTCGCCGGCAGCCGCGGGACCTGCTGCGCCGCATCCCGGGGATCGAGCTGGTGGAGATGGCGGGGTCGGATCGCTGCTGCGGGAGCGCGGGGATCTACAATCTCACCCAGCCCGGCTACTCGCGCCAGGTGCTCGACGAGAAGATGGCCGCGGTCCGCGAGACCGGCGCCGCCCTCGTCGTCGCGCCGAACCCGGGGTGCATGCTGCAGATCGCCTCGGGGATCCGCGCCCACGGGCTGGAGATGCAGGTCCGCCACCTCATCGAGCTCCTCGACCGGGCCTATGAGGCGGCCGAGGGGGGCTCCGCGGGAGGGACCCCGCGGGCATGACCGCCGCCCTCGCCGGCCGGGCGCGGGAGATTGTGGGGCCGGACAACCTGCTCGACGATCCCGCGGCCCTGGTCGCGTATACCGTCGACGGCATCCGCCCCGCCGCGATGGCCCGGCCGGCCACGGCCGAGGAGGCCGCCACCCTGCTCGCCGCCGCGGGCGAACAGGGCGCCGGCGTTCTGCCGCGCGGCGCGGGGGCGCACCAGCACCTGGGCGGCGTGCCGTCCCGCGCCGACCTCGTCGTCGACACGACGCGCCTCACCGGGATCACCGACTATGAGCCCGCCGATTATGTCGTCGCGGTGCGCGCCGGGACGCGCCTCCGGGATCTGCAGGCGGAGCTCGGCAGGCACAGCCAGTGGCTCCCGCTCGATCCCCCGGGCATGTCGGTCGCCACGGTCGGGGGGATCATCGCCGCCAACCGGAACGGCCCGCGGCGGCTGCTGTACGGCCCGATCCGCGATATGGTGATCGGCATCCGGGTCGCGCTGCCGACCGGAGAGGTGATCAAGGCCGGGGGCAAGGTCGTCAAGAACGTCGCCGGCTACGATCTCACGAAACTCTTCATCGGCTCGCTCGGGGCGGCCGGGGTGATCACGGAGGCGACGTTCAAGATCTCCCCCCACCCGCGCGAGGGGCAGACGGTCTTCGTCACCGTCCCGGACCGCGCGGCCGCCCATGACCTCACGACCGCGATCATGCGCTCGTACCTGCTGCCCGCCGCCCTCGAAGCCGCCAACCCCGCCGCGCTCCGCAGGCTGGCGCGCGCCGCCGGGATGGCGCTCCCCGAGGCGGGGGCCTGGGGGGTGCTGCTGCTGACCGAAGGGCTCGCGGAAAGCCGGGCCCGGCATGTGAGCGAGATGCGCAGCCTCGCCGGATCTCGCGGCCGGATGGAGGTCTTGGATGGGGCCGCGCACGCCGCCCTGTGGGCGGCGGCGGCCGAGTTCCCGTCGCCCGAGACGCACCCGGGCGGGATCGTCTGCCGCGCCGGCGGGCCGATCGCGCGCTGGGCCGACGTGGCGGCGCGCGCGGAAGCGATGCCCGCCGCCTCGGGCCCCGTGGAAATCCTGGCCCACGCGGGGGTCGGCCTGCTCTACGCCGCCTGCGGCGCCGCGGGCGGACGGGCCCTCGTCGAGGCGTGCGCGGCGGGCGCATCCGCCGCCGGCGGCTATGCGGTCGTCGAGGTGGCGCCCCCCGCCCTCAAGCCCACCCTGCCGCTCTGGGGCGCGCCGCCGGGAGGGCTCGACCTGATGCGGAGGCTGCGCGAGCAGTTCGATCCCCGCGGGATCATGGTCCCCGGACGCCTGGGGTGGGGACTCTCGTGACGCGCCGGGTGGTCGTCACCATCGCCGCGATGCTGGGCATGTTCCTGGCCGCCATGGACCAGACGGCGGTGGGCACGGCGATGCCCAGCATCACGCGCGCCCTCGGAGGCCTCGCGCTCTACTCCTGGGTGTTCGCCGCCTACCAGCTGGCCTTTGTCGTGACGACGCCGATCTTCGGCCGGCTCGCCGACCTCTACGGCCGGAAGCGCATCTACCTCACCGGCATTCTGTGGTTCGTCGGCGCCTCAGTGCTCTGCGGGCTGTCCCGCTCGATGGATGCGTTGGTGCTGTTCCGCCTGCTGCAGGGGATCGGCGGCGGGGCGGTGCTGCCGATCGCGCTCGTGATCGTTGCCGATCTGTACCCGGTGGAGCAGCGCCTCAGGATTCAGGGGATCTTCAGCGGCGTCTGGGGGCTGGCCGCAATCATCGGCCCGCTCCTCGGCGGGTTCCTGGCCGACCATGGGTCCTGGCGGTGGATCTTCTTCCTGAACCTGCCGGCCGGACTGGTCGCGACGGCGATCATCATGATCACGTTCACCGAACCGGCGGCCGGGCAGCCGGGACGGGTCGACTACGCCGGGATCGGCCTCCTCGCCGGCGCGGCGGCCGTCCTGATGCTGCTCCTCTTCTGGGGCGGGCAGGCCATCCCGTGGCGGTCGCCCGCGGCGGCCGGGCTCGCGGCCGTCTTCGCCGCGCTCGTCGTCCTCTTCATCCGGGTGGAGCGCCGGACCCCGCAGCCGTTTCTCCCGTTCAGCCTCTTCGCGGACCGCGTCATGGCGGTGGGATCGGCCGGCGGCTTCCTGCTGGGCGCCAGCATGTTCAGCGCGGTGGTCTACATCCCGCTCTTCGTTCAGGGGGTGATCGGCACGAGCGCCACCACCGCCGGCATCGTGTTGATGCCGTTCATGCTCTGCTGGACGTTCGGCAGCATCGCCGGCGGCCGGCTGGCGCTGCGGTGGGGCTACCGGCCCGTCACCATCGCCGGCATGGTCATGCTGGCGGCCGGCTTTGCGCGCCTCGCCCGCCTGGAGCCGCAGGCGCTCGTCCAGGACGTCTTCGCCTCGATGGCGGTGCTGGGCGTCGGGATGGGCCTCACGGCCACGATCTTCATGATCTCCATGCAGAACGCGGTGCCGCGCCCGATGCGCGGGATCGCGACCTCGATCACCCTCTTCTCGCGGAACATCGGGAGCGCGATCGGGGTCAGCCTTCAGGGCGCCGTGCTCGTCGGGGTGCTGGCGGGGCGGATGCGGACAATCGCCGGCGGCGTCCCCGGGACCGGGCTCCCGCGGATCACGGATCCGCAGATGGCGCTCGATGCCGCCGTCCAGGCCCACCTCACCCCCGCCGGGCACGAGGCGTTCCGCCAGGCGCTGGCCCAGGGGCTCCACGCCACCTTTGTCCTCGGTCTCGGGGCGGTGCTGCTCGGACTCGCGTTGGTGGTGCTCTACATGCCGGGCGGCAGCGTGCTCGAGCTGGCCCCGGCCGAGGGGATCGCAGGCGGCGGTGGCGGCGATGGCGCGGGGGACGGCGGAGCCGGCTGACCCCGATGCACCCCCTCGTCCTGTCGCTCGCCATCCACAACCACCAGCCCATCGGGAACTTCGACCACGTCATCGCCGAGGCGGCGGACCGGGCGTACGCGCCCCTGCTCGGCGCCCTGGAACGCCATCCCCGCATCCGCCTGGCGCTCCACTACTCCGGACCGCTGCTCGACTGGCTGAAACCCCACCGGCCCGACCTCCTCGAGCGGATTCGCGCGCTCGTCTCCCGCGGGCAGGTCGAGATGCTGACCGGCGGCTACTACGAGCCGATCCTCGCGATCTTCCCCGATGCCGACAAGCGCGGCCAGATCGAGAAGCTGACCCACGCGGTCGCCGCGGAATTCGGCGTCCCCGCGGAGGGCCTCTGGCTCGCCGAACGCGTCTGGGAACCGCACCTGGCCCGTCCGCTCGGCGAAGCGGGCGTCCGGTACACGATCGTGGACGACACCCATTTCCATGCCGTGGGGCTCGCCGAGCCGCAGCTGCTCGGCTACTACCTCACCGAGGAGGCGGGGGTGCCGCTCGCGATCTTTCCGAGCCTGAAGCGGCTGCGGTACCTGATTCCCTGGGGGTCGGTGGAGGAGGTGCTCGCCTATCTGCGGACGCTCGCGGAGAGCGACGTGCGCGCCGACGGCCGCGAGGACGTGCTCGATCTCGCGCTGATGGGGGACGACGGAGAGAAGTTCGGCCTCTGGCCGGGCACCTACGAGCACTGCTGGACGCGGGGGTGGGTCGATCGCTTCTTCGAGGCCCTCGAGGCGGCCTCGTGGATCCGGGTCACCCCCCCGGGCGAGTACCGGCGGTCCCACAGCCCCGCCGGGCGGATCTATCTCCCGACCGCCACGTACGAGGAAATGGCCGGGTGGGCGCTCCCGGCCGATGCCTCCGCGCGCCTGGCGCGCCTCAGGCACGAGCTCGAAGGCAGCCGCTTCGCGGAGGCGCTCCCGTTCGTCCGCGGCGGATTCTGGCGGCATTTCCTCGTGAAGTACCCCGAGGTCAATACGCTCTACCGGCTGGCCCTGCGCGCGGGCGCGAAGATCCACGCGATGGCGCCGGGGGCGCAGCAGACACAGGCGCTCGAGGAACTCTGGGCCGGCGAAGGCAACTGCCCGTACTGGCACGGCGTCTTCGGGGGCGTGTACCTCCCGCACATCCGCGGCGCCGCGTTCAGCCACCTCATCGCCGCCGAGGCCCTGGCCGACGCCGCGGCGCGCGACCCCGGGCCCTACGCGCTCGGCGAGGCCGCCGACCTGGACGGGGACGGCCACACCGAGGTCCGGCTCGCCACCGACGTCCTCGCCCTCACCGTCGATCCGGGGAGGGGCGGGAGCCTGGTGGAGTGGGACTACCGGCCCGTGCCGCGCCACCTGGGCAACGTGCTCACCCGCCGGCGCGAGGCCTATCACGCCGACCTGCTCAACGCCGCCGCGGCCGGCACGCTGCGCGGCGCGGCGGCCGAGGGGGTCGAGTCGATCCACACGAGCGCGGTGCGGGTCAAGCACCCCGGCCTCGAGCGGCACCTCGTCTACGACCGGACACGGCGGCCCAGCCTGCGCATCCGCCTGGTGCCGCAGGGGACCACGCTGGACCAACTCCGGCGCGACGGGCAGGACGACCTGGGCGGATTGGCGGCGGACGCCCACGCGTGGGAGCTCGACGTCGAGGCCGGGCGCGCGGCGGTGCACCTGCGCCGCCGCGCCCCGATCGGCGGCGGCCGGATCGCGGTGGAGCGGACCATCGAAGCGGGGGCGGGCGCGCACGGCCTCCGGCACGGCATCCGGATGCGATGGGAGGGGACCGCCCCGCTCCGGGGGATCCTGGCCGAGGAGTGGGCGCTGGGCGTGTTTGGCTCGCCGGAAGACGTCTGGGCCGAAGCCGCGGGGCGCCGCGTCCCCCTCCACGAGCCCGGCACGCTCCCGGAGGCTCGCCGCGTGACGGTCACGGAAGGGTATTCGGGATTGGCGCTCACCTTCGACCTGTCCACCCCCGCGGCGGTCTGGTGCTTTCCGATTTTCACGATCTCCAATTCGGAAGGAGGGTTCGAGCAAAATTTTCAGGGCGCGGTGCTGCTGCACTCCTGGTCCCTGGACTTGGCGTCCGGGGATGCCTGGCAGGAGAGCACCCGCTGCCAGATCACCTTCCAGCGGCGCTAGGCCACACGTCCGCCGAGATCAACGCAGCCCGCCCCGCAGGACACAGGGTCCCGGCATGAGACGGGCGCCATCCGCCTCGTCGGGAGCAGGGGCAATCCACCAAACGGATGGTTGGCCTCCCGAACGATCCAGACGAAACCCACAAACGAACGAGCCCCGGCGTTCACGATTGCGGGTATTGAGGAGACAGCAGGACGACACGAAGCCGGGTGGTCCCGATGCGGCAAGGAGCGGGGATGGCCAGGGGGGAGCGCGGGGCCGTCATGATCTTCGTCCTCATGATGATCGTGCTGATCTGCGCGCTCACCATCGGCGTGATGCGGATCATCGGCGGCGGCGTGGCGGGAGGGGCGCAGTCGCTCGAGGCCGACCAGGTGTTCAACATCGCCCGGGCCGGCCTGCACTATGCGATGGGCAGGCTCCAGATCACCGGGGCCGCCTCGTACGCGGGGGAAACGGTCTCGATCGCCAATGGGCCGGCACCCATGGGCAGCGCCGCGGTCGCGGTGACCTGCATCGATACGGGGGCGGCCCCCCCGTGCAGCGGACCCTATGCGATGTACAGACGCATCGTGTCCACCGGGGCGCTGCCGGTGAGCGGCCCCGCCCGGACGGTGGTCGCGGTCGTCCAGGACGGCGGCGGAAACAACGGCTACGGGGTCTGTTCCTACTCGTCGCTCTCCATCGTGGGACCGGACGTCACCACCATCACGGGCGACATCGGCGCCAACGGCGCGATTGACGTGTCGTCCATGAACCAGCCGGGGACGTACGTGGTGGCCGGAGCGCCGGGCGTGTTTACCGGGAAGGCCGTGGCCGGGACCACGATCGCCTGCAGCGGCAGCTGCGGCCCGCAGATCCAGGGCGGCGCCTCCCCGAACACCGCCGTCGCGATCTGCCTGCCCCTGACGCTTCCCCCGTCCTCTCCAGGAACCACGAACAAGATCGTGGCCCTGCCGGGCTTCCCGATGGATCAAACCACCGGGTTCACCTGGGGCGACGTCACGGTGGCGGCCGGCGGATCGTCGGGCTCGTGCGGCGACACGTATAATACCCTCAGCATTCACGCCAGCGACGCCGACCCCAACGCCGTCACCGTGGTGCAGATCAAGTCGCTCACCATGGGGGCCTGCACGCGCCTGGCCATCCTCGGCGTGGGGAAGGTCGATCTGCGCATCGGCTCGACCACGACGCCGCCAACCGGCAACGTGCTGGCAATCGGGGGATCGGGATCGTCCCCGAACGATATCCATTTCGGGGTGACGTCCGCTGATAGGGGAACCGTGCCTGCGCCGGTGGCTCCCGGCCGGCTGACCGTGTGGGTGAGCTCGACCTGCACGCCGCCGGGATGCACGTGCGCCCAAAACACGGTCACGCCGACGTGCGCGGCGGCGGTCAGCCACATCGCCGGCACGGCCATCATCAATGTCCCGAACGGCTCATTGAACCTCGACGACAGCTGCCCTGTCAGCGGGACGATCACCGCCAACTGGGTCCTGCTCAGCGGGTGCGCCGATCTCGATGCGTCGGGCTACATGACCACGCCCACCAGTTTCTCCATTCTGCGGTCCTGGAAGGACCAGTAGCCGGCACCGGGACGCGCGCCCCCCTCGCGACGCCGGCGCCGCCAGCGCGTTGTCAGGGAAGTTGGGTATATCCTTCATGGAACACCAGTCCCTCATCCGACAGCCCGGAGGTGGTTCCATGCGCCATATCTTGCTCGGAATATTCCTCGTCGCCGCGCTCGCGCTGCCCGCGTCCGCCCAGCCGAGCGCGCTGCCGTTTGCCCTCACGCTGGCTTCGCCGCTCGGGTCTTCCTGGCACAAAGACGAGGTGCGGAGTGGGAGCACATTCGGCGGCGTCTCGGTGACCGGGAATATCATCGGGACATCGACCAAAGGAACGATCACCTTGTACGCGGCCGGACGGTTGTTCCTCCTCGGCCGCTACTCATGCGAATCCGGCGCATGCAATCTCAACGGGGCGGTCGCGGGAAAGAGCGTCACGCCGATGCGCCTGGCCGCCGGGGGGTGGCTGAGCGATACGGGGAATGCGGTCTCCGCCGCGTTTCCGACCCGCGGGGCGTGGGTGGCCGCCGTGACGGAATGGGCGAACGCGAACCTGACCGGCGCCCAGCGGGCCAAGTTCGTCTCGGCTCTCAAGGGCGACCGCATCCAGACGTCCGTCAAGATGATGCCGGCCACTCCGGCGGGGCCGAAGGACAAGCCGTGATCGAGGACGCCGTGCCAACGGTGCTCTTCGTCTGAGTCGGCAATAGGGCCCGCTCTCAAATGGCGGAGGGGCTGTTCAACGCGGCCCCTCCGCCCGGGTGGCGGGCGCGCTCCGCGGGGACGGAGCCGGGCCCCCGGGTCAGCGATGCGGCGATCGCCCTGATGCGGGAGATCGGCATCGACATCTCCGGGGGCCGCCCCAAGGGCCTCGCCGAAGCGATGGGGCCCGACGTCCGGCTGATCGTTGGGCTCTGCGCGGAGGAAGCGTGTCCGGTCGTCCCGGGCGTTCGCGCGCTGCACTGGCCGCTGCCCGATCCCCGCGAGCGGGACCTCATCCAATTCCGGGAGATCCGGGACGACCTTCGAACGCGGATCGCTCAGCTCGTCTCCCACCTGGCGCGCGGCCCGGAAGGAACCCCTCCGAAACGTAACCGGTAGACGGATAGCGGATCGGCCGGCCCGCCCACGGGTGCGACCGGCTCGGAGGCCCCCATAGCAGGTCCCCTACCGAAGATCGAACCCTACGACCGCCGGACTCATTCGAGTTGCTTTCTGGTAACGTATATGTTACCATCAAAATGACGATGCTAACCGTCGTTGAGTATGTGCGGGAGGACGGTTCCAATCCATTCAGGACCTGGTTCGATAGCCTTCACGCGCAGGCGGCCGCGAAGGTCACTACAGCGACGGCGCGGCTCGAGATGGGCAACACGTCGAACGTGAGGTGGATGGGGGCGATCGGCGAGTACCGTATCGATTGGGGGCCAGGTTACCGAATCTATCTGATGCAAGATAGCGATGCATTGATCATCCTTCTGGGCGGGGGCACGAAGAGAGGCCAGCAAAGAGATATCGCACGGACGCAGGCGCTCGCGGCAGAATATAAAGCACGGAAGGCCGCAACGAAACCAAAATATCGGAGGTGAACAGCGTGGCACTGACACGGGATTTCAAACAAACGGTAGTGGAGCGTGTGAGACGTGACCCGGCCTATGCCAAAGCGCTCCTTGACGAGGCAGCCACGCTGTTTCTCAATGGCGAGCCGCACATGGCCCGCCTCATTCTGCGTAACCTCGTAAACGCGACAATAGGCTTCGAGGCGTTGGCTGCCAAAACCGCGAAGCCCACCAAGAGCTTACACCGGATGCTTTCAAAGAGAGGCAATCCGAGCATGGACAATTTAGCCATCATCCTCGGTGCCCTCCGCAAGAAGTTGAGGGTAGCCCTTAAGGCCCACACGGTCGACGCTGCATGAGGGATGGCACGGCCCGAGGGCAGGTCTCGCGGCTTCTACCTGGGGGGGAGGGAGGATGCGGCGGTCCCAGATAGCGATCCTGTACATCCTGTTTGAAGTAATTTGGCTGGTGTTGCTTGTTGCAACAGTAATGGCGAGCGCGCGGGGAGCGCCAACGTTCAACGATTGGATTGTCATTTCCGTCATCTTCGCGCTGATGGTGTTTGTACATCGACCACGACGGGCAATTTATACACGATCGTATTATTTTCTGAAGATACTCCTTCTCCCGCTCGTGTTTTTCGCCTTTTCTTGGTTTATGGCGCACGGGGGAAGATCTGATGCAAACTCGTGGGTCCCCTTGGGTGTCCTGATTGTCTTCGTTTTCAGCGTTCTACTACGTCGCTTACTTCCTCTAATAACAATTGGGCGAATTCCTGGGGATAAGAGGGTTTGGCGTATTTCAGTTTCCACGCTGCTAGCTCTACTGTACCTTTCACTAATCTACATTGCTTTCTGGCTTGCGAGGTGGAGACCTGGTGCTGGCTGAGATGATTATGTTCCCCGCCCTGGAGAGGGGCGCGGGCGGCGGGGAGCGAACGAGCGTCTACCGGCGCCGCGTGCCTCTGCGAGGACGCCGTGGTGTTGGTCCCCATGGGCCGGAGGGCGGATCCCCCCCATGAATGAAGACGGCAAATCCACCGAGTACCGCGAGCGCGCCCGCCGGGTGCTCCCCGGAGGCGTCAACAGCAACATCCGCTCCCTGGAGAAGCCCTATCCGCTGACCTTCACCCGGGGCCACGGGGCGATCCTGGAAGACGTGGACGGCCGGACCTACATCGATTACGTCTGCGGCATGGGGCCGGTCATCCTCGGGCACGCCGAGCCCCGGGTGACCCGGGCGATCGTGGAGACGGTGGAGCGGGGCCTCGTCTTCGCCGGGCAGCATCCGCTCGAGGCCGACGCGGCGGAGCGGATCTCCGCCGCGGTCCCGTCGGTCCAAACCGTCCGCTTCACCTCCTCAGGATCCGAAGCGGTGCACGCGGCGATCCGCATCGCGCGCGCGGCCACCGGGCGCTGGAAGGTGGCGCGGTTCGAGGGCCACTACCACGGCTGGCTGGACACGATCTACGTTGGGGAGCGGCCGGAGCCGGAAGGGCCGGCGGCGCCCGCGATCCCGGGCACGCGCGGCCAGCCCCACGCCGCGGTGCAGGATCTCATCGTGCTCCCCTGGAACGACGCGGACGCCCTGCGCGCGGCCGCGCGCCTCTACCGTGGGCAGATCGCCGCGGTCATCCTCGAGCCGATCCTCTGCAACACGGGCGTGATCCCGCCCAGACCGGGGTACGTCGAAGCGATCCGCGCCTGGTGCGACGGCGAGGGCGCCGTGCTGATCTTCGACGAGGTGATCACCGGGTTCCGCGTCGCCCTCGGCGGGGCGCAGGCGCTGCTGGGCGTCACCCCCGACCTCACGGTGTTCGGCAAGGCCATCGCGAACGGATTTCCATTGAGCGCGGTCGGAGGCCGGCGCGACCTCATGGATGCGCTCGCCGGCGGCGGGGTCCTGCACGGCGGGACGTACAACGGCAACCCGCCGGCGATGGCGGCGGCCCGGGCCACCCTCGACGCCCTCTCGGCGGACGGGGGCGCGATCTACCAGAGCATCGCCGGCACCGGGCGCGCGCTCATGGACGGCCTGCGGCGGGCCGGCGCGGAGGCGGGCGTCCCGGTGCTCGTGCAGGGGTCCGGCCCGGTGTTCCACATGTGGATCTCGCCCCGCGGCGCCATCGAGGATCCGCGCACGGCGCGGACGGAGGGCGCGGCCGCGTACGCGGTGTTCATCGAATCCCTGGTCCGGCACGGGGTGCGGCCGGTGCCCGGCGGGCGCTGGTTCGTGAGCGCGGCGCACACCCCCGAGCACGTGACGCAGACCCTGCAGGCCGCGCGGGCGGCCTTCGCCGACGTCCGGGCCGCGCTCCACGCCTGAGGGCCGGCTGCGCCGGCGGGCGATCCTGAGGCGTTATCTCGGCGACGGCCGCCTCAGCATCTTCGCGTTTTCGTCAAGCATCGCCTGATAGACTTTCGTCTGGGGCGTGTTCCTGAAGTAGAAGTCTTGAAGATCGTTCGCGTACACGTTCACGCCGAAGGGAAACGTGCCGGTGTGCGACCGGACGATCTCCGCGACCGCCGCGTCGACGGAGACCCGCGCGTCCGCCCGGTGGCGCTCCACCGCCTGCTGCGCCGTCGCCCCGGCGAGAAACCCCGCCACGTAGGCCAGCCGCGCCGGCTGCGGCATGGCTTCCCAGTCGCGGCCGTCGTATCCGACCCCGTGGGGATCCTCGACGGCCGCGGTCGCCGAGGCCATCACCATCGTCACCACCAGGGCCGCGCCCAGCGCACCGGCCCCGCGCGTCATCATCGCTGCCACGGTGCTCCTCCTCTGCCGCCGCTGCCCCCGCGCGCGCCGGGTTCCCGGCGCGCGCCGCGGCCGGCTGTGTTGGCCTCCTACTTGATCGTGACGGCCGGCATGCCGGCGCCCGCGCCGACGACGAACCGGTTCCACATGCCCGAGATGCCGTGGCTGGGCACTCCGCAGAACCAGAGGTACCGGCCGGGCGGCGCGGCGATGAAATCGACGGTGTCTTTCCGCATCGGCGGAACGCCGGCGATCAGGTTCCCCGTCTCGGCCCTGGGGATCGCCGGGGGCTCGATCCCCTGCGGCGGGATCTTGCCGGTGTCCCGGATCACCTCGAAGCTGTGGGGGAGCGCCCCCGCGCCGCTGTTCACGAAGTCGATATGGACCCGCCATCCGGTGGGCACCGTGACCGTCAGGCGCCCGTTGGCGTAGCCGTTGAAGTTGAGCGTGCCGTTGGCTCCCCCCTGGGCCGCCGTCACGGTGAACGACGCCAGCTTGTGCGCCGCGTCCACGCGCATCCACGGCGGCGCGGCCGCCGACACCACCGCGGAGTGGCCTCCGGGCCCCAGCACCCCGCCGGCCAGCAGCGCCGCGCCCGCAGCCGGCCAGACAATTCTCCAGACAACTCTATAGAAGCTCATCTCATGGCCCTCCCGCGGCACCCGCCCCGGGCGGGAGCCGGCGGCGCCGCCGCCCCCGGGAACGGCGCGGCCCGGGGTGCGCCGCCGGCAGCGCGGCGGGCGCGGACCCGGGCCGCGGACCCCGAGCGTCGAGCGTCAGTGCTTCGGCAGCCCGAACACGATCAACGCATCTCCATACGGATAACTGAGCTGGAAGTTCCCACCCGCGGCGACGGCGATGAATTCCTCGCCGTCCAATGCAAACGCCATCGGCGCCGCGTTCACCCCCGCCCCGGCCTGGAACTGCCAGAGCTGATCTCCGGTCTTGGCGTCGAAGGCGTCGAAGTTCCCGTTCCCTTCGCCGGTGAACACGAGCCCGCCCGCGGTGACGAACGACCCGCCCATCATCGGCTGGTCCATCTTCTTCTGCCAGGTCACCTTCCCGGTGTTGGTGTCGATCGCGGTAAACGTGCCGAACTGCTTTTCCGACGCGATGCTGGTGAACGCGCTCCCCAGCCACAGCTTGGCCTTCTGGTACGGGACGGAATGGACCGCGTACGTCATCGGCTGCTCCAGTGCGGCGACGTACACGTTCTGCGTCTGCGGGCTGTAGGAGGACGGCGACCACTCCGTGCCGCCGTTCGCGCCGGGCAGCATCCGGACCCCCTCGGCGGTCGGCTGGGCGAAGAGGTTTTCGTGGCGGACGAACTCCTCGCTGCGCAGGATCCGCTCTCCGGTCTGCCGGTTGAGGATGTAGAACCACCCCGTCTTGCCGGCGGCGCCCACCGCGTGGACGGTCTTGCCGCCGACGGTCACGTCGAACAGCAGCGGCGGGCTCGTCTGGTCGAGATCCCAGACGTCGTGGGGAACCTCCTGGTAGTACCAGGCCAGCTTCCCGTTGGCCGCGTTGACGGCCACGATCGATTCGGTGTAGAGATTGTCGCCCGGCCGGATCCCTCCGTCCAGATCGGGGGACGGGTTCCCCACCCCGAAGTAGATCATGTTCAGGTCCGGATCGGCCGCCGGGGTCACCCAGGTCGAGCCCCCGCCGCGCTTCCAGGCGTCCTGGTACTGGGGCCAGGCCGCCTTTTCCTTGGCGATATCCCGGTGCAGCGGGTCACCTTCCGGGGTCGTCGTCGCCCACTTGCCCTCCCATCCCGTGTCCGGGATCAGGTAGAAGCGCCACAACACCGCTCCGGTCTTCGCATCGTGCGCCTGGAGATATCCGCGGACGCCGTACTCGGCGCCCGAGGTGCCCACGATCACGATGTTCTTGTAGACGAGCGGCGCAATCGTCATCGCGTAGCCCAGCGTCGGATCGGCGACCTGCTTCGCCCACGCGACCTTTCCGGTCGCCGCATCGAGGGCGACCAGCTGCGCGTCGAGCGTGGCCATGTACACCATGCCGTAGCCGAGCCCCACGCCCCGGTTCACCGGGCCGCAGCAGAAGATCTCCGTCCCCGCCAGCTTGTGATCGTACCGCCAGAGCTGCTTCCCCGTCCGGGCGTTGAGCGCGAACAGGTGGTTGTACGCCGTCGTGATGTACATGACGCCGTTGGAGACGACCGGCGTGGTCTCGAACGACGCGACGATGCCCGTCTGGAAGATCCAGCGGGGGACGAGCTGCGACACGTTGGACGTGTTGATCTGATCGAGCGCGGAGTACCGGTCGTTGGTGTAGTCGTGGCCGTACATCAGCCACTCGTCCGCGTTGCCCGCGGCGGCGAGGAGCGCCGGTCCGTCAGGCATCATCCCCTGGGCCAGCACCGCTGCGGGACGCGGTCCCCCGGGAGAGGCGAGCAGGAGCGAGACCCCAAGCACCAATGCGCAGGCCAACGCTGCCGTCCGTCGTTTCATCACGCCCTCCTTATCGACATCATCGACATCGACGTGCTTGAACTTGACCTTGGAAACGGGTACGGCACCAGCCGGGCTCAGTCCTGACACGGGTGGAAGCAACATCACGCGCTATCGGGCAACCCTGGACGGAGGATATCTTTCTGTCGAGCCCGGCCGTCTCCCTTCTGGACGGATCAACTCGCCGGTCGACGGCGAACACAAGTTTGCAGGAGGAGAACGCCGCCGGAGCAAAATAGTGAGTGGACGTTGCCCGCGGAGGAGGTGACCTGGGGATGTGGATCAAGCCCTGGTTCGAGGAAGTATCGCTCTGCGCTGAAGTCACCGCGTACGTCTATACGAAGTAACTGAAGTTCGCCCGGGGGCCGGTTCCGCGGATGAGAACCGGCCCCAGTTTCTCCCTTCCCTCGGTTCAGCGATGCGCGTACGGTTGCTGGGCACTGCCGCCGGCGGCGGCGTCCCCCAATGGAACTGCCGGTGCGCGAATTGCCTGGCCGCCCGGCGCAGCCTGATCCCACCGCTCGCCCAGTGCTCCCTCGCATTTTCGCCGGCGGGGGAGGAATGGTACCTGGTCAACGCCACGCCCGATGTGACGCAGCAGCTCGCGCGATGGGAGGAGCTGCATCCTCAGTCGGGGATCCGCTCGACCCCCATCCGCGGCGTGATCCTGACCGACGGAGAGCTCGACCACACGCTGGGGCTGCTGCACCTGCGCGAGGCCACGGGGTGGACGCTGTATGCGACCTCCCCGGTCGTGAGGATGCTGGACGACCATCTGCGCCTGCTGCCGGCCCTGCGGCGGTATGCTGAGATCCGCGTGCACGAGCTCTCCCTGGACGCGCCGCTGCTGCTCAGCGAAGGGGCCTCGCGGGTGGAAGTGCGTCTGGTGGAGACCGGCCGGCACCTGCCGCGCTATCTCGGCAGGCCCGCCGGCGCCGCCGCGGGCGTCGGCGTGGGCCTCATCCTGACGGACCTGTCCTCCGGCAGGCGGGTGGCGCACGCGCCGTGCGTCGCCGAGCTGTCGGACACCCTGCGCGACCATCTGCGGGGGGCCGAGGTCATCTTCTTCGACGGCACCTTCTGGAGCGAGGACGAGCTGCGCCGCCTCGGGATCGGCGCGGAGGGGGCGGCGGCGATGGGCCACATTCCGGTGGGCGGCGAGGCAGGCTCGGCGCTCTGGTTGTCGAAACTCTCCGCGCGCACCAAGCTGTACGTCCACCTCAACAACACCAACGTGCTGCTCGACCCGGCGTCGGCGGCGCGGGCGTGGATTCGCACCCTCGGTCTGGAGGTGGCCACCGACGGATGGGCGGCGACGCTGTGACGGACCCGTGGCCCGCGGATGTCCTCGAGCAGCGCATCCGCGACCTGCTCGCCGAGCGCTATCACGACCGGCATCCGTTCAACCGGCGGATGCACGAGGGCACGCTCTCCCCCGAGCAGTTGCGCGGGTGGGCCGCCAACCGCTTCTACTATCAGCAGGTCATTCCCGTCAAAGACGCCGTCCTGCTCTCCAAGCTCCCGTGGGAGTACCGGCGGGAGTGGATCCGGCGGATCATCGATCACGACGGGACCCGTCCAGGAGAAGGCGGACTCGAGGCCTGGCTGCGGCTGGGCGAGGCTCTGGGCCTCAGGCGCGCCGACCTGCTGGAGCATCGGTTCCTGGTGCCCGGCGCCCGATTTGCCTGCGACGCCTACGTCACCTTCGTCCGCGATCATTCCTGGGTCGAAGGCATGGCCTCCTCGCTGACGGAGCTCTCCGCGCCCTCCATCATGGCGGTGCGGATCTCCGCGTTCGAGGAGCACTACCCGTGGGTCGAGCCCGAGGGGCTGGAGTATTTCCGGTCACGCGTGACTCAGGGGTCCAGAGACGCCGCCTACGCCCTGCCCATCGTGCTCGAGCACGCCGGCACGCGCGAGGCGCAGCAGGCCGTCCTCCGGGCCGTCGCCGCCAAGTGCGACATCCTGGGGGCCTTCCTGGATGCCGTGGCGGGGACGTTTCCCGCCTGACCGCACACGAGGGACCGGGGTGGCGCCGATGACCGATGCCGGGGTCGATGCGGGGCTCATGGAGGGAGGCCGACCGAGGCTGCTCCCCAAAGCCCGGCTGCGCTTTGATCAGGTCCGGGGGCGCCACGTCCTCCTGCTGCCGGAACGCGCGGTCATCCTGAGCGAGACGGCGGCCGAGATCCTCCGGCTCTGCGACGGCGGGCGGACGGGCGCGGAGCTCGTTCAGACGCTCGAGCGCAAGTACCCCGGCGCCGAGCTCGGGGGCGATGTCGCGGAGTTTCTCGGCGAGGCCGTCAAGAAGAGGTGGGTCGAGTGGGTCCTCCCTCCCTAGATCCGCCGGCCTCGCTGCTCGCCGAGATCACCCACCGCTGTCCGATCCACTGCCTGTACTGCTCCAATCCCCTGGAGCTGACCCGGCGCGCCGATGAGCTGCCGACCGAGGTCTGGCTGAGGGTCCTGGCCGAGGCGGCCGACCTCGGGGTGCTGCAGGTGCATCTGTCGGGGGGCGAGCCGCTGGCGCGCGCCGATCTGGCGGCCCTCGTGGAACGCGCCACGGCGCTGGAGCTTTACACGAACCTCATCACCAGCGGCGTCGGCCTCACCCGCGCCCGGGCGCAGGCGCTCAGGGACGCGGGCCTGGGAGCGGTCCAGTTGAGCATCCAGGCGGCCGGCCCCGAGCTCAGCCGGGTGATCGCCGGCGGGGAGTTCTGGCAGCGCAAGATGGACGCGGCCCGGCACGTCCGGGATGCCGGACTGCCGCTCGGGATGAACGTCGTGCTGCACCGCTACAACCTTCACCAGGTCACCGGGCTGCTCGAGCTGGCGGCGTCGCTCGGTGCGGAGCGGGTCGAACTGGCGAACGCCCAGTATTATGGATGGGCGCTGCGCAACCGGGACCATCTGCTGCCCGCCCGAGAGATGGTCGAGGCGGCCGAGCGCGAGGTCGCCCGGTTTCGGGAGCGGGCGGGCGACACGATGGAGATCCTCTGGGTCATTCCCGACTACCACGCCGAGTTTCCCAAGCCGTGCATGAACGGATGGGCGCGGATGTTCCTCACCGTGGCCCCCGACGGGACGGCCCTGCCGTGCCCGGCGGCGTCCGTGATCCCGGGGCTGGATCCCCCGTCGGTGCGGCAGCATTCGACGCGCTGGATCTGGTTCGAGTCGCCGGCGTTCAACCGCTTCCGCGGGTTCGAGTGGATGTCGGATCCCTGCCGGAGCTGCCCCAGGCGCTTCGAGGACTTTGGGGGCTGCCGGTGCCAGGCGTATTTGCTGGCCGGGGACCCCGCGGTCACCGATCCCGTCTGCACGTACTCGCCCCACCGCCACCTGGTCACCGAGGCCCTCGGCCGCGGGGGCGGGGATCCCGGCGCGCCCGTGTACCGAATGCCAATCAAAACAAGGGGAGGCGAGTGATGCGAACGACGGTGTCTCTGGTTCTGGTATCTGCCCTGTGGATCTGCGCCTTCGTTGTGCAGCCGGGCCTGGCCCGCGATCTGCCGCTCGCGCTCGTCGCGCTGACCTCGCCGGTCCGCCCCGGCGAGAACGCCAGTGTGACCGTGCAGACGGACCCGCGCACGCAGTGCATGCTGCTCGTGCATTACAA
Organism: Candidatus Segetimicrobium genomatis; assembly: GCA_005882275.1. Lineage (GTDB taxonomy): Bacteria > Sysuimicrobiota > Sysuimicrobiia > Sysuimicrobiales > Segetimicrobiaceae > Segetimicrobium > Segetimicrobium genomatis. Next base: position 58,864 of record VBAK01000112.1, read on the forward strand.
GACCCGAGCCGCGGAAGCCAACCTGGCGCTCCCGAAGCGGGCAGACAAAGCGGGGCGGGTGAGCTGGACCTGGCGCATCGCTCCCAACGCGGTCCCGGGCGCCTGGCCGGTCATCGTGCACTGCCACGACGAATTCAAGGGGAGCGTGGAGCAGCGGCGGCTGGAACTGCCGTTCAGGGTGGGATAGCCGACCGCGCTGCTGACGACCGCTTCACTTCACACGGCGCATCTGCGACATGGCGGTCACGGCCGCCAGCCCCGCCGCCGCGGGGACGGTGACGACCAGCAGTAGATCCAGCCAGGGCGGCAGCTGCTGGAAGTCCAGGAGCGCCCCCCGCAGCAGGTCGACCAGATAGGTCACGGGGTTGGCGTACATCAAGGCCCGCAGCCACCAGGGCAGGTCCACGAGGAACCCTCCCAGCCCGACGATGCCGCGGATGGGGAACACGGCCCCCGACAGGAAGTACAGGGGAAGGACGATGCCGTTCGAAATGCTTCCGAATCCCTCGAAGGTGGCCATGCGCGAGGCGATGACGGCGCCGATGGACACCAGCAGGATGCCCATCGCAAACATCACCGCCCAGGCGTGCAGCACGCGCGCCACCGAGAGGTCCACGCCGGCCAGAGGGGCACACAGGAGCGCGATGGTCCCCTGCGCCACCGCCACCGTGCTCCCGCCCAACACCTTCCCGAGGGCGACCGAGAGCATCGGAGCCGGGGAGACGAGGATCTCCCGCATCAGCCCGACCTCGCGATCCCAGACCAGCGAGATCGCCGACTGCATGGACGCGAAGAGGATATTGAGGGTGACCACGCCGGGGAGGATGTATTGGGTGTACGTGTAGCCTTCGATGTTCGTGTACGACGAGCCGATCCCGTAGCCGAGGATGACCAGCCACAAGACCGTCCGGGAGACGCCCCCGAACCACTGGGTGCGGTCCCGGCGATACCGCAGCAGTTCCCGGCGCCACAACGCCAGGACGACCCGCGCGTCGAAGAAGCGGGCCGGGGAATACCGCAGGGCCGGGAGCGCCGCCCCGTGGATCACCGGGTCAGTTCCCCCCCGCGGCGGGCAAACCCCAGTAAGTGGTCCCTCGCGGTGGCCTCCTCGTCCCGCAGGCCGCGTCCGGTCAACTCCAGGAACACCTCCTCCAGGGTGGCATCGGACCGCTGGGTGACGAGCACCTTCACTTCCGCCGGCGACCCCACGGCCAGCAGGCTTCCGTGATCGATGATCGCCACCCGGTCGCAGCCCTCCGCCTCCGCCATGTTCTGGGTCGACAGGAACACCGTCACCCCGCCCTCCCGCAGGCGCGTTACCTGATCCCAGAGCCGGCGGCGCCCCTGGGGGTCCAGGCCCGCCGTCGGCTCGTCTAAGAATAATACGGGCGGACGGTGCAGGAGGGCCCGGGCCAGTTCCAGCCTCCGCTTCATGCCCCCGGAAAAGGTGCGGACCGGTCGATCGGCATCGCCCGCGAGCTCCGCCCACGCGAGCGCCTCGCGCACCCGTGACGGCAGCCAGTGGGGGTGAATGCGGTAGAGCACGGCATGCAATTCCAGGTTTTGCCGGGCGGTGAGCCGATCATCCAGCGCCGGTTCCTGAAAGACGACGCCGATGCGGTCGCGCACCTGCGGCGCCTCCCGCACGACATCGCAGCCGGCCACCCGCGCGGTGCCCGCCGTCGGGAACAGCGTCGTGGTCAGCATACGGTGCAGGGTCGTCTTCCCGGCCCCGTTGGGGCCCAAGAGTCCGAACAGCTCGCCGGACCCCACGCGCAGGGACATCTCGTTGACGGCCGCCACGCCCACAAACCGGCGCGTCAGCCCGACACACTCGACGGCCGGTGTGAGACCGCTAATGACCCACCACCACGCTGTGGGCGCCCCGGCCGGCCGGGATGGTGGCGATGACGCGCAGTGTGGCGGCGTCGACGACCGACACGTCATCCGACCGTCCGTTGGCCGTATAGATCTTTTTGCCGTCGGGAGCCACCACCACTCCCCACGGCCGCCGCCCCATCTTCTGGGTGACGGTGGCGATGATCGCCCCGCGCGACGCGTCGATGACGAACAGGCAGTTGCAGCGGCCTCCTACGACGTAGACGCGCGTGCTGTCGGGGGCGACGGCCACGCCGACCGGCTTGCTGTCGCGGCCCAACTCGATCGTCTGGATCACCTCGTGCCGGGCCGGGTCGATGACGGAAAGGGTCCCCGCCGTCTCCGCGGAAGCATAGGCGCGGGCGCCGTTGGGGGCGAACACGACGACCCGCGGACGCTCGCCGACGAGCAGGTTCTTGATCGGCCGTCGGGTCGCGGTGTCGATCACCGTGACGGTGTTGCTGGTCTCGGCCGTCACGTACACCCACCGGCCGTCCGGGCTCACGCCCACCCCTTCGGGCTCGATCCCCACCGGGATCGCGGCGATGACCTTCCCGGTCCCGAGGTCGAACACCGTGGCCGTCACGTTGTCCTCGTTGGAGCAATAGAGAGATCTGCCGTCGGGCGTGACCGCCAGCCGTTCGGGGTCCGATCCGCAGGGGTATTTGGCCCGGACCTTCCCCGTGCCGGCGTCGACCACCCAGATGAACTTGTACGGCGATTCCCGGCGGTTGGGCCACGGATCGGTGACCGCAACATACACGGTCGAACCGTCCGGGCTGAGCGCCATCCCCCTCGGGCGCGCGGTCCCGGCCGGCCCGATCGGAATGGTGCCGGCCACCCGCCCGCCGGCGGCGTCGATCACCGTCAGGCTGCCCCCGAACTCATTGCTCACGTAGAGCCGGGGACCGGATGCGCCCGCGGCGGGGCCGGCCGAGATCGGCATCGACGCCACGAGGAGCGCCGCGGCGGCCGCGCTGAACCGGGCCCCGCGTCTTGAGCGCGCCAACCCCCGCCGCTGCATACCTGTCCCCATGGTGCCGGCCCGCCCCACCGGACGAGGCCCGCCTACGTGATGGAGAAGCGGCACGTGCTCTCCGGGGCGAGATCGCCCAGCTGATCCAGGACCTGCCGGGGATCGCGTCCGGGCGCGTTGACGTTGGGGATGCCGCCCACCGGCTCCGCGGCCCCCAGGAGATCGCCCGAGTCTCGCTGCAGCCTCACCATCTCGAGCGGCTGGCGCAGTTGGTGATCCCAGCGCCGGAAGGTCAACACGATGCCCTTGTGCCCATCCAGCGCCGCGCGGTCGCTCTCCAGATAGCGCACCACCTGGGCTGGATCCGTCGTGTGGGCGCGCAGCGCGACCTCCCCGAGGATCTTGATCGCGCACCAGGCGGCCCAGGCCGGTCCGTCCAGCGGATGCTTCCAGCGCGCGGCGAACCGGGAGTTCAGCTCCAGGGCGCCGGCAAACCTGACGGCGGGATCCCACAGCACGGCCCGGATGCTCCCGCCGGCCGACCTCGGCGCCGCGGCGAGGAGGGCGGCGAGGAACACTCGGGTCTGGGTCAGCGGCTCGGGGAAGCAGGAGACTTCGAACCGCAATCCGGCGGTTTCGTACTGCTTCATGAACGACAGCTGCGCGTCTGGCCCGAGCAGCAGAAAGACGAGATCCGGACGCGCCTGTTCGATGGCGCGCAGGATGTCCCGGACTTGACCGGTGGCGGCATCCATCACGGCGTCTCCGACGATCCGGCCGCCCCAGTGCCGCCGCTCGAGCGCCGCGTGCGCGCGCAGGCGCCGCGCCTGCCAGATCGGCGAGCCGGCGGCCACCAGGAACCACCGGCGGGTCGGCGCGCGCCGGATGATCCGGACCCCCTGCGGCGCATCCTCATCCACCAGGAACGCGAGGCCCCGCGTGAACCAGTCCGCCAGCGCGTCCAGGTACATCGCATCGCTGGCCTCGACGTGAAATGTGTAGCGGCCGCACGATGCTCCCCGCAGCGCGTCGCCGGTCGCGCCGACGTTGACGAAAACCACCCGCTGCCGCTCGGCGAACTCGGAGAGGGCCAGGGCCGTCTCGGCGCCGTAGCCTCCGGCGATGGCAAACACCCCCTCGACGGCCACCAGGCGCCCGGCCGCCCGGACCGCCGCGGCGGGCGACGTGGCGGTCGCCACGCTCACGTCAAACTCCCGTCCCACCAGTTGCGCGGTCGTCCCCATCTCCTCCGCGCCGGCGCGGGCCCCCAGCAGGCCCGCGTAGCCCGCGACCTCCAACCCCGCGGGCGAACGGGGCAGGCTCTGCGCGCTTCCGACGTGAGCAATGAAGCCGACCCGCGGCGCCGCCGGGGAGGCGGCGGCCGCGGGCCGCCGCCAGACCGCATCCCAGAGCGCGGCGCCGGAGAGCACGGCGGAATCCCTCAAGAACGCGCGGCGGGTGCGCGTCACGGAAGGGTCCCCCGCGCCGCGCCCGGCGCCGGCATGCAGATCCGCATGAGGGCAGTATTCGTGATCGGCTCGTGACACTCTTCGCGCACGCTCTACCCAGCCGCCCGTCCGGGACCCCCCGACCCGGGCGCTGACCTGCCCGCGCCGCCGGAGGCTCTGCTATAGTTGAGGTGTGGCGTCGGCACGATCGGGCACCCTCTATCTCGTGGCCACACCCATCGGCAACCTGGAGGACATCACGCTGCGCGCGCTGCGCGTCCTCCGGGAAGTGGCCCTCATTGCGGCCGAAGACACCCGGCGGACCCGCAAGCTCCTGGCGCACCACGGGATCCCCGCCCGGGTGTTGAGCGTCCACGAGCACAACGAGCTCGCCCGAGCCCCCGAGCTGATCGCCCGCCTGCTGGCCGGTGAGTCCATCGCCCTGGTCTCGGACGCGGGCACCCCGGGGCTGAGCGACCCCGGCGTCGAGCTGGTGCGGCAGGCCGTGGACGGCGGCATTCCGGTCATCGCGCTCCCCGGCCCCAGCGCGTTCGTGACGGCGCTGGTGGCCTCCGGGCTCCCCACCGAGCCGGTCACGTTTCTCGGCTTTCTCCCGCCGGCCCCGGGCGAGCGCCGGCGGACGCTCGACGCCTACCGCGCGGTCGCCCACACGCTCGTCATCTACGAAGCGCCCCACCGCCTGCTCAAGACCCTGCAGGCGCTGCTGGCCGCGTGGGGCGACCGGAAGATCGCGGTCGCGCGCGAGCTGACCAAGATCCACGAGGAGCTGTTCCGGGGCACGATCGCGGAGGCGGTCGGCCACTTCACCAGGCAGCGGCCCCTGGGGGAGTTCACCCTGGTGGTGGCGGGCGCCGGGACGGCGCGGGGGGCCGCCGCGGGCGGGGAACCGGTGGCCGCCGGCGGGCGCGTCGGTGCCGGAGCGGCCGCCGGGGACGAGCGGGCGGCCGCCGCGCCACCGGACGCTCAGGCGGAGGAAGCGGCGCGGTCGCTCCTCAGCGACGCCCTCACGGAGGGCGTCGCTCCCTTCGAGGCGGTGCGGCGCGCGGCCCAGGCGACCGGGCTCAGGCGCAACGCGGTGTACCGGATCTGGCTGTCGCTCAAGCAGGGGGCGGCGCGGTGACCCGCGAGCCTCTGGCCGGCATCGTCGTCCCCATCCCCACGCTGTTCGACCAGCGCGGCCGCGTCGACGACGAGGCGAACGCGCGCCACATCGACTGGCTGATCGCCGCCGGCGTGCACGGGATCTTCGCGCTGGGGACGACCGGGGAGTTCACGTCGCTCTCGCCCGAGGAACGCCGCGCGTTCGCGGCGCTCGCCGTCCGCGCGGCCCGGGGCCGGGTTCCCGTGCTGATCGGGTGCGGCAGCCCCTGGACCGACGAAGCGATCGCCTACGCGCGTCACGCCCAGGAGGCGGGCGCCGGCGGGGTCGTCGCGGTCCTGCCCTATTACTGGCTGCCGTCCGAGCGCTCGATCTACGAGCACTACCGGCTCCTGGCGGAGGGGGTGGCGCTCCCCGTCTACATCTATAACTTCCCGGCGCTCACCGGCCGCAGCATCGCGCCGCGGACCGTCGCCGCCCTGGCCGCCGCGCACCCGAACATCGCGGGCCTCAAGGACACCGTCGACAGCGCCGCCCACATCCAGGAAACGATCGCGCTGGTCAAGCCCGACCGTCCGGAGTTCTCGGTGCTGGCCGGCATGGACTACCATCTGCTCAACACCCTGCTCTCGGGGGGCGACGGGGGCGTCCCGGGGACCGCGAACTTCGCCCCGGAGCCGTTCGTGCGCCTGTACGCCGACGCGCGCGCGGGGCGGCTGGAGGCGGCGGCCGAGCGCCACCGCACCCTGGCCCCTTTCGCCCGGCTGTTTTCGGTCGACGCGGCCCCGTTCGTGGTCGTCAAGGAAGCAATGGCCGCGGCCGGGCTGATCCGCCACGTGACGACCCGGCCGCCGGCCCTCCCCTTCACGGAGGACGAACGCCGGTGGATGCGGGCCCAGCTCGCCGCCGTCGGGATCGCGCGGTGACCGACACCCGGCCCGCCGCGGCGGCCGCCGACCTCGGGATCGGGCTGCTCGGGTGCGGGACCGTGGGCAGCGCCGTGGTCCGCCTGCTGCAGACCAACGGGGAGGACATCCGCCGGCGGACCGGCATCGGCCTGCGCCTCGCGCGCGTCGCCGCCGCGCATCCGGCGAAGCCCCGGGAGGTGCGCCTCGAGGCCGGGATGCTCACCCCGGATGCGGCGGCGGTGGTCGCCGACGATCGGGTGGACGTGGTCGTGGAGGTGATGGGCGGGATCGAGCCGGCCCGCACCCTGCTCCTGGACGCGATCCGGCGGGGCAAGAGCATCGTCACCGCCAACAAGCAGCTCCTGGCGCAGCACGGCCCGGACCTGTTCGCCGAGGCCAAACGGGCCGGAGTGGACCTGCGGCTCGAAGCCAGCGTCGGCGGGGGGCTGCCGGTGATCCAGCCGCTGCGGGAATCGCTGGCCGCGAACCGGATCCAGGAGGTCGTCGGCATCCTCAACGGCACGACGAACTACATCCTCACGAAGATGGCCGAGGAGCGGTGGGAGTTCGCCCGCGCGCTCGCGGAGGCGCAGCGGCGGGGCTTCGCCGAGGCCGACCCGGCGGCCGACGTCGAGGGGCACGATGCCGCCGCCAAGCTCGCCATCCTGGCGACGATCACCTTCGGGACGCCCGTGCGGGCCGGCGATGTCTACCGCGAGGGGATCGGGCGGATCTCCGCCCAGGACATCCAGTTCGCCGAGGAGCTCGGCTACGTGGTGAAGCTCCTGGCGATCACCCGGGAGTCGGACGGGCGGGTCGAGGCGCGCGTGCACCCGGCGTTCCTCGCCCGCGCGCATCCGCTCGCGGCGATCGGCAACGAGCTCAACGCCGTCTTCGTCCGCGGCGACGCGGTCGGCGAGGTCATGTTCGTCGGGCGCGGCGCGGGCGGCGCTCCGACGGCGAGCGCGGTCGTGGCCGATCTGATCGACATCGCGTGGAACCGGCGCGCCGGCGCGCACGGCCGGGTCGGCTTCGGCGCGATGTCCGCGCGAGCGCTCCGCCCCATGGAGGAGACCGCCTCGCCGTTCTACCTCCTCATGCAGGTCGCCGACCGCCCGGGGGTGTTCGCCCGGATCGCCGCGATCTTCGGCGAGGAAAACGTGAGCATCGCCTCCGTCGTGCAGAAGAGCCGCGGCGAGACCGCGGACATCGTGATGGTCACCCACACCACCAACGAGAAACAGATGCGGCGGGTCTTGAGCCGGTTGGAGGGGCTCGACGTCGTCCGGGCGGTGCGCAACGTCATCCGGGTGGTCGATGGCGACGCGTGACGCGCCGCCGCCCCGCGCCTGGCGGGGGGTGATCGAGGAATTCCGCGCCTACCTGCCGGTCACCCCGCGCACGCCGCTGGTGACCCTCCTCGAGGGCGCCACCCCGCTGCTGCGCGCCTCGCGCCTCGGACGCCACCTCCCCGGCATCGAAGTGTACCTGAAATGCGAGGGCCAGAACCCCACCGGCTCGTTCAAGGATCGCGGCATGACCCTGGCGATGTCCAAAGCGCTGGAAGAGGGAAGCCGCGCGGTCCTCTGCGCCAGCACCGGCAACACGGCGGCCGCCGCCGCGGCCTACGCCTCGCGGGCCGGCCTGCCGTGCTTCGTCGTCGTTCCCGCCGGGGGCGTCGCGGTCGGCAAGCTCGTGCAGGCGATGGCCCAGGGCGCGCGCGTCGTCCCGGTCGAAGGCTCATTTGACGAAGCGCTGCGCATCGTCCGCGAGTCGGCCCCGAGATTCCGGCTCACCCTCGTCAACTCGGTGAACCCGTACCGGATCGAAGGGCAGAAAACCGGCGCGTTCGAGATCTGCGATGCGCTGGGCCGCGCGCCGGACGTGCTGGCCATCCCGGTCGGCAACGCCGGGAACATCACGGCCTACTGGCGCGGTTTCGTCCAGTATCATCGGGACGGCCGGAGCGCGGCGCTGCCGAAGATGTGGGGCTTCCAGGCCGCGGGCGCGGCCCCCCTGGTGCTCGGCCATCCGGTCGAACGGCCGGAGACCGTGGCGTCGGCGATCCGCATCGGCCGGCCGGCCTCGTGGGACGGCGCCGTGGCCGCGGCGCGGGACTCCGGAGGCGGGTTCGAGGCCGTCACGGACGAGGAGCTCCTGGCGGCGCGGCGCCTGCTGGCCGTCGAGGAGGGCGTGTTCGTCGAGCCGTCGTCGGCGGCGCCGGTGGCGGGCCTCCTCAAGCGGGCGCGCGAAGGGCGGCTGCCGGGCGGGATCGTCGCGGCGTGCGTGCTGACCGGCCACGGGCTCAAAGATCCCGAATCGGTGCTGCGCACCGAGCGCCGGCCCGAGGCCGTCCCGGCGACGCCGGAGGCGCTGGAGCGGGTCGTGGACGAGGTGCTGGCGGTCCGATGATCCGGGTACGGGTGCCGGCCACCTCGGCCAACCTGGGACCCGGGTTCGACGCGCTCGGGCTGGCGCTGCGTCTGTACAACACGCTGACCCTCGAGCCGGCCGACCACCCCGCGATCGAGATCGAGGGCGAGGGGACGGGCACGCTGCCGCGCGACACCGCGCACCTCGCCTATCAGGCGGCCCTGGCGGTCGCGGCGCGCGCGGAAGGCGGCGGCGCGGCGGGCGCCCGGGCCTTTCGCCTCCGCCAGCAGAACCAGATCCCGCTCTCGAGCGGCCTGGGCAGCAGCGCGGCGGCGATCGTCGGCGGGGCGGTGGCCGCGAACGCGCTCCTGGGCGCCCCGCTCGGCCGGCAGGCCCTGCTCGACCTGGCCGCGGAGATGGAAGGCCACCCCGACAACGTCGCGCCCGCGCTGTTCGGCGGGCTCGTCGTGTGCGCCCGGACCCCCGCCGGGGTCCGCTGGATCCGCCTCGCGCCGCCGCCGCTCAACGTCGTGCTCGCCGTGCCGGACTACCACGTGTCCACGGACGAGGCCCGGCGCCGCCTGCCGGCGCGCGTCCCCTTCCCCGACGCCGTCTTCAACGTCTCCCGCGCCGCCCTGCTCGTGGCCGCGCTCACGGGAGGCCGGCCGGACCTCCTCGACGAGGCGACGCAGGACCGGCTGCACCAGCCCTACCGCGAGACGCTCGTGCCCGGACTGATGGAGGTGTTCGCGGCCGCCAGACGCGCCGGCGCCTACGGGGTCGCGCTCAGCGGGTCCGGCCCCACGGTCCTCGCGTTTGGCGACGCGCCCGAGATCGGCCCGGCGATGGCGCAGGCGTTCCGGGCCGCCGGGGCGGCGTGCCGGATCCTGCACGCGGAGTTCGACACGGACGGCGCCGTCGTGGAGCCCCCCGCGTGAGCCTGATCGTCCAGAAGTTCGGCGGCACCTCCGTCGCGGGGCCCGACCGCATCAAGCACGTCGCGAAGCGGATCGTGGCCACGCGCCGGGCCGGCCACCAGGTCGTCGTGGTCGTCTCGGCGCCCGGCGACATGACGGACGAGCTCATCGGGATGGCCAGGCAGATCGCCGACCCCGTGCCGGCGCGCGAACTGGACGTGCTGCTGTCGACCGGCGAGCAGGTCTCGATCGCCCTGCTGGCGATGGCGATCCTGGCGGAGGGGGCCGAGGCGATCTCGCTCACCGGGGCGCAGGCCCAGATCAAGACCGAGCACGTCCACACCCGCGCCCGCATCGTCGCGGTCAACCGGTCGCGGATCGACCGCGAGCTGGCCGCCGGCCGGATCGTCATCGTCGCCGGATTCCAGGGAATCACCGACGACGAAGAGATCACCACGCTCGGCCGCGGCGGATCGGACACCACGGCGGTGGCGCTCGCGTCGGCGCTCGGCGCGGACCTCTGCCAGATCTACACGGACGTCGAAGGGGTCTTCTCGGCGGACCCCCGCCTCGTCCCGGAGGCCCGCCGGCTCCAGGAGATCTCCTACGACGAATTGCTCGAGATGGCCAGTTCGGGCGCGCTGGTCGTGCAGACCCGCGCGGCGGAGATGGCGATGCAGCACCGGGTGCGCCTCGAGGTGCGCAGCAGCTTCGTGGACCGGGAGGGAACGGTGGTGACGGACAGCGCGTTCGAGCGGCAGAAACTGGTCACCGGGGTCACGCACGACACGAACGTGGCGAAGATCACGGTCACGGGAGTGGGGGATCGCCCCGGGACCGCCCACACCCTGTTCCGGGCCGTGGCCGGCCGGCAGGTGAACGTCAACCTGATCATCCAGAGCGTGCCGCGCACGGAGCGGGCCGACATTTCCTTCACGGTGGCCAAGGCCGACATGCTGGCCGCGGTCGAGGCGGCGCGCAGCGTGGCGGCGGCGATCGGGGCCGAGGAGATCCTGGCCGACGATCAGGTGGCGATGGTGAGCATCGTCGGCGCGGGGATGATCAGCAACCCCGGGGTCGCGGCGCGGATGTTCGGGGCGCTGGCCGCCCAGAAGATCAACATCCAGCTGATCGCCACCTCCGAGATCAAGGTCTCCTGCGTCATCCCGGCCGGGGACGTCACCGCCGCCGTCCGCGCGCTGCACAAGGAGTTCGTGTTGGACCGGACGTGAGCCCGCCGCCGGTCTACCCCTTCGCCTCCCAGGGTATCTCAGGGAGGAACGACGATGCGCGTCGCGCGGGAGGCATGACCGCCATGAGGATGCTGCTCTGTGCGCTGGCCCTGCTCGTGGCGGTCCCGGTGGTCCCGGCGGCCGCCGACCCGGGAGACGTCGAATACCAGTTCCTCTGGAGCGAGGGGGCCTATCTTCACCGGGTCGCCCTCAACGGCATGACCGTGGCCGGCGACACCGCGATCTCCATCAGCCTTCCCATCTACGTCACGAAATATCTCCGGGACGGCGCCAACGAGCTGGAGGTCGAGTACACGAGCGATACCAGAGTCGGGCTGTCCGTGACCCTCGAAACGCGGGCAAAGGGGCCGCGCAAAGACCAGATCGTCCGATTCTCCAGCCCCCAAGGGGAGACGAACGGCGTCCGGCTCACGAAGAAGATCCCCTTCACGATCCAGCTGCGCCGGCAGGCCCCGCTCCACCTCTCCGGCGCCGACCGCGGGACGATCGAAGCCCTGCTGCAGACCTATTACAATACGCTGGCCCGCAAGGACGGGCCGGGACTGGCGAGACTGTACGCGAAGGCCGTTCAGCAGGAAGCCGAGATCTACCCCGAAGGAATCGGGCTCTTCCAGTGGGTGCTCAGCGACTCGCTCAGGATGATCGCGAACCCC
>VBAK01000035.1 GCA_005882275.1 Candidatus Segetimicrobium genomatis
GGGCGAGCCACGGCTTTGACTCGACGCCGCGCGCGTAGATCCACACGAACGCGCCGGAGAGCATCGCGTGAGCCACGATCATCAACGGGAAGTATTTCTGCTGATCGGCCTCCGCGCGGAAGAGGTTGTTGAGATGCATGTAGTCCGGGCCGAGCAGCACGCTGTGCACGATGAAGCTACCGATGAACCACGCGACGAACAGCACGATCCAGGCGATGAAGAATTTCTTGTTCATGGTGTCCCCTCGGAGCCCAAAAGGCTCCCCCTTTTGGTGCCCTTCTCGCGGACGCACAGAATACGCCCCCGCTGACGGGCTGCAAGCCTACCCAGACGCTAAGTCGTGTCGTGACTGGTCCCTGCGCGCCGCAGGTGCACTACGTAAAGGAGCCATCGGGGAAGACCCGATTGCCGCCGCCCGAGTCACCGGTTATGGAAGGGCCTCCATGACCGCGACCGCGATGACGCTCGTCGAACATCACTCATGGCTGCCCGCCGGCAAGCGGGCGGCGGTGTGCTTCAATGTCGACGACGTCCATCCGGCAACCTCACGGGACGAGTTCGACGCCGGCGGCGACCTCGGCCGCGGAGCGCTCGGGCGCCTGGAGCGGCTGCTCGAGCGCAATCCCAGCGTCCGGGTCACCCTTTTCGTCCCACCGGATTGGCGCTTGCAGCGCCTGGTTCCAACCCGCAGGTGGCTCACCCGGATCCCGTTCCTGCGCGAGCGCATCCACTGGGCGCCGCTCACTCCCAAGGGCCGTTTCCGTGTCGATCGCCACCCGGAGTTTGTCTCTTACCTGAACGCGCTGCCGCGCACCGAGTGCGCCGTGCACGGCCTGAATCACGCCCATGTGGGGCCACGCATGGCGGTCGAGTTTCAGGAGCAGTCGCGGAGCCGGTGCCGCGCGATGCTCGAGGAGGGACGGCGGATCTTCGCGGCCGCGGGCTTGAGGCACGTTCAGGGCTTCGCGCCACCTGCGTGGAATGCTCCGCCGGCGCTCTGTCAGGCCCTGAGTGACGCGGACTTCCGCTTCATCACGTCGGCGCGTGACCTCGACACGGCGGTGACCGGTGAGGCCCGGACCGCAGGAAGCGGGCTGCGTGGGGCCTCTCTCATCCAGCCTACGTTCATCCGGTGTACGCCCGAGGAGAACCCGACGGGCGCGACGGCTTCTTCGGCCGGTCTGGTGCATTTCACGACGAACTTCCAGGCCACATCGACGATCGATCGGGCGCTCGCCATCATCGAGTGCGGGGGGCTACTCTTGATAAGGGCCCACATCTTCAAGACGGGTGGCGGCATCACGATGCTCGACGGACTCGACAACGCGTATTGTGACTACCTCGAGCGGCTCTGGCGGGAGCTCGAGACCCGGTACGGCGATGCCCTGTGGTGGACGACACTCGCCGAGGTGGCCGACCGATGTCGGGCGACACGGAGCTGAGGATCCTGCTCGACCCTCCGGGCATGGACGCCGACATCGGGGCACGCTTTCTGACGCGGTGTTTCGGCATCCGCTGGACCGCGGCCATGTACCGCTGGTATCTGCAGCGCTCTTTCGGCGGCGAGGCTCCCGAGCGCCTCATCATGGTCGACGGCGGGCGGGTCGTGGCAGTCATTGCTCTCGTCTTCAGGCTGCTCCGTACCCCCGACGATACCGTGCACCGGGTCAGCGTGCTGGTCGCAGGCGCCACCTTGCCCGGCGAGCGCGGGCGCGGGTGTTATGCCCGCATACTTCAGGCCGCGCTCGCCCGGAGTGCGCTGCGTGGTTGTACAGCGGCCCTCGGATTCGTGACGGCCGACAACGCGACGGGCCGCGGCCTGCTGCGGCTGGGCGCCGTGGGCGTCGCGAGCGCGTACATCGCTTCGCCCGGCGTCGCGCGCACGCACGCCGGCGCCACCTTGCGGCTGTGGGGTGCGATGACGACGGACCGATGGCCGGCGCGCGCCAGCGCGCGCCTCGCCAGCCCGCCGCTGCAGGCGGGCTTTCACTATCCTGACTTCAGCGCTTGGGCGTCGCAGATGCTGGATCGGCCGCATCACGTGCAGCCACTCCGCGTCGGTACCACCTGCCGGGCGCTCGTCGAGAGTGTCGAAGAGACCGATCGGCTGCAGTGGCTCGACGGCGATCCACGCGAGCGCGCGGCGGCGATCCGCGCGCTCGCCGCGCACGCGCACCATCGCAGGCGGCAATTCTTCATGTACTCGACCCGGTGCGAGGATCTTGCCACCGCGCACCGCCTCGGTCTGCTTGCACGGCCGGGATGCATGATGATGGTGGCGCCCGAGGCCCGACACGAGGCCACCGTTCGCAACTGGGCAGCGCTCTCCTGGGACGTCCAGTCGGGCGATCGGATGTAGGGCGGTGCGCTCAGGCCGCCGGCGCTCTGAAGCCGTTGCGCGCCAGACGCGGCAGACGGACAGTGTCGTCCTCGTGCGCCTGGTAGTGGTCGCGGTACAGCCGGCGGCCCCACAGCCGCAGCGCCACCCAGTTGCCGAACCCCACAGTCATGGGCGCGGTGTGCACCAGCGCGTAGAGGAAGTAGAGGGGCAGGATCGGTGCGACGTAAGTGCGCTCGCGTCGGGGCACGACGGTGAACAGTGCGAACAGCGCGAGCACCAGGTAGCTGCCCACGGTCCCGGCGAAGTACACCGGGTTGATCGCTCCGCCCGTGTGCAGCATATCCAGCGCGAACAGCCTGTCGAGGATCGCGAGGGCGCTCACGAGTAGCAGCGCGGCGGCCGCGATTCTGAGGACGTGCAGACCTAATCCGAGCACTCCCATGTAGGCGACGAAAGTGTACATGGCGAAGGGCGTGCGCCGTCCGATACGCCACAGCTCGCGGGAGCGTTGCGTGTACACCCTGACCAGCCCGTAGAACCAGCCCACCCGCTGCGAGTACCAGTGCCGCAAGGTGTGCGGTCCGTGGCTGCTCACCAACAGGCGGCCGTCATAGTAGATGCGCTCGCCGTCGTGCAGCAGGATCACGGCATTCTCGAGATCCTCGGCATAGATCGACAGTGAATGCTGCTCGAGCGCGCGCTCGAGCGCGTCGCGCCGGTAGATAGACGCGCCGGAGGTGACGACGAAATCCGCGTGGCTGCGCTTTCCCACCACGCACGCCAGGGTGTACTCGAGCATCTGAAACCGCGCCAGAAAGCCGTCCGGCTCGATCGCGATGCGCGGGCAGGCGGCCGCTGCCCCCGACTGCTGCAGATCGGCGATAACCCGCTCGAGATCGGCGAGACTGCCCTCGTGCCGGCCGCAGATCTTGACGTCGGGATCGATCACCATGACGGTCTCGATCTGCGGGGGGAGTTTGCTGAGCAGGTGACGCAGCGCGCCCGGCTTGTGGCGGTTCACCTCCTCGTCGAGGCATCGCCAGCCCGAGAGCTGCAGGCGTTTGGCAGTGTTGTCGGTCGAGCCGTCGCTGATGAGCCATATGTGCTCACGGTACGGCGCCAGCCGCTCCATGAACTCATCGACCTCATCTCCGAGATTGAAGACCGAGGCGATGATCGCCCAGGGCCGCGCCGCCGTGCGGCCGGTGCCCGGGCCGCTGCCCTTGCGTTGTGCGGCCGGGAGGTCGATCGAGAGGTGCCGCACGGCGCCCCGGCTGAGGTCCGAGGTGACTGCGGTATGACGGCGATGCACGTACAGGCGCAGCCCGAAATCAATCGCCTCCGTGAACACGATCAGGTTCGCGAGCGCATAGAGCAGGTACGAGAAGTCGTAGCCCTGGACGGCGGCCGCCGAGAATCCGATCCATGCGAGCAGCAGCGCATAGACGCCGAGCGGCACGAGCAACGGCCAGGGACGTCGGCTCTTCCAGGGCTCTGCGGCCATGTCCGTTCAGGTCCCGCGCGGGGACTTCCCGGCGCGCGGGGACAGCCCGGGAAGGCCCACGGTATCGTCGTTGATCCCGCCATCCTCCGGCGGCAGCACCACAGTCGGCGAATAATCGCCGGCGACTTCCGTCCCCCCGCCCTGGCCGGATGCGGGCCGCAGGACCGGCACGACCGCGGGCGGACCGTTATAGGTGCGCACCTGATGCAGAGCCTCTTCCGCTTCGACCGGCTCGCAGAAGAAGTAGCCCTGGCCAAAATCGCAGCCCATGCGCTGCAGCGCCTGCGCCGCCGCCTGCGTCTCCACGACCTCCGCGACCGCGCGCAATCCGAGATTCGAAGTCATCTGCAGAATCGCGGAGGTGATGGCATTGTTGGAGCGTTCCGACCCGGTCCAGGTGACCAGCGGTCGGTCGATCTTGACGTAACTGAACGGGAAGAGCTGCAGGTAGCTGAGTGAGGAGTAGCCGGTCCCGAAATCATCCAGCATCAGCTCGATACCCATGCTGTGGAAGCCGTTGAGGAGCTCGCGCGCGGCGCTCACGTTGCTGATGAGACCGACCTCGGTGAGCTCGAACTTCAGCTGCCGGGGCGAGGTATGGGTCTCCTGAAGGACCTGCGCCACGTAGTCGCGCAACCCCGGATCGCGCAAGCTGGCCGCGGAGAGATTCACGCTCAGGTAGAAGTCGATGGCCTGCGGCAGGCGCTGGCGCCATTCCGCGGCCAGCCGGCAGACTCTCTGGATGACCCAGCGCGTGACCGGCACGATCACGCCCGCCTCTTCCGCGATCGGCAGGAACTTCTCGGGTGTCAGCACGCCTTCGACCGGATGCTGCCACCTGAGCAGGGTTTCCGCTCCCACGACGCGTCGCCCGCGCAGGTCGACGATCGGCTGGAACAGCAGCCGGAACTGCCGGCGATCGAGCGCAACGTGCAGGTCGGCCTCGAGACTGACCAGGCTCACGGCCGCGCCACCCATGCCCGGCGTATACGCCACGATCGGCTGCGCCGGCTGCCGCTTGGCGAACGAGAGCGCGATATCCGCCTCGCGCAGCGCTTCTTCCACGCGTTGCAGGCCCGAGTCGATACAGGTGAGTCCGATACGGGAGGCGACGGTGATACGCTGCTGGCGCAGCGTAAAGGGGTCCTGGCGGACGCTCAGCAGCTTAGCGGCGAGGGCCTGTGCAGCCTCGGGCGATTCCACCTCGTACAGCAGCAGCGCCAGCTGCCCCCCCTCCCAGTGCGCCAGCACGCAGTCGATCCCCGCGACCGCGCCGGCGAAGCGCTGCGCCGCCTGCAGCATCAGCTCGTCGCCCGCGGTGTGGCCCAGCGTGTCGTTGATCAGCTTGAAGCGATCGATCTCGATGAGAACGACCGCGATGCGCCGCCGGCGTCGCGTGCGCACCTCGCGCAGCGCACGATCGAGTTGATCCATGAGGTAGCGGCGGTTCGGCAGCCCGGTGAAGGGGTCGTGGTAGCGGGCATGCTCGAGGCTTTTCTGCAGCGCCTGGTGCTGCTCCATCTCGTTGAACAGCCGCTCGTTGACCGCGTGCAGCCGTTTGCGCACCTGCGCGAGCGCGCCTTGCGTGCGCCGCACGCTCGCCGTCAGCTCGTGCGTGCCGAAGACGAACGCCCAGCCCAGGAGCAGGAGAAGACCCGTCCTGGTCGTGAGGTCCCGTACCGGGTACCAGCCCGACCGCGGCCACAGCGCGAGCACAAGGTAGGCGGAAGCGCCCGGCGGGGAGAGCGCCGCGGGCGCCCGAATCGCGCCCGACACCGCGTCGGCGGGCACGTCCGGGCGGGACCCGAAGAGCTCCCGAACCCTGTGGGTGAGGGGATCGATCTGGGTGATCTCGAAGTCGTATCCGTCGCTCGCGAGCCGACCGAAACCGGCGCGCACGAGGAGTGAATCGAGGCTCTCGTAGCCCACGGCCCATGCGGGAGCGGCCACCGCAGCCGTCGCCGGCCGGCCCTCGAGAGCCGCGTAAGCCGCGATCATCCACTGGCTGCCGTAGCGCACGGGACCAAAGAACCCGGCCGACCCGCGCGCCCCCCCCGCCGTCACCGCCCATTCGTTCGCGATCGCAGGGCTGACGGCGGCGTCGGCGTCGCCGGCACGCACCACCGTGCCGCCGGCAGTCATCCAGAAGGCGCCCCGGCCCGGAGCCGCGCCCGGGACCTGTGCGGAGCTCGGGCTCGGCGCAGGCGCGCGGGCCGCGCGGCGGGCTTCCTCGCGGGTGCGATTGGCGAGGGTGAGCAGCTGCGCTTCGATGAGCCGCGACTCGCGCGCCACCGCGCTCTGCGCCGCGGCGCGCATCTGCGCGGCGTGATCGCGCATGCTGAGAGCGATCAATCGCCCACCCGCGAGCAGCACCACTGCGGCGACCAGCGTCGCCGGCAGCCATCGCGAGAGGGGCCCGAGCTCGGTCCTGGTCATGGCGCCTGGGCCGGTGCGCGCAAGTGAACCGTGCAGTTCACCGTGATGCTGGTGCGCCGGGTTCCGCCTACATCCTGGTAGTCGCCGAGCAGCAGCCACTCGGTACGCCCGAAGGGTTTGCCGATGCCGACGAAACCCTCCCGCAGCTGCGGGCCGGGCTTCACCACGTGCAGCCCCGGGAAGATGACGGCGGGCGCAGCCGGCCCTCCCGCGAGCCCCGCAAGGGCGTTGAAGCCGACCCCGGTGTAGTCGACGCGCCCCATCACGAGCCGCGTGCCGAGATTCCCTCCGACGGACTTGGCGTATGACGCCGTAGCCGAGAGCTGGAGCGTCATGCGGTACGTCAGGCCGAGCTTCGGCAGGCTCCCATGGCTCGTGTCGATATCGATGTAGCGCTCCTCGAGCTGCAGAGTGAGCTCCGGTGTGAGCTGACCGAGGAGCCCGAGGGAGCCGAGCGAGTAGTGGAAGGCATGGTCCCCGATGTCCCCGGCGCCTTCGTGAGCGTCGACGTACAGGTGTGTCCTGCCGCCCTCGAACCCGATCGAGCCGCTGAAGTTGCCCGTGGTCCAATGGGCGTTCGCGATCTGCTGATACTCAGCGCCCGCCCCAAGCACGACATCCGCGCCGACGCTTCCCACCCAGCCCGCGGAGGCGCCGCCGCCGCCGCTGCCGCCGGTCAGCGTCGATCCGTTGGTGCTGAACACCAGGCGCTGATCGCCCACGGCCGCCGGCGTGGGCGATGGCAAGGGCGGCTCGACCGCGGCGGCCTCGGCGCCCATGAGCGCCGCGGCCAGCCAGCCGATCGGCGCGGCGGCTCTCATGGCCATTGCACCACGGTGCTCGAGCCGGTGGTGGCGCTCTGATCCTCGGCCGCGACGCGCGCGAGCGGCAGGAAGGCGATCACGTAAAGCCGCGCGTCCTCACCCGGCAGAGCCACTGCGGTGGTCGTGACCTGGTACATGCGCCGCGTGACGGTCACGTGCATCTTGTGGCGGCCGCTCAAGCCGGGATCCCACCAGCGTGCGCCCGGGTTGGCCTGGGGCAGCAGGCTCGACACCTCGGCGCCGGGACTGGCCCCGCCAAAGAGCGCGCGCGCCGGCCGGTTGAGAGCCACCAGGCGCCCCTGAGCGTCGGCCACCAGGGTGGCGTACTCGGCGACGTCGAGCGCGGCCTTCACGCAGAAGTCCTCCGTCGTATCGTTGATCACCAGCAGCGCGAATCGGCGCCCGTGCTGCGCGAGATGCTGCACGCGGATCTCGGTCGCCAGCAGCCGCCCGCCGAAGCGCACCATGCAGAGCGGCTCCACGCCGTCCGCGCCGTCGACGAGCCGCTCGA
>VBAK01000162.1 GCA_005882275.1 Candidatus Segetimicrobium genomatis
GCGCGCGACCTCCGCGGACATGGCGGCGATCCACGCCGACCGGATGTCGATTCCGGCCTGCGAACTGCTCGGGCTCCTGGACGGGATCTCTCCGGCCGGCGCCCTCGCGCGGCAGGCCCTCGAGCGCCTCCGCGCCTGGGATGGGGCGATGGACCGCGACGGCGTGGCGCCGACGATCTATGCTGCGCTCCGGGAGCGGCTGATGCGGGATCTCCTCTCTCCGCTCCTCGGCCCCCTGGCGTCCCAGGCCTTTGCCACGGCCCCGGGCGGCCCGGTGACCCACGTGGCGCGTCTTCGGGCGCTGCTCGCCGGGTGGATCCGCGCCGGAGACCGCACGATCCTTCCCCGGGGGCTCGACTGGCCGGGGGCGCTGACCCGCGCGCTCGATGGGGCGGCGGCCGATCTGGAGACGGCGCTTGGCCCCGGCATCGATGCGTGGCGCTGGGGGCGCGTGCATGTGACGCGTCCACGGCATCCGCTCTCTCTCATCGTTCCGGCCGCGGCGGCGTTCCTCGATCCCCCGCCGGTCGCGGCCGGGGGCGATGCCGACACGGTTCAGGCCGGGGCGTTCATCCCCGCCGCCGGCTTTGGGGTGACCCTGGCCTCGGTCGCCCGATATGTCTTCGATCTAGGCGATTGGGAGCAGAGCGGCTGGATCGTTCCCCTCGGGGCCTCCGGCCACTCGGGGAGCCCGCATTACGCGGATCAGGCGCAGGACTGGGCCGAGGTCCGCCTCCGGCCGATGCGCTACACCTGGAGCCGGATCCGCGCCGAAGCCGAATGCCATCAGCGCCTCGAGCCTTGAAGGTGTCTCGGCCGGCGCGTCATCGACCTGCTGCGCATGAGCGAGACGCCGATTTATGCGGATCGCTGGTCAAAGATCCGCCGCCGCCCGCGCGCAATGGGTAAGCCAGCCGCTCACCTCACGACGGAATGACGGGCAGGACGACGTGCGACGGCCGGTCCGCGTCGTGAAAGACGGTCTGGACCGCGGCCTGCGAAATCTGCTCGAGCCCCAGGGGCCCGCCCGTGTTGGGGTTGACGTCGAAGCGGGGGAAATTGGATGAGGAGATGTGCAGGCGCACCCGGTGCCCCCGCTGGAAGACGACGGCGGTCGGATACAGCGTGATCGTGAACTCGTAGGCGGTGCCCGGCTCCATCAGCGCCGGCGCCTCGCGTGAGTCGCGGTAGCGCGCCCGGATGATGGAGTCGCCGATGTTCAACTCGTAGCCGTCGGGGTAATCGCCGTTGGGCGGGTAGACGTCGATCAGCTTGGCGGTGAAGTCGGTGTCCGGCGCCGACGAGGCGGCCCAGAGCTTCACGACGACGGAGCCGGTCACTTCCATGTCGTGCTCCAGGGGCGGCGTCGAGAAGACCAGGACATCCCGCCGGGCGGAGAGCGGCAGGGTGTCCCTGGACCCATAGACGTGCGGGCCGCCGCGTTGGTCGAAGCCGCCGCCCGGCATGATCTCGTACCCAACCGAGATGTTGCCGCCGATGGTCGGCACCGGATCCGCCGGGTCGAAGACATAGCGCGAGGGGGCTGCGCCCGCCGGCGGCTTCCGCGCCACCAGGCCGCCTCCGGACAGCAGGTAGAAGGCGGTGGGTGTGGCGCGTCGGAGCGGCCATTCGTGCTCGAACCGCCACCGGCCGCCGACATCGAGCCGGCGGGATTCCACTGTCTTCCGCCCAGAGCCCCCGCCCATCACGAAGATCGCGACCGGCGGCTTCTCCAGAAGGCCGTTGCGCGTCCCTTTCAGGACCGCGTCGAACCAGCGCAGCCGGAAGACGTTGTAGCCCAGCGCGGCGTCGGGGCCGAAGTCGGCGTCCCCGGCGTACGAAAGATCGAGATTCGCCCCTCCGTGGATCCACGGCCCCATGATCAGCCGCACGGGGCTCCGCTTCCGCCTGCTCAGCTCGATATAGTTCGTGACGGTTGAGCGGGCGTAGGAATCGTACCAGCTCCCGCACAGGTAGATGGGAACATCGGCGTGCTGCTCGTAGAGATCCTCGATGGTGTACGCGGGACGGCTTCGCCAGTACGCGTCGTAGTCGCCGTGGCGCAAGATGTCCAGGAGCCACCGTTCGTAGGAGGGGACATGGCGGAGCGGCGTGAGCCCTTCTTTGGGGGGACCCTGCGTGAGCCAGTCCCGCACGTGCGCCCAGGCCTCCTCCAGGGCGGCCCGCTTCACCGGGTCGGCGATCGCTTCCCGGGATGTCGCGGCCATCTTGAAGGCGTAGAGGAAGAAGCGCATCTCCAGCGCGCCGCCCTGCCGCATCGAGGCGGTGTGGTAATTATGGAAGCCCTGGCTGACGAACTGCGCCGCCAGGCCCGGCGGATTCATCGCGGCGAGGCTCGTCTGGGTGCACGAGGAGTAGGAGAGCCCCATGGTCGCCACCCGCCCGTCGCACCACCGCTGCGCGCGCACCCACGCCAGGGTCTCCATCCCGTCCGGCGCTTCGTTGCCGAACGGATACCACTCGCCTTCCGACGCGTAGCGGCCGCGCACGTCTTGCAAGACGACGGCGTACCCGTGGCCCGCGAAATACTTCG
Source organism: Candidatus Segetimicrobium genomatis (assembly GCA_005882275.1). Lineage (GTDB taxonomy): Bacteria > Sysuimicrobiota > Sysuimicrobiia > Sysuimicrobiales > Segetimicrobiaceae > Segetimicrobium > Segetimicrobium genomatis. Next base: position 2,555 of record VBAK01000162.1, read on the forward strand.
CGGAGAGGACCAGGTCGGTCCTCAGCTTGTCGTAGGGCGTGCGCTCCAGAATGGCCGGCCACGGGCCGGGGATCCCCTGGGGAAGGTAGATGTCGGCGGCCAGCCGGACGCCGTCCGTGAGCTGCACCGGCACGTTGCGCTCGGACGTCACATCGTGCATCGGCACGCGCCACCCCCTCGGATCGCGTTACCGCTGGCAGGACCGGCAGTAATAGGTGCCGCGGCCGGCGACCCTCGCGGCCGCGAGCGCCCGTCCGCACCGCGGGCAGGCGCCCTCGCGCCCGCGCGCGTCCAGCAGGGTGGCCGCCGCTTTGCCGGAGCCGGAGCGGGCGAGGCCGTCGGTGGCCCGCCGCAGGACCGCGCGGATGGCCCCGTGCAGCCGCGCCACGTCCGGCGGGCGGAGCGATTCCACGGGGCGCGCGGGCCGCAGCCGGGCCTGGAAGAGGATCTCATCGGCATAGAGGTTCCCGATCCCGGCGACGAGGTCCTGACGCAGCAGCAGGGCCTTCAGCATCCCGCGCCGGCCGCGCAGCAGCCCGCGGAAGCGATCCAGGGTGAACCTGCGGGCGAGGGGTTCCTCCCCCAACCGGCGCAGCCCGGAGAGGCGGTCCACCCGGGCGGCGGGGAGGAGGTCCATGTGCCCGAACCGGCGCTGGTCCACGAAGCGCAGTTCCTCGCCGTCGAGCGCGAAGAGGACCCGCGTGTGGGGATGCAGGGGTGCGTCGGCCGGGGCGATCGCGAGATCACCGGTCATCCGGAGGTGGATGATCAGGGTGAGGGCGCCGTGGAGATCGATCAGGAGGTACTTGCCGCGGCGGCCGACGCGCTCGATCCTCCGGCCGCGCATGAGCCGCACGAACGTCCGGGGGGCCGGCGAGCGGATGGTCGCGGGGCTCAGGATCCGCACCCGGTGAATGCGGCTCCCGGTCGTTCTGCGGCGAAGCATCCTGGCCAGGGTCTCGACATCCGGCAACTCAGGCATGCGACTCCGCCATCGGGCGGGCGGACCCGCCGGCGGGGACAGACTTCAGCGCGTCATCCTGCGGCGAAATCCTCGTCCAGCAGATCGGTGACGAACATGTGGCCGGGCGCGTGGGTGATCATCAGATCGACCCTGGCCGTGCGCGCGACGGCCTGGGGAGTCACCCCGCACGCCCAAAACATCGGCACCTCGCCGGGCTCGATCCGGGGCGGGTCTCCAAAGTCGGGATGGGCGAGGTCCCGGATGCCGATGGCTCCGGGATCGCCCACGTGCAGCGGCGCGCCGTGGGCCCGCGGGTACCGCCCGGTGACGAGCACGGCGCGCGGCACGCCTTCGCGGGGCACGGGGCGCATGCTGACAACCACCGGGCCGTGCAGCGCGCCCGCCGGCCGGCAGGCGAGCGACGTCACGTACATCGATGCGTTGCGGCCGTCCTCGATGTGGCGCACCGGGAGCCCCGCCCGCTGCATGGCCCCCTCAAACGTGAACGAGCACCCGAGGAGAAACGCGACGAAGTCGGGACGCCAGTGCCGCGTGATCTCCGTGACTTCTTCCTCTAACTTGCCGTGCCGGTAGACTCGGTACTTGGGGAGGTCGGTGCGGAGGTCCGCCCCGGGCGCCGCGTACGCCGGCTCCGCGCTGCCGGGGTCGGTCACGTCGATCAGGGGACATGGCTTGGGGTTGCGCTGGCAGAAGAGCAGAAAGTCGTAGGCCGCTTCCCTGGGGACCACGACCAGGTTCGCCTGGGCGAAGCCGGGCGCCAGTCCGGCCGTGGGTTCGCGCCACTCCCCGCTGCGCATCAGGCGCCTGAGATCGCGGGGGCTCAGCCCCTGGACCGCCTGCAGATTGCCGGTTGGTGGCATCGCCCGAGTATTCCGCGGGGGAGAGGGACGCTCCTGCGGCTCGGCCGCCCCTCACACGCCGGGCGCGGCGGCGCGGGCGCGCCTCAGCATTTCGGCCACGGGCTGCCGGGCTAAATGCTAGGCCATCTCATAGCGACCTTCCATGTAGATGTCGATGTGGTGCGCGAACCAGCGCTGCTCACGGTCGTCCCCCGACTCGGGCGTCTCCAGTCGGGCCTCGGTGTAGAACAGGCCCATGTCCAGCAGGTAGGCCAGGTACAGGGGCGCGAGTCGGGCCCGCCACTCGGGCCAGAAGGCGGCCAGGCCGTGATGCCGGCCGAGGGACGGGTGGTACGGTCTTCCGGCGAGCGCCGCCTGCATGGCCTGGAAGTGGAAGGCGTCGTACAGCGGGGTGGTGCCCTCGACCGCCGCCTCCCAGTCGAAGACATACAGCCCCCGCGGTCCCATCCGCGTATTCCAGGGGGTGAAATCCCGGTGGGCGACGGAGAGCGGCAGGACGCCCGGCCCCAGGCGCTCCGCGAGGAGGTTCAGCGCATTCCGGCAGCGGAGCGCCCACTCGACGGACATCCGGGGCGTCAGGCGGCGGACTGCGGCCGCCATTCGAGCCCACATGGCGCCGGCCAGAAACGGCCTTTTCTCGACGGACGCATCGTGCAGCCGCCGGAGGAACTCGGCGTGCGGCTCCCCAAACCGGCTCGGGCCCATCCGGCCGGACCCGGCCGTGATGACCAGCACCTGCGCGCCGCGCCATCCAAACCACGCCAACACCCCGGGCACCCGGCCGAGCAGGGCGTCGACCGTCGACAGACGCAGGAGGTTCTCGTGCTCGCGCCCCAGCGAGGCCTGGGCCCGGGGCTGGACGGCGATCTTCGCGTAGGCAGGAACGCGGCCTCCGGACGTGATCACCTCGGCGGTCAGCTTTCGGTAGGCGCCCGAGGTGCCGATGCAGAAGGCCAGGCGGATGTCCGGTTCGCCCAGCGCCCGCGCCAGCACCCCTTCCAGCGGGCCGACATCACACCAGAGCCGCCGGCCCCCGAGCCAGGCCGCGGGGAGGCTTCGTCCCAGGGACCCCTTGACGCCGCGCTGGCCGAAGGCGCTCAGGCCGAGGCGGCGAAGCGCGGGGTCCGCGGGCAGCAGCCAGCCGGATCCGTGCCGGCTGGGGTGGAGGACGTAGGGTCTCCCCGCCCCATCCAGGTTCGGCCTCAGGATCGAGGTGAAGGGGAGGGAGTCCAATGGGGGCAGCCTCAGGCTCTGCGCCGTCTGCGCGCTCAGATGGCGCCGCCGCGGCGCGTCGTTCCGATTAATTTCAGTTCAACCCAGATACTGATAGCTCATCCATATCATGCTTCAGAGCCTGAGGAGAAGCGTCCAATGATGCTAATCGCGGCACCTTCGAGGTATGCTTTCGTGACCGAACGGCTCTGGGATTACTCCTGACGGTCAGACCCCGGCCCCCGGACAGTGCGGAAGGCAATCACCCGCCCGGGACCGCGGCGATTTGGCGGCCGGCTGCCCGAACGGAGGGTTATCCGGAGTCCTTGGGCGAGGCGCTCCTCTCGGGCTGCTCTTCAAGCAGGAGCACGCGGATCCTGGCATCGTCGCCGCTGAGGGCGTCCCGTTCTTCCTCGTCCTGGTTGAGCAGCGTTTGATAGATGTCGTACGCCTCGGTGGACACGAGGCTCCTGAACCGTGCTTCGAGGCTCAGTTTCGTCAGGAAGACCTGCTGGAGGCGGATCTTCCTGAACAGCCACACGCAGCGCCGGTCGGCCTCGTCCAACTGCCTGGCTGCGTCGTAGCTGAGATCCTGCCGCTCCTGCACGTCTGTCAGGCGCCGGTAGCACGCCTTGAGATCCCGTAAGAGCGGCGCCAGTTCGGAGACGACCCCATCGGGAGCGATGGCGCCGCGGACGCCTTCCTTGATCAAATAGAGGGCGCGGCCTTCGAGGATGTTGAGGATGGTCGTGAGATCCTGAAGGATGGCCTGCAATACGTCAGCGGCCTCGTCGGCGCATGCTACCGGTCTTCTCACCTGCGGTCATTCGGCGGCGTCGGGAGTGGCTACACCGGCTGTTGCCGTCACCGCCGCTCGTCTGCCCACGATACCATACACGGTCGACGCCAAAAAGATATCAATCGCCCATCTAACGGACATCCCTCGACGGTGGACGGGGCACCCTGCTGATGCAGACTGCGCTAACCGGACGACAGGGGCGAACAGGATCGATCAGACCGCGGCGTCGTGCCCACCCGGACATCGGCTCATCGAACGTATCCCCTGCGGATGGCGAACGCGGCGGCCTGGGCGCGGTCCCGCGCATTGATCTTGTTGAAGATGCTGCGCAACCGGCTCTTGACCGTGCTTTCAGAGATGAAGAGTTTGTGCGCGATTTCTTTGTTGGACAGCCCCCGGGCAACCTCGGTGAGGATTTCGGCCTCCCGTTCGGTCAGTTTTTCGCCGAACAGCAGTCCGCCGTTGCCGTCCTTCGTGATATGGGTGAGCCGGTCGAGCATCCGCCGCGCGATGCCGGGATGGACCATCGTTTGCCCCCGCCGGACCGCGTGGATCGCGCGGAGGAGGTTTTCGGGCGTAATGTCCTTGAGCACGTATCCCGACACGCCGGCGCCGACGGCTCCAAAAATGCTGGCGTTGTCGTCGCAGGCGGTGAGGATGAGCACATCCACATCCGGGGCGGACCGCTTGACGGCCCGGCAGAGCTCGATGCCGGACATGTCGGGCAGAGTCACATCGGTGATCAGGAGGGACGGCCGCATGGACGCGCAGAGTTCCAGCGCTTCCTTGCCGGTGCTGCACGCTCCCACCAGCTTGACCGCCGGATCAGACTGCAGCACATACTGCAGCCCCAGCAGCGTGACCGGATGGGCATCTGCGGCCAGCACGTTGACTTCCACGGCCTCTGTCAAAAGATGGCTCTCCGCGATCCCTTGATCGGACATCGCAGATCGATCGACGGCGCCGTTACCCTCTCCGGCCTTTTGACCGCTCATGACCCGGAATCCCTGTGACGCGCTGCCCATCGGCAAACCCAGAACGCTCCTCCAGCCGTTACGGCACCACTCATAGCACGGGGCTCAATCCCGGTGAAATTAGGTAACTTCATATTTGGTTCCTGCGAAGTTGTGAATGGGTTACCAGGGGATTCCCTGAATCTCCTTCAGGTTTGGATACGGGAAAGTCCTGATGTGAAGGGCTTCCCCTCCGAGAGACCGTAATCCAGGGAGCGAGAGGATGAAACGATGGCGTCGCCCAGGCTTGAGGGTCGCACCGGCGGGGTAATGTCCGTGAGGTACGACTGGCGCCGGACGATCGCGTTCATTGACCAGAGCGGGAATGAGACGGAGCGGGCCCGCCTGCGGGGGCTCCTGGGGCGCACCCGGCCGGATGCGAGGATCCTCCGGACGCTCGAGGCGTTGCAGAACGAGGACGGAGGATACCCCGGAGAGCTCGCCCAGGGGCGCCCGTCCTCGGTTGAAGCCACCGCGCTGGTCCTCGGATGGATGCAGGACCTCTCCATGTTCGCGTTCCCGCAGGCCCAGCGGGCCGTGACCTACCTGCTCACCGCGCAGCGGCCCGACGGGACGTGGGACGAGTCTCCGGGGCTCCTGAGGTACGGGCCATCCCCGCGGCTGGTGCCGGGAGACCCGCGGGTCCAGGCCTTGTGCACCGCGCTGGCTGCCTGCTGGCTGGCGTTTCTCGGATACCGGCAGGATCATGGGGTTGCACGGGCCCTGGCCTGGCTCCGGAGCCGACAGGCGGCCGACGGGCGGTTCCTGGGGTTTCTCCGGACGACCTGGGCCGCCGCGGCGGTCTTCCGGCTGGTCGAGGGCGCCGGCTCTTCGACGAGCGCCCGCGCGGTCGAGGCGCTGACCGGGGTCGGGGACGATCGATGGTATCCGGGCGCCCTGGCGGGAATGCTGGCGTGTCTGGCGGAAGCCGGCGTGCCGGCATCGGTTCCCGTCATGCGGCGCGGCCTTGGGCGATTGTGGGCGCTGGCGCGCCCTGACGGTTCGTGGTCCTCAGAGGACGGGGACGCGTACACCGTGGAGGTGACCCTCGGCGCGCTCCGGGCCCTCCTGCGCTGCGGCGCCGTCTCGCCGCCCGCGATCCAGGAGGCGCCACCGGCCGGGGCCATCGAGACGTAGCGCGGGGAGGCGCGGCCGGCCGCGTGGACGAACTGTTCGGGGGACATCGATGAGCGACCAGGTGCTGCAGCAGCTTCAGGGTCTCGTCTCCGAGGCGATCGAGGAGCGCCGGGGGCTGGTGGTGTACTCGCGCCTCCAGCCCGTGGAGATCGACCGGATGGCGCGCCGCGTGGAACGGGACACGATCGAGAAGGTCCGGGGAATGCTCCCGGACACTTCACAGGATCAACGCCTCATGGGCCTGCGGAACCGCCTGCAGAAGATGCAGGATGAACTCGATCAACTGGAAGGCCTCATCGACATCCGGGATCACAGCCGGCAGATGCAGGGCGACGAGATCGTCTGGCAGGCGTTCGAGGATATTGCGTGGATGCTGGGGATCGAATAACGGGCGGCGGGGCGGCGGAGCGACTGCCTAGCGGCGGCGGCCCCCGCGTTTCGCTTCGGTGTTCCGTTTCAAATCGAGGAGCCGCTCTTCGCTTTCCTTGAGGAACTTGGCGAGTTTTTCATCGAACGAGGCTTTGGCGCGCACCCGCGACTGCCGCTCGGCGGGGTCGAGCGCCTGCTTGACGGAGAGGTCGAGCTTGCCCTTGTCGTTGTAGCCCAGCACTTTGACCTTGACCTTTTCTTGCTCTTTCAGGTAATCCCGCACGTCTTTCACGTAGGTATCGGCGATTTCGGAGATGTGAACGAGGCCGCTCTTGCCGTCGGGAAGTTCTACGAACGCGCCGTAGTGGGTGATCTTGACGACAATGCCTTCCAGAATCGTGCCTGTTTCAAGACTCATACGTAATGCGTGACCCTCCTAGAGAGATGCGAACGGATTATAGCCTACGCTCTGGGGGGTGTCAATTGAAAAAAGCGGGCGCGCGAGCACGAGCCGGCATCGAACGTCAGTGCGGCATGCACCGACCGGGCCGATCCTGTACGGTTCCACGCGCTACCGGCCCCACAGCCAGCGCGCCACCAGCCCGCGGAGGCGTTCCGCCCAGTCCCAGACCGAGCGGCCGGGGGGCGCGGTGTCCTGCCCGGGCCGAGGGTTCCCGGGCGTTCCAGAATCGCGCCCCGCCGAAGGGACAAGGACCAGTTCCACTTCGTCCGGGCGCAGCATGCCGAGCTGCTCGCGGGCGAGGCGCTCGATGTAGCGGTCGTCGGTCTGGAGCCGGGTGATCTCCGCCCGCAGGGTCGCGTTCTCGAGGCGCAGTTCCTGGCGGTGACGCTCGAGGCGCGCCGCCTCGCGCGCCAGCGTGTAGGTGCGGAGGTATTGTGCGCCGAGCGCGATCACCATCCACCCGGCCAGACAGCCGAGGGCGACCATCACGAGGCGCGGTCTGAGCGGGAGGGCCGTTCGCCGCTCCCCGCGGGTGCCGGCCCCGGAGCCTCGCCCAACGCCCACCGGACCCTGATCCCCGCCCACCGGACGGTGCCCCCGGTCCCCTGGGCCGCGGGCGCCGCCCGGATGGCGCGGAGCGCCGCTCCCGCGGCCCCTCACCGTGCGGGTGCGCCGCATCATCGCCGAGTCTCCCTTCCCACCGCCACGAGCGGCGTCCTCGGCGCCCGCCGAAGGAAGGGTGCGATGAGCGCGCTCAGGGACACCAGCGCCGCGGTGCGTGCGTACGGTCCCAGGCCCACCAGGCTGAGGAGGCGTCTCCAGAGCGGGGTCAGGGTCCCGTCACGCTGCAGGTGAAACCATGCCAGGGCCACTTGACGGAGGTACCGCGCGGTCTCCGGAAACGGTGGGATGCCGTCGTGCTCCTGAACGGTCCCGGCGCCCGCGTTGTAGGCGGCCAGGGCGAGCGGGAGGTCTCCCTTGAACCGGTCGACGAGTCGCCGCAGGTAGGCGGTGCCTGTCTCGAGATTGGCCGCCGGGTCCTCCATGCAGGGAGGATCGGTGAGTCGGGCGATCTCGGGCGGGCAGGTCTGCCCGCGCCCGAGTTCCCGCCAGGTGACGGGCAGCACCTGCATGAGGCCGTGCGCGCCGCGCGGCGACCGCGCCCGCGCGTTGAACCCGCTCTCCGCCGCCACCACCGCCGCCACCAGCGCCGGGTTGAGATGATGGGTCTCTGCGGCGCGGTTGATCAGGGCGGCGTAGGGAACATCGTGAACCGGCCGGGGAGAGGCGGCGTCATGGGGCAGGCGGACGACGGCGGCCGGGACGTGGACCGCCGTCAGGTAGAGGACCGCTGCTGCGAGTAGGAGGGCCGCCAGACAGATGATCAGATAGGGGATCATCCATCGGGGCGTCCCTCCCGGGCCGCGACCGATGGGCATCGTGCTACCGAGTTCTGGGACCGCGGGAAGAATCCTTCCCGCGCGGGGCTACGGGCTGCCGGCGGGCCTGGCCGTGTGCGTGAATGCGGCCGCCCCGGCGTAGCGGGCGCGCGGGCCGAGGCGCTCTTCAATCCGAAGGAGTTGGTTGTACTTGCACACGCGCTCGCTCCGCGCCGGCGCGCCCGTCTTGATCTGACCGGCTTCCGTCCCGGCGGCGAGATCCGCGATCGTCGTGTCCTCGGTCTCCCCGGACCGGTGCGAGATGATCGCGTTCCACCCGTGGCCGCGGGTCAGGCGGATCGCCTGCAGCGTCTCGGTCAGGGTCCCCACCTGATTGAGTTTAATCAGGACGGCGTTGCCGGCCGACCGGGCGATCCCCTGGGCGATCCGAGCCGCGTTCGTGACGTAGAGGTCGTCCCCGATCAACTGGACGCGCGCGCCGAGCCGGCGCGTGAGCGCCGCCCACCCATCCCAGTCATCCTCGGCCAGCCCGTCTTCGATGGACACGATCGGAAACCGGCGGACGAGATCCGCGTAGTAGTCGATCATCCCTTCCGCCGGCCGGAGATCCTGGCCCCGGCGGAGCGCGTACCGTCCGTCGCGGTAGAACTCGGTCGACGCCGGATCGATGGCCAGGGCCACATCCCGGCCGGGCGCGAACCCGGCCTGCTCGATCGCGAGCATCAGGAGGTCCAGGGCGTCCTCGTTGGCCGCCAGATTGGGGGCGAACCCGCCCTCGTCCCCCACGCCGGTGGCGAGTCCCCGGTCTTTGAGCACGCGGTGCAGGGCGTGATAGGTCTCGGCGCCCATCCGGAGCGCCTCGGCAAACGTGGGAGCGCCGATCGGGGCGACCATGAACTCCTGAAACTCCAGCGTGTTGTCGGCGTGCTTGCCGCCGTTGAGGATGTTCATGAGCGGAACGGGGAGGGTGACGGCGCCGTCCCGGCCCCCGAGTCGCTGGAAGAGGGGGACGCCCGATTCGGCGGCCGCGGCGTGCGCGGCGGCCAGCGAGACCCCGAGGATCGCGTTGGCGCCCAGGCGCCCCTTGTTCGCCGTCCCATCCAGGGCGATCATGACGCGATCGATCTCCTCCTGGTCGAGCCCGTCGCGGCCGGCCAGGGCGGGAGCGATCGTGGCGCGGACGTGCTGGACGGCCGTCCGGACGCCGAGCCCCCGATAGCGCGCCCGGACGCCGTCCCGCAGTTCCACGGCCTCGTGCGCCCCGGTGCTGGCTCCGGACGGCACCGCCGCCCGGCCCCGGGCGCCCGACTCGAGGACGACCTCGACCTCCACGGTCGGGTTCCCGCGCGAGTCCAGGATCTCCCGGGCCGTGATCGCTTTGATCGCCGACATCGCTCCGCTGCCTCCCCTCGCCGCGACCCCCGGTCACTCCGGCGCGCGGTCCTCGAGCACGTCCACGCAGTCCTCCTGCCCGGCCCGCCCGGTCGGGATCGAACGCACCCGGGCCCGCAGGCGCCGCGTGACGAGCGAGACCGCGACGATGTCGCCCGGATGCACGGCCGCGGCCGGATCGGCGGGGCGCCCATTGAGGGTCACGCGTCCGGCCTGGCACAGCCGGTTGGCCAGCGTGCGGCGCCGGACGAGCCGGCTGAGCTGGAGGAACTTATCGAGCCGCACGCCAGAGCGCGAGCAATTCATCGGCGGAGTACTCGCGCAGCGGACGTCCCTCGGCCCGCGCCCGCTGCTCCAGGCGGGCGAATCGCTCGCGGAACTTTGCGCACGCATCGCGCAGCGCCTGCTCCCCGTCCAGGCCCAGATACCGCGGCAGGTTGGCAATGGTGAAGAGCAGATCGCCCAGTTCCTCCGCCGTGCGCGCGCCGTGTCCGTCCGCGGCCGCCGCCTCGAGCTCGGCCAGTTCCTCCCGGACCTTGGCCGCGGCGGCCCCCAGGTCCGGCCAGGTGAACCCGGCCCCGGCCGCTCTCTCCTGTAAGCGCTGCGCCAGCGCGAGCGCCGGCAAGGTGCGCGGAAGGCCGTCGAGCGCGCTGCCTCCCGCGCTCTTGGCCCGCTCTTCGGGGCCGTGGAGGCCCTCGGCGCGCTCCCGTTCTTTGATCGTCTCCCAGTTGGCCAGGACCTCCCCGGAGCCGGAGACCTGCCGGCTCCCAAAGACGTGGGGATGCCGCCGCACGAGCTTCTCGACCAGGCCGGCGATGACGTCGTCGATCGTAAACGTTCCCGCCTCCCCGGCCATTTGCGCGTGAAAGACGACTTGAAGGAGCAGGTCGCCGAGTTCCAGCCGCAGCCAGCCGGGCGATCCCGCGTCGATGGCTTCGAGGGTCTCGTAGGTCTCCTCGAGGAGGTACGGCCGGAGCGTGGCGTGGGTCTGCTCGCGGTCCCAGGGGCATCCGCCCGGCCCGCGCAGGCGGGCCATGATGGCGACCAGATCGTCAAAGGCCGGCCGTCCGCCGCGCCTCGGGTCGTCGCGCCTCGGCTTGTCAGGCATCGATGGGTCCTCCCAGCGTTGGTGAGATGCCGGCCCGCCGGAGCGCTCGCCGTCCGGCGGCGTGGAGCGGCTACCGGCCGGCCTGCCCGAGCGGCACCTTGCCGGCCCGGGCGGCCGCGCTGGTCTGCGCGGCGAGGGCGTCCAGCAGGTCCCCGACCCGGTGGATCGTCTCGGAGAGACCACCGCCGCCGGCGCGCAGCAGGATTCCGTCCGGGGTGAGATCGATCCCGCCGCGCCAGGCCGCGGACAGGACGCGCATGCGGTCGCCCGTCGTCGAGGGATCGGCGAGCCGGAACAGGATCCCGGCGCGCTCCTGCGAGATCGACGCCACGCCCGCCCGGCGGGCCAGCGCGCGCAGCCGAACGACCTCGGCCAGGAGCTGCGCCGGCTCGGGGAGCGGGCCATAGCGGTCGCGGATGCTGTCGATCGCGGCCCGGGAGTCCTCGACCGTTTGCGCGGCGGCGAGCTGCCGGTAGGCGGCCATCCGCTGCGCCGGCGATGGAATGTACGCGTCGGGCAGGTAGGCGCCGATGTCGAGGTCGATCGCCACCTCGGGCGGCTCGGAGACGATCTCGCCGCGCGTTTCCCTGATCGCTTCATCAAGGAGCCGCATGTAGAGGTCGAATCCCACGGCGGCGAGGTGGCCGTGCTGCTCGGGGCCGAGCAGGTTGCCCGCGCCGCGGATCTCCAGATCCCGCATCGCCAGGCGCAGCCCGGATCCGAGCTCGACGAACTCGCGCATCGCCACCAGCCGCTGCTCCGCCTCCGGGGTGAGCCGCGCGCGCCTGGGATAGAGCAGGTACGCGTAGGCCTGCTGGTCCGCCCGACCGACGCGCCCGCGAAGCTGATAGAGCTGGGCGAGGCCGAGCAGATGGGCATCCTCGATCAGGATGGTGTTGACCCGCGGGATGTCGAGGCCGATCTCCACGATGGTCGTGCAGACCAGGACGTCGTACCGCCCGCCCAGGAAGTCGATCATCACCTGCTCCAGGCGCTCTTCGGCCATCTGCCCGTGCGCCACGCCGACGCGCGCCTGAGGCACCAGCCGGCGGATGCGGATGGCGGCCCGCTCGATCGTCTCGATGCGGTTGTGGATGACGTAGACCTGCCCTCCGCGGTGGAGCTCGTGCTGGATGGCCTCCCGGACCAGCGCCGGGTCCTCCTCTCGAATGAATGTCCGGATCGGCTGGCGGGCGTCCGGCGGCGTCTCCATGATGGACAGGTCGCGCAGCCCGGCCAGGGACATGTGCAGCGTGCGCGGGATCGGCGTGGCGGTCAGGGTGAGCACGTCCACCTGAGTCCGGAGCTGCTTGAGCCGCTCTTTGTGGGTCACGCCGAACCGCTGCTCCTCGTCGATGATGACGAGCCCGAGATCTTTGAACTTCGCCGACCGGCTGAGGATCCGGTGCGTGCCCACGAGCACGTCCACGGCTCCGGTCCGGACCGCGTCGAGGATCTCCTGTTGTTCCTTGGAGGTGCGAAACCGGCTCAGCATCTCCACCCGCACCGGGAACGCCGCCATCCGCTCGCGGAAGACCGTGAAGTGCTGCTGCGCCAGGATCGTCGTCGGCACGAGCACCGCCACCTGTTTGCCGTCCATCACCGCCTTGAACGCGGCGCGCACGGCCACCTCGGTCTTCCCATACCCGACGTCGCCGGCGACCAACCGGTCCATCGGGCGCGGGGCCTCCATGTCCCGCTTGACCTCCTGGATCGCTTCCCACTGGTCGGGGGTCTCCTCGTAGGCGAAGGCTTCCTCCATCTCCCGCTGCCACGGCGTGTCGGGGGCGAAGGCGTGGCCGGACCCTTTCTCGCGCGCCGCGTAGAGCTCCAGGAGTTCCCGGGCCATTTCCCGCGTCCGCTCACGAACGCGGCGCTTCTCCCGCTCCCACTCGGTCCCGCCCAGCCGGTGAACCTGCGGCGCCTGGCCCTCCACGCCGACATAGCGCTGGACGAGATTGATCTGGTCGGTCGGGACGTACAGCGCGTCCCCCTGCGCGTACTCGAGGCGCAGGTAGTCGCGCTCGCCGCCCCCCATGGCGAGCCGTTCCAGCCCCCGGTAGACGCCGATGCCGTGGTTGATGTGCACGACGAGGTCGCCCGGCGACAGTTCGGTCCAGGTGGTGAGCCGGGCGCCGTCTCGGGTCCAGCGGACGTGGCGCCGCCGGCGCCGCCACCCCAGGATTTCCGCATCGGTGACGACCACCAGGTCGTCCAGGGTGAAGCCGCCGGTCAGCGCCTGCGGAACCGTCAGCATGCCGCCGGGGGCCGGGAGCGCGTCCAGCCGCTCGATCAGCCCGGCGGTGAGGTGGTGGTCGGCAAACAGCTCCACCATCCGGTGGGCCTGCCTGGAGGCCACCACGATCCGCCGGCCGGCCGCCACCCACTCCCGGAGCTGCCGGGTCAATCCCTCCATCTGTCCGGCAAACGACTCCACCGCCCCGAAGAGGATCTCGACCGCCTCCCCGCGCGGCGGCCGGTGGAGGGTGGACACCGCCACGGTCCGGCGGGCGCCCAGGCGGGCGGCGACCTCGTCCCACGTCACGAAAGGGATCGGCGGGGCGGGGGAGATCCGGTCCGCCTCCTCCGCGCGGCGGTGGGCGGAGGCCGCCTGCTCGTACAGGCTGCGGGCCTGACGTTCGAGCTCGTCCGGCTCGTCGAGCACCCAGACCGCATCCGGAACGAGGTCGGCAAAGAGCACTCCCGGCTCCCCGCCCGCCCGGGCCGGAAGAATCGTGATCTCGGACCGCTCCCGCACCGTCCGCTGGGTCTCCGGATCGAACACGCGCACCGACTCGATCTCGTCGCCCACCCACTCGATCCTCACCGGATGATCATCGGTGGACGGATAGACGTCGATCAGGCCGCCGCGGACCGCCATCTCTCCCGGCCGCTGCACGAGCTCGGAGCGCTCGTATCCGGCGGCGGCGAGCCGGCGCACCACCTCTTCGAGATCGACGCGGGATCCGGCCCCGACCGCCACGCGCACCGTGTCCACCCAGCGCGGGTTCGCGACCGGAGACAGGGCGCCCGCGGCGGACGTGACGATCACCTGAGGCCCGCTCCGGCGAAGCGAATCCAGAACGCGCTGCCGCGCGCCCTCCCCTTCGACGGTCGGACGGTCCTCGGGATTGAACGACTCCCACGGCGTGAGCAGGTGCAGCTCCCCGGCGCCGGGAGGGAGAAACGCCGCCAGGTCATCGGCCAGCTTCTCGGCCTGGTCACGTCCCGGCGTCACAATGAACCAGACCGGGGTCCGGCCCGAGGGGGCCCGGCTGCTCCGGCGGGCGATCAGCCCGGCGATGACAAACGCCTTCGCCGCGCCGCCGGGGCCGATGACCCACGGCCGCGCGCCCGCGTCGATCTGGTCGGCAATGACGAGAAACTCCCGCCTGCCGGTCAGCAGCGGGAGCATCCCAGACAACGCCATCAGGGATCCTGTGCGCGACTAGGAGACGGGTGGACGGGAGGGGGCCTCCACGACGCGGCGGCCGCGGTACCAGTTGGTGATCGGAAGCCGGCGGTCCTTGCCGAACGCCTTGGGGGTGATCTTGATCCCCGGCGGGGCCTGACGGCGCTTGTACTCGCTGCGGTCGACCATCGCGATCACGCGCGCCACCACCTGGGGATCGAACCCCTGCGCGGCGATCTCGTCCGGAGACCGGTCGTCCTCGACGTAGAGCTGGAGGATGCCGTCGAGGATCTCGTACGGCGGGAGGGTGTCCTGGTCCGTCTGGTTCTCCCGAAGCTCCGCCGTCGGGGCGCGCTCGAGGACGCCGTTGGGGATCGGCGGCCCCCCCGTGCCCGCGGCGCGGGCCAGGACATCGCGGCCGTTGCGCCACCGGGCCAGGGTATAGACCAGCGTCTTGGGCACGTCCTTGATCACGGCAAATCCCCCGGCCATGTCCCCGTAGAGCGTCGCGTACCCCACGCTCATCTCGCTCTTGTTCCCCGTCGTGAGGACGAGCCAGCCCATCTTGTTGGAGAGCGCCATCAATAAATTGCCGCGGATGCGCGCCTGGAGGTTTTCCTCGGTGACGTCGCGAGGCCGCCCGCCGAAGGGCGCGGCGAGGACCTGCTCGTAGGCGGCCGCCGCGGGATCGATCGGGAGGTCGAGGAGTTCGATGCCGAGCGTTCGCGCGAGGTCGCGGGCGTACCGCCGGCTGGCCTCCGAGGTGTACCGGGACGGCATCATGACCCCCTTGACCGACTCCCGGCCCAGGGCGTCCACCGCGATGCACGCCACGAGGGAGGAGTCGACCCCGCCGCTGAGCCCGAGCACCACCGTGCGCATCCCGTTTTTCCGCACGTAGTCGCGCGTCCCGGTCACCAGCGCCCGGTAGACTTCTTCGGTCTCGCCCGGGGGTTCCGCGATCGGGCTGCCGGGGAGCGGCGTCCGGGTCCCGGCCGGCGCGTCGCGGGAGAGCGTGAAGAGCGGGGCCAGCACCCCCTCGCTCTGCAGCGCATCGGATGTCCGGATCGGATTGTACCGGCGGATGCCCCGGATCGCATCGATGTCCAGATCGGCGGTGACGAGGGCTTCCTCGAACGCGGGCCCGCGCGCCGCCACCCGCCCCGCGGCGTCGATCATCACGCTCAACCCGTCGAAGACCAGCTCGTCCTGTCCGCCCACGAGGTTGTTGTAGGCCAGCGCCACCGCGTAGTCGCGCGCGCGGGTTTTGAGCATCTCCTCCCGGATTCGCCACTTCTGCGCCGAGTAGGGGGAGGAGTTGAGGGTGAGGCTGATCAGCGCGCCGGCCAACGATTGGGCGAGCAGCGGCCCGCCCGGGGCCCAGACGTCCTCGCAGATGTTCACGGCGACCGGAACCCCGTGGATCACGAAGACGGGGCTCTCCGATCCCGGCTGGAAGTATCGCTTCTCGTCGAAGACGCCGTAGTTCGGCAGCCGCATCTTGTGGTACACGCCGGCGATGCGCCCGTCGTGCAGCACGGCGGCGGCGTTGTACAGATGGTCCCCCGAGTCGACGAAGCCGACGACGGCGGCGGTGCGGATGGCGTGGCGGGCGATCTCGTCCAGGCACGCCAGGTTCTCGCGAACGAAATCGACCTTGATCAGCAGGTCTTCGGGGGGATAGCCCGTGATCGCCAGTTCGGGGAAGGTCACCACATCCGCCCCAAGGGCCTGGGCCTCTTCGATCCGCTCGATGATCTTCCTGGTGTTCCCTTCGAAGTCACCGACGGTGGTGTTGATCTGGGCCATGGCGACCCGCAACCGCGACGTCATCTGGCGCCCCCTGGCGGCGGGGGGCTTCATCCGGCGGCCCCCGGCGCCGCGCAGCGACTACTGCATTATTATAGCACCGGTCGCCACACGGCCTCCGGCATCGAGGGGCCCCGCCTCACGGCGGAGCCCCCGGCGCCCTCGGTCCCTACGGCTGAGCTCCTAGACGTCGTAATACAGGAAGAACTCATAGGGGACCGGCCGGATGTTTACTTCCTGGAGCTCCCGCGTTCGCTTGTAGGAGATCCAGGTGTCCAGCAGGTCCCGGGTAAAGACGTCGCCTTCCAGGAGGAACTCGTGGTCCGCCTCGAGCGCGTCCAGGGCCGTGCCGAGGGACCCGGGAACGCTCTTGATCTTTGCCGCCTCTTCCGGCTCCAGTTCGTAGGTGTTCTTATCGAGGGGGCCGAACCCGGCCCGGACCGGATCGAGTCTCCGCTTGATGCCGTCCAATCCGGCCATGAGGATGGCGGCGAACGCCAGGTAGGGGTTGCAGGCGGCATCCGGGCAGCGGAATTCGATCCGCTTGCTGGAGGCCGCGCCCGGGCCGGAGAAGTACATGGGAATCCGCACCGCGGCGCTCCGGTTGCGCTTGCTGAACGCGATGTTGACCGGCGCTTCGTAGTGCGGCACCAGGCGCCGGTACGAGTTGGTCGTGGGCGCGCACAGCGCGAGCAGGGCATCCACATGGGTGAGCAGGCCGCCGATGAAGGCGAGCGCCTCCGGGCTGAGCTCCGCGTATCCGCCCTCGTTGTAGAAGGTGTTCGCTCCGCCCTTCCACAGGCTCAGGTGCGTGTGCATCCCGGTGCCGTTGTCGCCGAAGAGCGGCTTCGGCATGAACGTCACGGTCAGCCCGTGCCGGCGGGCGACGTTCTTGGCGATGTACTTGTAGCTGAGCAGGTTGTCGGCCATGCGGGTAAGGGGCGCGTACTTCATGTCGATCTCCGCCTGCCCGGCGTGCCCCACCTCGTGGTGCTGCATCTCGACTTCGATGCCCCACTTCTCCATTTCGAGCGTCATCTCGCTGCGCACATCCAGCTGCGTGTCCGCCGGCGGAACGGGGAAGTAGCCTTCCTTCACCCGAATCCGGTGCCCCAGCCCGGGCTGGCCGGTGTTCCACGTCGCCTCCGGCGAGTCGATGCTGTACCCCGTCCGGTGCGGCAGCACCTCGTACTGCACGTTGCTGAAGATGTAGAACTCGGCTTCCGGCCCAATGTAGCACGTGTCGGCGATGCCGGACGCCTTGAGATATTCCTCGGCCTTCTGGGCCACGTACCGCGGATCCCGCGTGTAGGGCTTGGCCGTGACCGGGTCGTTCACGTTGCAGATCATGGAGAGGGTGGGGATCTCGGTAAAGGGGTCCGGCCGCGCCGTCGCCGGATCGGGCATCAGGAGCATGTCGCTCTCCTCGATCGCCTGAAAGCCACGGATGCTGCTGCCGTCGAACCCGATTCCGCGGACGAACGTCTTTTCCTCGATCTGGCCCGCCGGGATGGTGGTGTGCTGCCAGGCGCCCGGGACGTCCACGAACTTGAGATCGACCATCTTGATGCCGTGTTCTTTGATGTAGGCCACCACGTCGCGCGCCGTCATCTCCTTGCCCGCCATCGACCCCACACCTCCGCATCCCCGGCCGGAGCAGATTGCCGTGCTCGAGGGCAAACAAAAACGCCTCCCGGCGCTCCTCGCGCCCGGGAGGCGTCACGGCCTCCGGTTCAGGTATCTAGCTGTATCTGTTTTATATCACGCGGTCGCAGGGAAGTCAACACATCCCCGCGTTGCACAAGGAGATTTACGCGCGCCTGCGCGGGCGCCCCTTCGGGCCACGAAGGCGAAGGCGCGTCCGGCCTCGGGGCTTGGTGGCGCGCGCTTTGGGGACTCCGCCGGCCCGCATCCGGGTCTTGAGGGAACGCCGCGCGGCCGGGCGCCGCGCCGGCCTGCGTTCGGGCGACCGCGCGCCATCCCCATCGCCGGGCGGGGCGCCGCCGACGGGGATCAGTTCGAAGCGGGCCGTGGGGGCCGGGGTCGAGGATCCCCGGACCATCCCCGGGGTGATCCGGAAGACCGGACACAACACGACCTCGATCCGTCCGCCGCCCGGCGCAAACAGCGCGGGGAGGTGGAGCGTGCGCAGTCCGACGATGGTGATCGGGCCGTTCGGAGGGGCGGACAGCCACCGCCGCGAGCTCTCGTAGGCGGGTGTCCCGGGGATGGTCACCGCGGTGATGCGGATCCGCCCCGCGGCGTCCCCGAAGGCGAACAGGAACGGGCGCCCGTCGACGATCTGGCTCCTGCCGCCGAAGAACCGCCCGGTCATGTACACGTAGGCCGTTTCCGTCGGGGGGACGTCCCGAAACGTCAGGACCGTCCCCGTCACCGCCATCCGCGTGCGCGGTTGAAAATCCTCGAAGGGCATCGGGTGCACGGTCTCGACGTCGGTCCACTCCGACCCGCCCGGCGCATCGAGGAGGACGCCCGGAAACGCGAGCCCGCGCTCCGTGCTGGCGGCCCTCACCGGATTGATCTCCAGCAGATGGGGGATCGCGGGATGGCCGGCGGAGGCGTGGTCGGGCAGCACGCGCAGGAGGCCGGTGACCGTCACGCGCTGCTGGGTGGCCATGACCTCGTCGAGGATCTGCGCGTAGGCGCTCCGCGCCGTGCCCCCGGCGGCCAGCGCCCCCGGCCGGAGCGCGTTCTGGACCACGCACATCACCGTCCCCTCGGCCTCGTCGGCCTGCGGGGTGGGGGCCATCCCGAAGGCGATGCCGAGCCCGTACTCTCCGTCCGCGGTGCGCCGGGTGACGTAGCCCTCGAGGGTGACTTCGGTGCCGGGCTGCAGGGGCAGATAGGCGAGCGGCTCGGCGCCGGACACGGAGATGTCGCTCCCCCCGGGGGTGCCGGGCAGGATCCGGATGCCGGCCAGCACCCGCAGGAAATCCGCCGGCGTCCGGACTTCCGGCCGCCCGGCGGCATGCGGGGCCGAATGCCGCTTGAGTTCGTCGGAGACCAGGATCGCTCTGGCGATCTCGCGCATCGGCGTCCGCGTGTTCCGGCTCTGCCGCTGGATGCGCAGGAACGCCTCCTGCTCGTCGACGCCCTCGCGCTTCATCAAGATCCCCTTGGCCCGTTCCACGAGCTTGCGGGTCTCCAGGGTGTCCTTGAGGGTGCCGACCTCCTGCTGCAGCGTGCGCAGCTCCTGGAACCTCGCCATCGCGATCTCGATCGCCGGGATGAGCTCGGCTTCCCGGACGGGCTTGACGAGGTAGGCGAGCACCCCGGCTTCCTGGGCCCGCTGCACGAGATCGCGCTCGCTCCAGGCGGTGAGCAGGATGATCGGCCGCGGGGCCCGGGTCATGATCGTGGACGCCGCCGCGATGCCGTCGAGCCCGGGCATCTTGATGTCCATGAAGATGA
>VBAK01000036.1 GCA_005882275.1 Candidatus Segetimicrobium genomatis
GGAGCTGCTCGTAGGCCTTGTCCCGGGTCGCGCCGGGCCCCCGCGTGGCTGCCAGCAGGATGCCGAAGCCGTAGGGATCCTGCGCCACCGCCTGGGGCGCGATGCCCGCATCACCCATCGCTTCCTCGACGGCGACGATTGCGTTCTTGGCGAGCGGGTCCAGGTAACGGGCGACCTGCAGTTTGGGGCTTTTGATGCCGAGCAGCTCGGTCAGTCCCCCGGGGAGGAGCGAGGCATTCCCCGCGGTCCGGCACGGCGACTCGGCACCTTCGCCCATAGCGCGGAAAAAACTCTCCTTCCCGCCCAGGGGGGACAGGAGACCGATCCCCGTGAGCACGATGTCGCAAGTCATGGATCGGTCCCCGGGCCGGCGTTCACCCGGGAGAAGATGACCGCGCCGTTGCAGCCGCCGAATCCAAAAGAGTTGCTGAGGGCGTGCTCAATAGCGGCCATCCTGGCTTCACCGCAGACCAAGTTCAGCGGCAGTTCGGGGTCGGGCGCCGCCACGTTGAGGGTGGGCGGGACCTTCTGGTCTCGTAAGGAGAGCACGGTCGCGATCGCTTCGAGGGCGCCGGCGGCGCCCATGACATGGCCGATGGCCGGCTTGATCGAGGAGACCGGGATCCGCTCTGCCGCCGGCCCGAAAAGGTCTCGGATCGCCGCGTACTCCATGCGGTCATTCAAAGGGGTTCCCGATCCGTGCAGGTTGATGTGGTCCACATCCTGCGGGCGGATGCCGGCATCCCCCAAGGCCTGCCCCATGACCTTGACCGCGCCCGCACCGCTCGGGTCGGGCCCGGTGATGTGATGCGCATCGCAGCTGTAACCGGCGCCGGCGCACGCGGCATAAGCGGAGTGGTCCTGCGCCAAGCTCTCGCGTTCCAGCACCAGGATCCCAGCCCCTTCGCCGAACAGAGTGCCGTCCCGCTCGGGGGTGAAGGGACGGATGAGAGTCGGGGTCAGGGTGTTGAGGGCCGAGTGCCCGAGGTATTTCATCCGGTCCAGCGTGTCCACCCCGCCGCAGATCACGACCTCGTAGCCCTCGTGCCGGATCATGTCCTTCGCGATGCCGATGGCATTGGTGCCGGCGGCGCAGGCGGTGGTGACGATGAGCGCCTCGCCGCTCACGCGGTAAGCGTCCGCAAGCTCCTCGACCACGCCGGCAAAGTCGTCGTAGGTGTCGACCTGCTCCCCGCCGCACTCGTCCAGCTGGTCGATCGACTTCTCCACCAGGGACATGCCGAGCGAGGTGCCGAGCACCAGCCCGACCTTTTTTTTGTGCAGGCAAACCGGGGCCCAGGCCGCATCCTTCAGCGCCTCGTCGATCGCCATGTGGGCGAACAGAGCGATGCGAGAGTCCAGTCGGTATCGCTGCGCGTATTCCCGTTGGGCCGCAGAGAGCCGGATCTCCCCGGCGAGCACATTGCGCAGGTGTTCCTGACGGAAGTTGGCGACCGGCTTGATGCCGGTTCTACCGGCCAGAAGCCCGTCCCACAACTGGGCGGTGTTCTCGCCCAGCGCGCTCACGCTGCCCAAGCCGGTGACCAGGACCCTGGGCAGGGAGACGCCTCTTGCAGAAGCGTCACCCATGGCCTTCCGAGACCACGCGCTCGCCCCGCCGGGCGGCGATCTTGGCGAGGACGAGGCCGCTCAGCCGGTCCAGCGTCCACAGATTCTCGCTGGCGGCCTCGTCGCCGGTGATCTCGATCCCGTATTTTTCCTCGAGGATCGTGACGAGCTCGACCCAGCCCACCGAGTCGACGCCGAGATCGCTGGAGAGGGAATCCTCCAGCTTGATCTCGCCCTCGGGAATGGACACAAAGAGATCCTCGACGAGGATCTTCTTCAACTCCTTTACGATCGTTTCCTTGTCGGCCACGGCGTGTTGCTCACTTTCGGACTGATGGCTCATAGGGGTCCAGGCTGCTTCAGGGAGGCGCCGATCTGCTTGGCCGGCCTCCCCTTGAAGTGGTAGAGCTCAGGGTCATAGAACCGGAACTCGGAGGGAATCAGAAAGGCAGGCAAATGCCTGCGGCATAAGCGCTTCAGCTCCCGCACCAGGGCCTCCTCCGAGGCCACCCGGGCCTTGAGGGTGGCGAGAAGGTGTTCGCCGCGGGCGCTTTCTACCCGGGTCACGTGCACTTCCTGCACGTCGGGATGGATGAAGATGATCTGCTCGATGTAGCCGGGGTGCACCTTGCGGCCCCGGAACTTGAATTCCCCGTCCCGGCGCCCAAGCAGGTAGAGAAAACCATCGGCATCCAACCGGCCGATGTCCCCGGTGAAAAGCCAGCCGTGGCGGACTCTCGCGGCGCTCTGGACTTCATCCCTGAAATATCCGTTCATCAGGGAAGGGGTCTGCAGCACCACTTCCCCCGGTTCTCCCGGCGGGCAGGGGTGCCCCGCCGGGTCCAGCAAGGCGATCTCCACCCCCCGCAAGGCGCGACCCACCGACTGGGGCAGCGAGGCGAAGAACTGCGGCGCCAGCGTGGACACCCGGGGACCGGCTTCGCTCAAACCATAGGTAACGTAGCAATGGGTCCAGGGCAGGCAGCTCCGTATCAGCTTGGCCACGTTCGGCCGGCAGCGGTCTCCACCCACGGTGAGGTAGCGGAGCGACCGCAGGGCCCGGAAGTCGCCGCCACGGTTCTGCAGCAGGTATTGGAAGATGACCGGGCTTCCCATCAAGAGGTTGGCGCCGTAGCGCTCTACCAGGGTGTGGACGAGTTTCGGCTCGATGACATGGGGTGTCAGGACGGTCGTGCCATGGAGGCGCAGGGTACTGAGCAGGCAGGCGTTCAGCCCGTAGCTGTAATTCACCGGCAAGACCTGGAGGGAAATGATCTCCCCCTCAAGGGCCAGGCTTTCCAGGTGCATGTCGATGTTGCGGCGGATCGCGCGGTGGCTGAGCCGGACCGCCTTCGGATGCCCGGTGGTACCCGAGGTCAGTATGAACAGCGCATCCTCCTCAGGATCGGCGCCCGGCAGAGGATCGGGGACTGACTCGGCGCGAAGCGCGTCCCCGCAGAAAGCGACGTGCAGGCCGGTCCCGTCCACCTCCACCAGGCAGCACGCCGCGCTGCTCAACCCTGCCTTGATCCTGCGCTGCAGGCTCGCGTTGGTAATGATGAGCGCGGGTTCGAGGAAGCCGAGGATGACCCGCAGCTCCTCGGGCTTGGTGTAGATGTCAACGGGAATAGCCACCCCGCCGAGCTCGGAGACGGCGAAGAGCGCAACCACGAACGCCGCGGAGCCCGGCAGGAGGAGGACGATCCGCTGCCGGCGCACGGCGGTCCGTTCCCTGAGGCGAGCCGCCAGAGCGGAGCTGTGCCGGCAGAGCTCGGCGTAGCTCAGCTCGAGGCCGTCCTGCGGCGATACCAGGGCGACCCTGCTCGAGCCCCGGTGCTGGTATAGCAGCTCGTGGAGGAACCCGGAGTTGTCCGGTGCCGACATTCGCGCCTCCGCTTCTTAATGATGTCCGCTTCCTGCCGCGTCGACGGCTACCACGGGGCGTCCGCGAAGCGAGCGACGCGTGTCTTGGCCAAGGTCAGCCCGCCCTTGACAACGCTACGATCGCCTACGGCGGCATCGGCGACGAAGATACCGATCGCTTCCTCGAGCTTCTTCGGCCTCATCGCCATCTCCAGGGTATCGCCGGGATAGACCGGCGCCAGAAACCGGAATTTCACCGACGTGATCAGCGTCATCTCGTCGTCCGTGATCTGGCCCCTCGAAAGCTTGAAGAAAATGATCGCCAATTGAGCGAAGCCCTGGACGACTTGGGTGGCGGGCATGATGGCCCGCTTGGGGAAGTGACCGACTAACTCGGGGGAATTGCCAGTCACGCACTTGATGGCCTCGATGTATTCGCCCTCACGGTAGTCGGTGACCCGATCGAGCATGATGAGCGGATATCGGTGCTCCAAGTACTTTTCCTTCATCTCGGAGAAGCCGATGACCCTCTTGCCGTTCTTTTCGACCACAGGAGCAGGCTGTCGCAACGCGGCCTCCCGGAAACATTGAGTCGAGGACGAAACGTAATTCTGGCTTTGGAAGCATCAGAGAGATTCGGAGCTTCTCTACGCGCTCAATTAGAGACGAGCTGGCGATCCACAAAAATCGGGCAAATGCTTCAAAATATGCTGGGCAACTACCCGATCGGCCGAGCAGATCCTGGACGACGGCGCAGCCTCAAGCGCCGGTTGCCGAACGCGCGCTCACGCACCTTCAAGCGGCTCGCCGGCTTCGACCACGACCGGCCGAAAGAACTCGATCGGGCGCTTCTCGATGAACGGTTTACCTGCGGCTTCCTCAACGAAGCCGTCAACACCATCATCGTCAGGCAGCCGTTAACAGTGCTCTCTGCGTCGCCGCAGGAAGCCCAGCAACAGCTCGTTGAACACCCGAGGGCGCTCGATCATCGGCGAGTGTCCGCACTGCGGGATCGTCTGGAGGTGGAGGGTGTCGAGCGCGCGCGCCCACAGCTTCCAATATTCGACGGGCGTCACCCGGTCGTTCTCGCCCCAGGCCAAAAGGACCGGACACTGTATCTCCGCGAGGGCGTCCTGGATCGGGTACTCCCGGCTTGCTTTGAGGGCGCGCACGGCGTTGGCGAAGTGGTGCCGCTCCGAGAGCACGTCGGCGGTCCGCTGGATCATGTCCTCAGTCGCGCGTCTGGGATCGTGGAACAGGTTCTCCGCGAGCCGCAAGACAAACTCCCGCGATACTTGGCGGGGGGTCCCGATCCCCAGGTTGATCTCAGGTTCGAGACCCGGTGCGCCGCTCACCACCAGCGAGTCCACCCGCTGCGGGTAATGACGGGCAAAGTCCAGCGCCACGAGCCCACCCAGGGAGTTGCCGCACAGCGTGCAGCGCTCCACCGCGTGTTGGTCCAGCACGGCGCACAGGGTGGGCCGCAGATCTTCGATTCCGCCTGAACCCCAGTCGAGGACCGCGAGCGGATCGCGCAACCGGATGACGCCGAACCCCTCCGCGCGAAGGCGAGCGCTCGTGGACTCCCACATCCACTCGCCGGCGAACAGCCCGGGCAACAGCGCGACCGGGGCATTCGTCCGGGAGGAGGGAGCGTAGTCGTAGCGGAGCCCCGCAGGCTCGATCCCTGCTGTGACCGTCACTTTACCTGCGTTGACACATTCCTCGTTCATTGAAGTGGCGGGCTCCATCGCTTGATCATTGGAGTGTGTATTTTCGCCTCGTTCGAAGGCTCGCACCGCCGGCGACCGAAGGGCCGATCATGGCGAGGATCTCCTCTACCAGCGTCCTCCCAAAGAGAAATGCCGTTCTGTGTCCCGCCGGGAGCCACCGGATCGGCGGCTGGCCGTGCGTCTGCCAGAGCTCCTCCGTAAATTTGCGCGGCAGGAGGAGGTCGTACCGGGCATTGAGCATCAGCAGGCGGTGCGCCTGGCTCCGTCCGGCGTACGAGGTGGGATTTCCCGCGGCCCAAAGGGCGGCGAGCTTGGAGCGCGTCACCCCCCGCGCCTCCATGGCGCGGCGGTACGCCTGGGTGAGCGGGCTTTCCCACACGATCCCCGCGACGTCGCCCCCCGCGATCACCGAAACTCCCAAGTCCACAGGCTCCAGGGCCATGAGGATGTGGGCGAGAACCCCGCCGAGGCTGAACCCCACCACACCCACCGGCGCGCCGCGCCCGCGCAGCAAGCTCAGAGCGGCGCGGCTATCGACGACGGCCTGTCGGAAGGCGGCCGCGGTCCAGAGAGGGTCGCCTGAAAGGAAGCAGCCCCCGCTCGGCGTACCCCGCAGCGCCCGCTCCCAGTGAAACGGTAGGGACATGAGCGCGGCACTCACGCCCTGGCTCGCCAAACCCCGGCAGAACCGCTCTTCGAACCATCGGTCCTGGCGCCAGATTCCGGGCAGGACGAGGAGAGAAAAGCGGGACTGATGAGGATGGGCGGGACGGTAAAAGCGAACCGCGACCCGGTCATTCGCAGCGATCCCCAAGGGCACCGCGCTCGAGAATGCCAGCTGCTCTATCGCGACCCCGTCGGCTTCCTCGAGTTTTTCCCGGACGTCGGGACGGACGGGCGGCGGGGGCGGGTAAAAGCGGCTCGGCTCCCGGAGCGCTTTGAGATCCAGGCAGGCCGTCTCGGATAGGGGGCTGGCGCCCGGCGCCGTCAGCGCCGGCGAGGGGATCTGGCGAGCCCCGACGCGGTCGCACCACTCGCAAACCCTCCGCCAAAGCCGGCCGTCCAGCGTGGCTGCGTTGGGGCACATCGGATCAATCCGCAGAGAAGAAAGCTCGTCACTGAACCTGAACGGCGTATTCCGTGGTCGCGATCATCGTGTACTTCTTTCGCCAGTTGCGATTGCGGCGAGCCTGCGGTTGCCGCGAGAGGAAGACAATCCGGTAAAAACGGCAAAGCGCGAGCGTCAAATCCCGTAGTGGTCCGCCGTCAAATTCCTGCCGATACCCTCGACACTTGCGTTGACACGCTTCCTGTTCATTGAAATCGCACCTTGACCTGCAAAGCGATGACACTCGTCCCTACGATGAGATCTGCGTCTGCGCTTTTACCTCGATTTGGGCAAGCGGCATGACGACGGGCAAAAACCGCTTCTCGTTCACTTCGTCATATCCGTTGACCACCCCGCCCAGCGCACGCGATCCGCACATGGCTGCCCGACGGGATCGGCGGTTAGGCCCCGGTGTAGACGCTCGTCCGGTAGTGGCTGATAGGACGCTACCGTGCGCCAGCCAGTCAACATCAACTCTGAGTGGGCTGCGGATCCTGGCACCGGTAAGGCGACCCTCGTGTCCGCGCGACATCGAACACCGCGTAGTAGGACCTGTTAAAACCCGCGCTGTCGTAATCCCCATCCGTCGAATCGAGCCGAGCTCTTTGCCGCGCGGCTTTTCGTCTAAGGTCTTGAGCCAGAGGTGAGAGCGTCAAAGGACAATCCCGTCGCGCGCGACGTTGCGCAGGAACCCTGGCCTGGGTAGCGCTCTGGATTTACCCAATCCCTTAATGAGATAGGTACCGGTTGAATTAAGATGCCACCGTCGAGAAAGACGTCGTAAGCCAGCTCCGCCAAGTTACCGACGAGCTGCCAGTCGGCCGCCCCTTCGGCGATTATCAAGGTAAGATCGGCATCGCTATCCAGCCGGCCTTCGCCGCGTGCGCGCGAGCCGTAGAGAATCGCAGACTCCAGCCTCAAGTCCCAAGTCCGGCGGAAGCCGCGCAAGAAAGTCGCGTGCAGCACTCTCGGTATCTGGATCCAAGAACTTCATACCCGCCATTCTGGGCGCAGCGCCACGGGTGGGCAATTTCCGCCTTGGCTGTAGGTTCGATTCACGCCCCCGCTACGCTGTGTCCCGATTTCAGTGATGATTTATAAGGGACTTTTTTTGTCTCGTGGTTGAGTGGTGGGCCGTGTAGGGATCGAACCTACGACCAAGAGATTAAGAGTCTCCTGCTCTACCAGCTGAGCTAACGGCCCTGTTCTATTGGCCGAAATCGCCTGCGGCGATTTCGGCGGACATCACTGCGTCGGCCGCGGGCAGAAGGCGTGACTCTTGCCCGCTGCGCAATGCCAAATTGGGGTGGACGATGGGACTCGAACCCACGACAACCGGGATCACAACCCGGGGCTCTACCA
>VBAK01000037.1 GCA_005882275.1 Candidatus Segetimicrobium genomatis
GAGCGCCACGTTCTGGTGCTCGGCCCAGAACTTCGCGTCGCCGTTGTCCTGCCAGGTGTCGGCGCTGAGCCCCGGCGCGCTCACATACGCGCAGTGGATCACCGCGTCGGCCCCGCGGAAATGGCGGCGGTACGCGTCGCGGTTGGGCTGGGTCAGGTCGGCGACCACGATTCCCGGGATCGCCTTGCCGTCCCGGGTCGTGCCTCTGGCGTCGATCGGGACCAGCTCCCACCGCTCGCTCAGTTCCCGGAACATGCGCTGGCCGATGTATCCGGCCGCCCCGGTCAGGACCACTCGGCGTTTGCTCATCGGACCCTCTCCACTCGAACTGTTCCGGCTATTCGAACTGTTCCGGCAGTAGTCCTGTTCTCGCCGCGGGAATACTATAAAGGATGAACCCTGCCGATCGCGTGCGGCTTGGACGGACCCGTGTGAGCGTCACCAGGCTCGGGTTGGGCACCGCGCCGCTCGGCGGCCTCTTCTCGCCGGTGGCCGAGGAGGAGGCCCGCGCCACGATTGAGCAGGCGTTCGCGGCGGGCCTGCGGTTCTTCGATACCGCGCCGCTGTACGGCCACGGCCTGGCCGAGCAGCGGCTCGGGCGCGTCCTCGCCTCCAAGCCGCGCGTCGAGTTCGTGCTGGCCACCAAGGTGGGGCGCCTGCTCCGGGCGGGAGCGCCTCCGGATCCCAGCCAGTTCTACCAGGGGAAGCCGTTCTACGCGGGGACCCCTCTCCTCAACCCGGTGTTCGATTTCAGCTACGACGGCGTGATGCGGTCGGTCGATGAAAGCCTCGAGCGCCTCGGGCTCGACTCCATCGACCTGCTGCACATCCACGATCCCGATCACCACTTCGACGAGGCCCTGCGCGGCGCATACCGGGCCCTCGACCGGCTGCGGGCGGACGAGACCATCGGGGCGGTGGGCGTCGGCATGAACCAGGCCGCGATGCTGGTCCGCTTTGCCCGCGAGGCCGACGTGGACTGCTTCCTGCTGGCGGGGCGCTACACCCTGCTCGATCAGACCGCGCTGGCAGAGCTGCTGCCCGTGTGCCTGGAGCGGCGCATCGCGGTCATCGCCGGGGGCGTCTACAACAGCGGCATTCTGGCCGATCCCCGTCCCGGCGCGACCTTCGATTACATCCCCGCGCGGCCCGAGCTGATCACGCGGGCGCGGCGGCTCAAGAAGGTCTGCGCCCGCCACGATGTCCCGCTGAAGGCGGCGGCGATCCAGTTCCCGCTGGGCCATCCGGCGGTGGCGGCCGTGCTCATCGGGTGCCGGTCGGCGGCTGAGGTCGACGAGAACGTGCGGATGTTCCGCTGCGAGATCCCGGCCGGCCTCTGGGACGATCTCCGGCGGGAGGGTCTGATCCCCGAGGGAGTCCCGGCTCCGGCAGCGGAGGGCCGGCGTGCCTGAGCCGGTCGTCGTCGACGCGCACCACCACTTCTGGGATCCGGCGGCCGCGGAATATCCCTGGATGACCGACGATCTCGCGGCGATCCGGCGGCGGTTCGGCCCCGAGGATCTGCGTCCGCTGCTGGCCCAGTGCGGGATCGACCGGACCGTGCTCGTGCAGACCCGCTCCAGCCTGGAAGAAACGCGTGAATTTTTGTTGGTCGCCTCGCGCACCGAGTTCGTCGCCGGCGTCGTGGGCTGGGTGGACCTGACCGACGCCCGCGTCGCGGCCACCTTGCGGGATCTGCGGACCGCCCGCGGCGGCGGGCGGCTGGTCGGCGTCAGGCACCAGGTGCACGACGAACCCGATCCCGGCTGGCTGCTCCGCGCCGATGTCCGGCGGGGGTTGGAGGCGGTCGGGGACGCCGGACTGGCCTACGACCTCCTGGTGAGGACGAGAGAGCTCCCCGCGGCGCTCCGCACGGTGCGCGATTTCCCCGAGATGCGCCTGGTCATCGATCACATCGCGAAGCCCCCCATCCGGACAGGCGAGGTTCACGCATGGGAGGAAGCGATGGCGCCGTTCAGCGAGCTCGGCAATGTCTTCTGCAAGCTGTCAGGCATGGTGACCGAAGCGGACTGGGAGACGTGGCGCCCCGACGACCTGGTGCCCTACGTGCGGCGGGTGGTCGGGTGGTTCGGAGAGGATCGGCTCATGTTCGGTTCGGACTGGCCGGTGTGCCTGGTCGCCGGATCCTATGCCCGGGTGGTCCATGCGCTCCTGGACGCGCTCGGCGACGTCTCGTCCGCATCGCGCGCCAAGATCATGGGGGCAAACGCGGTTCGCTTCTACGGTCTGCGGGACGCGGGTCCCCGGTGACCCGAACCGGGCCGCATCAGCAGATACGACGGGTGCCGGAGCCCGGTCGGTGGATAGACCTCCTCGTGCGTGAAGCGGAATCCGAGGCGCTCGAGCACCGCCCGCGATGCCCCGTGCTCGGGGTGATGGCCGGCAAAGAGGCCCTCCGCGCCGAGCCGCTCGAACGCGAAGGCGATGACCGCCTGTCCGGCCTCCGCCGCCAGGCCGCGCCCCCAGTAGGCCGGCCGGAGATGGAAGCCCAGCTCATAGATCTGGTCGTGCACCCGATAGGGCCGCAGCCCGGCGCAGCCCACGTGCGCATCGCCCTCCAGCAGGAACAGCGGCCAGTATTGCACGTGGTGGGCCTCCATCGACGCGATCTCTCCATGGAGCTTCTCCGTGACGTCCTTGGGTGAGAACGGGCCGCCGATGTAGCGGGTCACGTCGGGGTCGCCCCACAGGGCCAGCGCCAGGGGGAGATCATCGATCGTCCAGCGCCGGAATCCGAGCCGCGCCGTCTTCAAGAAGTAATCGCTGCTGCGTGTCACGCCGGTCACGGGCAGGAGGTTCTCGACGGCCCGCCGCGCCCCTCCCACAGGGTCCGTCCCCTGCGCCGGAGAACTGGGTTCCCCGATGACGGCGCGCGAGATCGGGTCTGCGGCGTCGCAGCGTGCTGGGCCGCCCGTCCGCGCCGCGTGGCATGCGCGGGCGCTGGCGTCGTATGAGGCGGCCATCTACGCAGCGCTCCTGCTCGTGTGCGCCGGCGTCTCGTTGATCGCTCCCCGCTTCCTCCAGCCCGACAACCTGTTCGAAGTCGCCCGCAATTTCTCGTTCATCGCGGCCGTCGGCGTCGGGGAGGCCATCGTCATCCTGACGGGCGGCGGGGGGATCGATCTCTCCGTGGGCTCCCTGATGGGTCTGGGCGGGGTCGTGACGGCCAAGCTGCTTGGGCTCGGGTTCCCGGTTCCCTCCGCGATTGCCGCGGGTGTCGCGGCCGGCTGGGTGTGCGGGACCACCAACGGGCTCCTGGTGACGAAGGCGCGGCTGACGCCGCTCATCCCCACGCTGGGGATGCTCTCGGTCGCGCACGGACTGTCGCTCGTGATCACGCAGGGATACCCACTGACAGACCTCGGCGCCCACGCGCAGGCGTTCGTGTCCCTGGGCGCGGGGTATCTGGGGCCGGTGCCGAACCCCGTCGTGTTCATGGTGCTCACGGTGCTCGGAGGCTGGTTCGTGCTCACGCGGACCCCGTTCGGCTACAACGTGTACGCGGTGGGCGGGAACGCGGAAGCCAGCCGTCTCAGCGGGATCAACGTCGATTGGACGCGGCTTGCCGCGTATATGCTCAGCGGCGCCCTCGCCGCGCTCGCCGGCCTCCTCCTCGCGGCCCGCCTGTCCGTCGGGGACGCGACCACGGGACAGGGTCAGGAGCTCAGCGTCATCGCCGCCGCCGTGATCGGCGGGGTGAGCCTGCTGGGCGGCCAGGGGTCCGTCCTCGGGCTGTTCGCCGGCGCCGCGCTCATCGGGGTCCTGCTGAACGCGATGGTGCTGATGGGCGTTCCGGCGTTCTGGCAGGAGGTCGTGATCGGCGGCACGATCATCGTGGCGGTGCTGCTGGATCGCCTCAGGGTTCGCCTCTCGGGCGACTGAGGAGAGATGCTGAGCCGAACAGGACGTATGTCCCGCTGCGTCCAAGGAGTTGCAGAGAACCACAGAGAGGGGGGAGGGATGATGATGCAAGACGTTTGGCGTCGGTTGGGAATAGGTCTTGTCACCCTGGTGTTGATCGGGTCCCTTGCGGGAGCGCTCCCGGCCCGCGCCGCGAAGGTCCTGACGTTTGCGGTGGTGCCGAAAGCGATCAACAATCCCTTCTTCAACGACGTCCGCCGCGGATGCGAGGCCGAGGCGCGGAAACTCGGGATTCGATGCGAGTACACCGGCCCCACGGTGACGGAGATCCAGCCGCAGATCCAGGTGCTCGAGGCCCTGATCCAGCGTCACGTCGACGGCATGGCGATCTCAGCCGTGGACGGCAAGGCGGTCGTCCCCGTGATCAAGAGGGCGATGGCGGCCGGGATCCCGGTGGTCATGTTCGACGCGGACGCGGCGCCGGGATCCGGGCGCCTGGCGTTCATCGGGACCAACAACTATCGGGGAGGGGTCGCCCTCGGCAGGGCCTTTGCGAAGGGTCTCCCCGCCGGCGGCCGGTACGCGATCATCACGGGTGGACTGGGCGCCGAAAATCTCAACGACCGCATCCGCGGCGTGCACGACGGCCTGAAGGAAGCCGGGGTGGCGGAGAAGTTCATGGAGGTGTCCGGATCGCCGTTCCCATGCAATGACGACATCAACCGCGCGGTGCAGTTGATCGAGCAGGCCATCACGGCGCATCCGGACCTCTCCGGCGTGGTCGCCGTGGGCGGGTGGCCTCTCTTCGCGCCCGAAGCCCTCAAGCAGGCCCTCAAGTCGAAGGTCGAGGCGATGAAGAGCGGGAAGTTTGCGATGGTCTCGTTCGACACGCTGAAGCCCGAGCTGCAGCTCCTCAAGGCGGGCTACGTGACCACGCTGGTCGGCCAGCGGCCGTACAAGATGGGCGCGGACAGCATGGACGCCCTCTACGACTACCTGACGAAGAAGGTCACGCCGAAGGATCCAACGGATACCGGTCTCGACATCGTGGACAGGAGCAACGTGGACCGGTTCCTCGCGAACGCCGGCGGCTAGCGAGGGGCCGGCTCGGCCCGGTGGCCCGATGAGCGCCCTTGTCGAAATGCGGGGCATCCACAAGCATTTTGGGGCCGTGCACGCCCTCCGGGGCGTGGATCTCGCCCTGGAGGCCGGGGAAGTGCTCGGGCTCGTCGGGGACAACGCCGCCGGGAAGTCGACCCTGATGAAGATCCTGTCGGGCGCCCTCCGGCCCGACGCCGGCCAGATCCTGCTGGGTGGGGCACCGGTCTGGTTCGCCTCGCCCGCGGACGCGCGCCGCCGCGGGATCGAGATGGTGTATCAGGACTTCGCCCTGTGTCCCAACCTGGATGTCGCCCGGAATGTCTTCCTCGGCCGCTGGCCGGTGCGCAGCGGCATCGTCGTGGACCGGGCGGCGATGCAGCGGGATGCTCGGGCGATGCTCGACCGGTTGCGCATCGATGTGCCTGCGGTCACGGTCCCGGTCAGCACCCTCTCGGGCGGCCGCCGGCAGAGCGTCGCGATTGCGCGGGCCCTCTCGGTCCGGCCCCGAGTCCTGATCCTGGACGAGCCCACCGCCAACCTGTCTCCCGCGGCCACGGGTGAGGTGCTCCGCCTCGTGGCGGAGCTCAAGCGGCACGAGGTCGGGGTGATCTTGATCAGCCACCGCATCCAGGAAGTCTTCGAGATCGGAGACCGCGTCACCGTGCTCAAGCAGGGCCGGCACGTGGTCACCCGTCGTGTGAAGGACGTCACGGAGGATGAGATCGTCGAGGTGATCGTCGCCGGCAGCCGGGCGTCCGCCGGAGGCG
This sequence comes from Candidatus Segetimicrobium genomatis, assembly GCA_005882275.1. Lineage (GTDB taxonomy): Bacteria > Sysuimicrobiota > Sysuimicrobiia > Sysuimicrobiales > Segetimicrobiaceae > Segetimicrobium > Segetimicrobium genomatis. Next base: position 5,751 of record VBAK01000037.1, read on the forward strand.
CGGGACCGCCGGCGGCCCCTTAGCCCGTCCCGGCAGCGTGGCGGCCGCGGATCACTCTCGACGTCGCTGAGCTTTGCTCTACTCTGAGCTCCGATGGGGTTTGCCGGCCGCGGCGTCGGGCGCCTTGGCGATCAGCTGGTAGGAGATGCCCCCGGTGGTGTCCTCCTCGGTCCAGATGGTCAGGGTGTTGCCGATGCGCCGGGGCTCGGGGGTGGTGGTGCGGACGCCGAGCGCCGCGAGCCGCGCCAGCACGCCGCGGAGGTCGTCCACCTCGACGGCGATGTGCTCGATGCGGGCCCGCCGGCCCTCGCCCAGGCGCCGGCGCCGCGCCTCGGGATCCCCGATCTCGATGACCTCGATGTCGATCTCGCCGCAGGGGTAAAATTCCCCGCGGATGCGGGTCTCCGGCAACTCGACCGATCTGCTCATCGAGAGCCCGAACACCTCCGCCAGCCATCGCCGGGCCTCCGCAAGGTCGGCCACGATCACGCCGATATGGTTGACCCGCCGGAACATGGGACTCGAAGCCGGTGTCACTCCCGTCACCCCTTTCCCTTGATTGGCGTTCGCTGCGCCAAAGGTCTGTGGCCTTTCCACAGCGGTCCCAACGCGCCCTCCATCATGCCGGTCGGCCTCGAACCGGTCCCCGGTCTGGCTGGGGGCGCCTCAATCGGGGCACTTCTCCACTTGCCGTGACCGCGCCGGCCCGGCGCGTGGATGAGGGGAGACGTGATGGCCACATTTGGCAAGGCGATTGGCACAGTCCTGGAACACGAAGGGGGATATACCTTTGACCCCAACGACCCGGGCGGGGAGACAAAATGGGGCATCTCTCGCAAGGCCTACCCCAGCCTCGACATCAAAAACTTGACGCTGGAACAAGCCAAGGCGATCTACAAGCGGGATTACTGGATTTACGGCCGAATTCAGGATCAGGACGTCGCGACGAAGATCTTTGACATGGCCGTCAATCTGGGTCCGCCGGCCGCGCATCGATTGCTGCAGACGGCGCTCCTCGCGCTGGGGGAAACTGTCGCCGTCGACGGGGTGTTTGGGCCGCGGACCCTGGCAGCCACGAACCGGGTGAATCCCGAACAGCTGCTCCAGGAGCTTCGTGCTGAGGCCGCCGTGTACTACGCGGACACCGTGTTGCACAATCCGGCGGAACAGAAGTTCTTGCTGGGGTGGATGAGGAGGGCGGTGAGTTAGCCGGACGGAAGGAGGACCGATGGAGCGGATCTGGCTCAAGAGCTACGAGGCCGGGGTGCCGGCCACCCTCTCCTACCCGAAGGTGCCGCTCTACCACTTTCTCGAGGAGAGCGCCCGCCGGATTCCGCGCAACCCCGCGGTCATGCTCGCCGCGCACAACTTCTCCTCCGTCTTCACCTACCGCCAGGTGGACCTGCTCGCCAACCGGTTTGCGAACGCGCTGATCTGGCTGGGGGTGCGGCCGGGCGACCGGGTGGCCATCCAGCTCCCCAACTTTCCCCAGTACGTCTTCGGCTTCTACGGAGCGCTCAAGGCCGGCGCCGCGGTGGTGCCCATCAACCCGCTCTACAAGTCCCAGGAGCTCGCCACGGTGCTCAAGAACGCGCGCGCCAAGGTCATCCTCACGCTCTCGCGGTTCGTGCCGGGCCTGACCGAGATCATGGCTCAGACGAGCATCGAGTCCGTCATCGTCACCGAGCCGTACGATTTCTTCCCGTTTCCGTGGAAGCAGCTGGCGTGGTTCCGCCTGCGCGGCGAGCACAGGCCCGACGGCGGGCTCCGGTTTCCGGCCCTGCTCCGCAGCGCCTCCGCCAGGGCTCCGGGGCTGCGGGTGGATCCCGACGATCTCGCGATCTTACAGTACACGGGCGGCACGACGGGGGTGCCCAAGGGGGCGATGCTGACCCACCGGAACCTCGTCGCCAACTTCACGCAGATGCGCCACTGGCTGACCGACCTCCAGGAGGGCAAGGAGCGCTTCCTCAGCGTCGCGCCGTTCTTCCACGTCTACGGCCTGACGGTGGCGCTGAACACCGCGATCAGCGTGGGCGCGACGGTCATCTGCGTCGTGATGGGCCTGTTCGACACCAGGCTGGTCGCCGAGATGATTGCCCGCCACAAGCCCACCATCTTCCCAGGCGTCCCCGCGATGTACGTGGCGATCAACCAGCTCAAGGACATCCAGAAGTACAATCTCCGCTCGGTCAGGGTGTGCGTGAGCGGCTCGGCGCCGCTTCCGGTCGAGGTGCAGACCCGGTTCGAGCGGCTGACGGGCGCCACGGTGGTGGAAGGCTATGGCCTCAGCGAGGCCGCGCCGGGGACCCACGTCAATCCCGTCTACGGGAAGCGGAAGGTGGGGAGCATCGGCCTCCCCCTCCCCGACACCGACGCGCGGATCGTCGACCCCGACACGGGGGAGCGCGAGATGCCGCTCGGGGAGCCGGGCGAGCTCGTCATCCGGGGGCCGCAGGTGATGCAGGGCTACTGGGAGGCGCCCGAGGAGACCGCCGACGCGCTCGGGGGCGGCTGGCTGCACACCGGGGATATCGCGCGGATGGACGAGGAGGGGTACTTTTTCATCGTCGAACGCAAGAAGGATATCGCCATCGTCGGCGGCCTGAAGGTCTACCCGCGCGAAGTCGAGGAGGTCCTCCTCGAGCACCCCAAGGTGAAGGAAGCCGCGGTGACCGGCGTGGGCCACAAGGTGCGGGGCGAGCTGCTGGTCGCCCAGGTGGTGCTCAAGGACGGCGTGGCCGACGATCCCAGGCAGGTGCGGCGCGAATTGCTGGAGTTGTCTCGTCAGCGCCTCGCGCCCTACAAGGTCCCCCGCCGGATCGAGATCGTCTCTGCCCTGCCGAAGAGCGCCGTGGGGAAGGTGCTCCGCCGCGAGATCCGCGACGCCATCGCTCGGGCGGAACGAGACAGAGAAGAGGACTAGCATGCTCGGCGCCGCCGCCCTCGACGCCCCCACCCGCCGCGTGCCGTTCGCGGAATTACTCTGGCTCGGTCTGTACTGGTTCGCCATGAGCTTCCACTGGGGAGCGCTCATCACGGTGGTCATCCCGGCGGAGGTCCTGCGGTTCGTCCCCGAGTCGCAAAAGGGATTCTATCTGGGCTTCCTGTTCGCGGTGGGCGCGGGCATGGCGATGGTGGTCTCACCGATCTCCGGGGCGCTCAGCGATCGCTCCCCGCTGCCGATGGGGCGGCGCCGCCCGTTCGTCATCGCGGGCGTCCTGCTGAACTGTCTGGGGCTCGCGGCGATGCGCTCCGCGCCCACCTACGCCTGGTACGTGGGCGCGGTCATGGTGGTCCAGGCCGCGACCAACTTCGCCGGGGGCGCGTTCAACGGCCTCATCCCCGACAGAATTCCTCGATCCCAGCGAGGGTTCACCTCCGGGGTCATGGGGTTCATGATGATGCTCGGCACCATCACCGCCGCGCTGCTCGCCGGCACCCTCGTGGGCCGCGGCCGGACCCCCCTGGTCTATCTCATCGACATCGGGGTCTTCCTCGTGTGCACCGCGCTCATGGTATGGCAGGTGCGGGAAGACCCGCTGCCCGCCGCTCCCCCGTTTGCGCTGTCGGCCTTCGTCCGTTCGTTCTGGATCGATCCCCGGCGCTATCCCGATTTCGGCTGGATGTTCCTGACGCGGGGGCTGGTGATGCTCGGCTTTTACACGATGATCAGCTTCCTCCAGTTCTTCGTGAAGGACACGCTGCACCTGACGGTGCGGGAAGCCGCGCACACCACGGGCATCCTCAGCGCGATCACGATCGCGTCCGGCACGGGGGTCGCCCTCGTAGCCGGGTGGCTGTCGGACCGCATCGGGCGGAAGGGGATCGTCTCCACCGCCGGGGTGTTCCTGGCCCTCACGAGCGCCGGGCTTCTTGCGCAGCCGCCGTACTCGACCCTGGTGGGGATTGCCGTGCTCTTCGGCATCGGGTACGGGGCGTTCACGAGCGTCGATTGGGCGCTGGCGATCGACGTCCTGCCGGCGAGAGGCTCGGCGGCCCAGGACCTCGGGATCTGGGCCATCGCCAACACGCTCCCGCAGGTCCTCGCGCCGATCATCGCCGGCCCGCTCCTCGACATCTTCAACCGCCGGATTCCCAACCTCGGATACACGGTCGTGTTCGCGATGGCGATCGTCTACGTGGTGCTCGGCTCGATCTTCATCTGGAGGATCAAAGGAGCGCGGTAGTGAGCGCGCGCACGCGCCCCGTGAGGATGGCCGAGCGGCCCGCGGTGCGGTGGCTGATCCGGTTTACGGACCGCCTCTACACGCACCAGGTGGGCGAGCAGGCGTCCGTGATCGCCTTCAACGCGATCTACGCCATGTTTCCCCTCGTGCTCTCGCTCACGGCCATCGGCGGGTTCATCGTGCGCAGCCCCATTGTCCGGATGATGCTGCTGGAGCAGGTGGAGGCGGTGTTCCCCGAGCAGATCGCCAAAGAGATGTCCGACGTGATCAACACGGCGGGCGCCTATCCCGGGCTCATTGGGCTCATCGGGTTCGTGTCGCTGCTGTGGGCGGGGTCGAACCTCTTCGCCGCGATCGAGGTGAGCTTCTCCCGGATCTTCGGGGTCCCCTCCCGGGGGATCGTCCAGCAGCGCATCGCGGCGATCGTGATGATCCTGTTGTTCTCCGCGCTGCTGGTGCTGTCCGTGGTCGCGTCGGACGCGGTCGTGTTCTTCGGCACCGGCGCGCGTCCCGGCCGGATCCTCAGCCTGATCGGGGGCTGGCTCGTCGCGACGCTCCTGCAGCTGGTCACCTACACGGTGATCCCGAACGTCAAGCTGCCGTTTCGCGCGCTGTGGCCGGGCGCGGTGCTCGCCGGGACCGCGTTCCAGGTCACCGGGCTCGTGTTTCCGATCTACCTCCGGTACTTCGCGGGATTCAACCGCTTTGGCGACGTGTTCAGCCTGGTGTTCCTGATGATGACCTGGTTCTACTTCCTGTCGTTTATCCTGCTCGTCGGCGCGGAGGTCAACGCGCTGCGATACACGCCCCCCGCCGGCGCCTCCCGCGCCGCCGCCGAGCCGCCCATGCCGTAGTCGCGCGCCCCCGCGAGCCACACCCCGGCAAACGTCAGCAGGGCGCCGGCCGCCTGAATCGGGTGGAGCGACTCGCCGAGCAGCACGGCCGCGATGAGGACCGCGGAAACAGGTTCCAGATAGGCGTAGGTCATGGTCTGCCGGGGCCCCAGCCGCCCGACCGATCTCCCCCACAGGGACATCGCGACGACCATGCCGGCAATCGCGCCGTAGACGAGCCCCGCCCACGCCGCCCACGAGATCCCCGCCCACGGAAGGCGCCACGCGCCCGAGAGGGCGATGGGCGAGAGGAAGATCCCCGCGACCGCCATGGCCCCCCCGGTGGCCCGCATCGTCCCGAGCGCACCGACCAGCGGGCCGATCGCGAGGCTGTACCAGGACCAGGCTCCGGCGGCGGCGAGCGCGAGCAGGTTTCCGGCCAGGTGCCGCCATTCGAACCCCGCCGTCCCGCCCCGCACGACCAGACCGACCCCTGCCAGCCCGACCAGCAGGCTGATCCACTGGCGGCCGGAGGCGCGCTCCCGCCGCGCGAACGCCAGCCATGCGGCCGTCAGCAGCGGCGCGGCCGCGAGCAGGATGGCGCTCGTTCCCGCGGTCGTCCGCTGAAGCCCGGCGATGAGCAGAAGCTGGAACGCCGTCTGGGCAAGCCCCGCGCCGAGGAGTGGCTTCCACAGAGAAAACGCGGGGGGCGGCCGCCACCCGCCGGCCGCGGCGGCGAGAACGAGCGCCGCTAGGACGACGCGCAGATAGGTGAAGGTGAGCACCGGGATCTCCGCCAGCCCCAGCTTGGCGCCCGGGTAGATCCCTCCCCACAGCACGACGGCGAGAAGCGGCTCCCCCTGCACCCAACCCGAGAGTCTTCGGCGTGGCGCCGCGGTGTCGGGCGGCATGCCCAGCAGGTTGGACCGCCCGCGCGGTGAGTCCTGCCTGGGTGAGGATGCCGGGGCAGCAGGGAGCGCCGGTGCGGTGACGATCAGGCGGTCGAGGAGGGCTGCGACCCTGGCGTGTGAGTGCCCGCAGGCGTCTCCCGATCCAGCGTGAAGTAAAACGTCGCGCCTTTGCCAGGCTCACTTTCGGCCCACACGCGACCTCCGTGGCGCTGGATGATCCGCTGCACGATGGCGAGCCCCACGCCGGTCCCTTCGAAGTCGTCCGCGCGGTGCAGCCGCTGGAAGACCCGCCACAGCTTGTCGGCGTACTGCATGTCGAATCCGACCCCATTATCCTTCACGAACAACGTGTGATGCGTGGAATCGGCTTGATCGCGAAGCCAGCCGACCTCGATCGTGGCATCCTCTCGGTTGCGGCTGAACTTCAGCGCGTTGGAGAGCAGGTTCACGAACACCTGCTTGAGGAGGGCCGGGTCGCCACGACAGGGCGGCAGGTCGCCGATGTGGACGCTTCCCTGCCGGCCCGCCGCGACCGCATCCAGGTCCGCCAGGGCCAGGCGGGCCACGTCGGCCGGGGCGACCGGCTGCTGGTTGACGGGTTGGTTGGACAGGCGGGAGAACGTCAGCAAGTCGGTGATCAGCGCGCTCAAGTGCCGGGCGCTGCCGACGATCTGGCGGGTGATGCGCAGCGCGTCCTCCGGGAGCGCCGCGGCGTAATCCTCGGCGAGCATCTCGGAGAAGCCGCCGATGGTGATGAGGGGCGCCCGGAGGTCGTGGGCGATCGAGTAGGTGAACGCGGCCAGTTCCTGGTTCGCCTTCTCCAGGTCGGCGGTGCGGCGCGCCACCCGGTCCTCCAGCACGGCATTGAGCGCCTGCGCGCTGCCGTAGAGCAGCGCGTTTTCGATCGCCACCGCGCAACGTCGGGCGAGGTCTTCCGCCATCTCGAGGTCGCTGGTCGTAAAGTGCCAGCCCGGCGTTGCCGTAACGAGTGTGATGGCGCCCACAATCCACCGATCCCGCCCCACCAGGGGGACGATCATCGCTGAGGTGAAACCCAGGCCCCTGAGGATCTTGAGGTGCTCGGGATCCCTGGCCCCCTTCACCAGCATCGCGTCGGAGATCTCCGGATAGAACTCCGACTTCCCGGTTCGCAAGACGTTCGGGACCCCCGTGGGTGCGTTGGGGTCGGGCGGATACCGGCGCTCGAATTCGGCCGCCAGATCGATTTTCGATGGATCCACGTGGGTGACCGTGACGCGCCGGATCGTGTCGTCCTCGTCGAGCGCGTCGATGATGCACCAATCCGCGAGCGCCGGCACGGCCAGCTGCGCCACCTTGGTCAGCGTGCTCCGGTAATCGAGGGAGCTGGCGAGCTGTTTGCTCGCTTCAGCGAGAAAGGACAGCCGCTGCTTCACCAGCTCGGCCTCCGTTCGCGCCTGGTGTTCCTGAGCAATCAGCCTTGTGCGCTCCTCCTCCAACCGTTTGCGTTCGGTGACGTCTCGGGCGATCGCCGAGGCGCCCAGGAGGCTTCCTGCGGCGTCCGCGATGGGCGAGATGGTGACGGACACCTCGATCTGCCGGCCATCGTTGCGCATGCGCGACGTCTCGAAGTTCGTGATGCGTTCACCGCGTCTCAGGCGGGCGAAGATCTCGGAAAGCTCATCGGGGCGATCCGGCGGCATCAGGAGGGACGCGTGCCGGCCGATCACGTCCTCCGCCCGATAGCCGTAGATCCGTTCCGCCCCCTTGTTCCAGTTGGTGATGATCCCGTCCAGCGTCGCGCCGTAGATCGCATCGTCCGAGGATTCCACGATGCCCGCGAGCCGAAGGAGAGCCTCCTCCGCGCGCTTGCGCTCGGTGATGTCGCGGATGAATCCGGTGAAGACCGGCGGATCGCTCCCAGGATCCCGGATGACGGCGAGCTCGACGGGAAATTCCTCTCCGGTCGCGCGAAGCGCGGTGATCTCGATGCGCTTATCGAGGATGGCGTTTTCTCCCGTTGCCAGATAGCGCTCCAGCCCGTGCCGGTGACGGTCGCGAAGACCCTGGGGAACGATGAGTGTGGCGAGCTCGCGGCCCAGCACGTCCTTGCGCCGATGCTTAAAGATGGCTTCCGCCGCCGGGTTGAACTCGAGAATCCGCCCCCTGTGGTCGATGGTGATGATGCCGTCGATCGCCCCGCGCAGGATCGCCGACTTTTGGGCTTCGCTCTGCTCGACCGCCTCCAGCGCCCGCTTACGCTCGGTGATGTCCAGGGCCGCCACCAACACGGCGCTGCGGCTGTTGAATTCCAGGGTATGCGACACGATGTAGACGTCGATCACCCGCCCATCCTTGCAGCGGTGGCGCCACTCACCGGTCAGCTGCAGCCCAGGGCGCTGTCGCGCCGAATCGACGGGTGGCCGGGGCGCCTCAGTCGGGTGCCGGACATCGCCAATCCGCATGGCCAGGAATTCATCGCGGGTATAGCCGTAGTGCGCAACGGCGGCGGTGTTGACCTCGATGAATTTGAGGTCCTTGAGGTCATAGACCCACATGGGCAGGGGATTGTTGGCGAACATCAGCCGGAAGGATTCCGCGTTGTCGCGAAGCGTCACGGGTTCGCTGCCCCCTTTGGGGTCGTTATCCTACATACCCAGGCCTCACAGTCGCTAGACGGCGCCCCGTCCGTGAAAAAACCCATTGACGGGATAGGAGATAAGGCCCCTCCAAACGCCCGTTGCCGTAACGCATTGTTCGCCTGCTGTCGAACATTCCCCCGAAGCCGCGATCCGCGAG
>VBAK01000038.1 GCA_005882275.1 Candidatus Segetimicrobium genomatis
CCAGCTTGGTATCGTCCACATCCACGGCGACCACGCGCGCGCCGAAGAAGCGCATCATCTGGAGCATGTGAATCCCGACGCCGCCGCCCGCGCCGACGACCACGGCGCGGTCGCCCACATGGACGCGGGCCCTGGACACGCACACATGGTACGGCGTGGCGATGGCGTCCGGGATGGCCGTGCCTTCGATGAAGGGCACCCGCTCCGGGAGCGGGAGAACGTTGGCCTCGGGGAGCGCGACGAACTCCGCGTACCCGCCGTCGCGGTGGACGCCCAGGTTCCCGCGGGGGTCGCGGCAGAGCGCATCGCGGCCTGCCCGGCAGAACTCGCACCGCCCGCAGGTCAGGTAAAAGAACGTCATCACCCGGTCGCCCGCGCGAACCGCGGTCACGTCGCGGCCGACCTCGGCGACGACCCCGGTGATCTCGTGCCCGGGAACCCGCGGCAGCGTCTCGGGCCGCCCCAGCTGGCCGCTCATGTAGTTGAGGACCGTGAGCCCCACGCCGCACGCGCGGACGGCGACCAGGACCTCGCCCGCCTGCGGCGCGGGACGGGGCCGGTCGACGAGCGTCAACCGGCCTCCCCAGGATTGGAGGACCTGCGCCTTCACCGCCGCCGGATCCGTGCGCGGCCGGTCGCCCCTGTCATGCAGGCGCCGGCGCCTTCGCGGCGCCGAGGACGGCCAGGATCTCGTCGGTGGTCAGCACCCACCCGAGGCAGCGCCGCAGGTTTTCCAGGCCGAAGATGTGGAGATCTTCCCCGTACATGCTGGCGACGGCGTCGGAGGCGACGACCACCCGGAGATCCCGGTTGAACGCGTCGAACGCGCTGCAGAGGACGCAGGTGTTCGTGTTGATCCCGGCGATCACCACCGTCTCGGTCCCGAGCGAGCGCAGCAGCACGTCCAGGTCGGTGCCGTAGAAGGCGCTGAGGCGCTTCTTGCTCCGGATGACGAAGTCGCCGGGCTCGGGCGCCAGCTCAGGGGGCAGCTCGGTCTGGGGAGACCCTTCCTGGTTGTGGTGCACGATCGTGCTGCGCCGGCCGGGGGTCAGGGACTGCCTGACCGCTTCCACCGCCCGCCAGAACGGGTTGCCCATGCTCTCCAACCCCGGGGGCGTGGTGCGGCGGTAGGTCAGGAGCACGTAGATGACCGGGACCCGGGCCGTCCGCGCCCCGGCCAACAACCGGGCCAGCGCGGCGCGGCATCGCGCGGCGTCGGAGGCCTCGACAGGCATGGTGCCGATCTCCGGGTCGAGGTGCCCCCGGTGCACGTCCACGGCCAGGATCGCGGTCCGCCGCGGGTCGACGGTCAATTGACTGCGCAGCGTCTCGACGAACTCCCGCCGGTCGAGGATCTCGGCCATCGTCGGTCCCTCCTCTGTCATTCCGGCCGCGGGCCTACCCGGCCCGGCCTACGGATGGGCCGGCGGCAGATCCCGCGTGTAGACGGGCTTCTTCAGATACTCCTCCGGGTTCATCGTCCAGAACTGCGAGACGTTCGGATAGGTGAAGATCACGGTGTTCTGGGGCTCGCCGTTCACGAGGTCCACCCGCCGGACGTACTCGTTCTGAATCGGGTTGCCCCACTCGTCGAGGCGCACCGGCCCCCGCGGAGCGTCGGACAGCACCACTCTGCGGACCGCGGCGACAAATGCGGCGCGGTCCGCCGTGTTGCCCCGCACCGCCTCGAGGCCCCTGAGGATGAAGAGCCCGCCCGTGTACGCCGACTCTGAATAATACGACGGCACGCGGTTGTAGGTCTTCACGTACGTCCGGACGAACTCGCGGTTCGCCGGCGTGGCGAGCGCAGCGCTGTAGTGCAGCGGCGTGACGATCCCCTTGGCCAGATCGCCCTCCTGGAACAGGATGTGCTCGTCCGTGAGGGTGCCGTTGCCGATCAGGGGGATCCGGCCTTCGAACCCGAAGTCCCGGTACTGCTGGAGGAACCGCAGGGCGTCTCCTCCGCTGAAGGTCGCGTACACGGCGTCCACGTCCCTCGGGATGCGGCTGAGGTACGGGCTGTAGTCGGGCGCGCCGATGGGAGGCCAGAGGTGGGCCACGACCCGGCCGCCGTCCTGCTCGAAGGTGTCCTGGAACCCTTCGACGGTCTCCCAGCCGAACGCGAAATCGTAGGCGACCGTGACCATCCGTGTGTACTTGAGCACCCTGGCCGCGTACTCGCCGAATGCATGGTTCGGCTGGCTGCTCGACCAGCCGGTCCGGACGATCCACGGCGTGCGCAGGCGTTGGGTGATGTCGTCGGCGGAGACGATCAGGTATATCGCCGGAATCTTCTGCTGATCGATGTAGTCGCGCAGGGCCAGTCCCGAATCCGCGCGCAGCGGGCCCGCCAGCATCTCCACCCGGTCGAGTTCCACCAGCTTCCTCGCCTTGGTCAGCGCCTGCGCGGGCGTCCCCTCGTCCTCGGCGAGCACCTGGATCTCCCGCCCGGCGGCCTTGCCGCCGGCCCGCGCCAGCGCCAGGGCGAGGCCGTTCGCCATGTCGCGGCCGTTGGCGGCGAACACCCCGGTCAGCGGGACGATCAGCCCGACCTTGATCGGGCCCTGCTGGCTCGCCGCAGGGCTCCCCCAGACCGCCAGCAGCGCCGCCATCCCCAACGCCGCGATCAGGTGCAGGCACCGTGCCATGATCCGCCCCCCCCGCGCCCCCTGATCGAGAACAGGGGGATTCTGCCTGAGGCGAGTTCTCCGGGGGACCACCCGGGTCCTTGAGCGGCCTACACTCCCAGGTACCGGTGCTTCACGGCCGCGTCCGCCGAGAGCGCGGCCGGCGTCCCCCGGTACACGACGCGTCCCTTGCTGAGCACGTAGACCTCGTCGGCGATCGCCAGCGCCATCGGGAGGTTTTGCTCCACCAGCAGGATGCTGAGCCCCGCCTCTTTGAGCCGGCCGATCGAGCCGCCGAGCTCCCGGACGAGCAGCGGGGCCAGCCCCTCCGACGGCTCATCCATCAGCAGCAACCGGGGGTTCGTCGTGAGCGCGCGGCCGATCGCCAGCATCTGCTGCTCGCCCCCGGAGAGCATGCTGCCCCGGTGCGCGTGGCGCTCCCGCAGCCGGGGGTACAGCGCGAACACGCGGTCCAGGGTCCACGCCCGATCTCCCGCCGCCCCGTCCACCCTCGCCGCGACGTTCAAGTGCTCCAGCACCGTGAGGGAAGGGAAGATCCGCCGGCCCTGCGGCACGAGCCCGATGCCGAGGTGGGCGATCTGGTGGCTGGGCAGCGCGGTGATGTCCCGTCCCTCGAAGAGCACCCGGCCCTGCCGCGGCCGGGCGAACCCGATGATCGAGCGGATGAGCGTGGTCTTGCCCATCCCGTTCCGGCCGAGCAGCGCGACGGCCGTCCGCGGCCGCACCTCGAGCGAGACGCCCTGCAGCACGTACGAGTCCCCGTAGTAGGTGTGGATGTCCTCGATGTTCAGCATGGACCCTTCAGCATGATCCCCGGGAGGCCTCGGTGCCCAGGTAGATCTCCTGCACCGCGGGGCTCGCCCGCACGGCTTCCTTGGACCCCTCGGCCACCAGGCATCCGAGATGCAGGACCGCGATCGTCTCGACCACCTCGAACGCCACGTCCATGTCGTGCTCGATCAACAGGATCGTCAGCCCGGCGTCCAGCCCCTTGATGAACCGCGCCATCTCCCGGCGCTCGCCGGGGGAGAGGCCGGCGGCGGGCTCGTCCAGCAGGAGGAGGCGCGGCTCGCCGGCCAGCGCGAGCAGGACCTCGATCTGACGCTGCTCGCCGTACGAGAGCACGCGCACGGGCATCGCCCGCTTCGCCCACAGCCCCGCGCGTTCGAGCAGGGCGCGGACCCGCTCCTGCACGTCGGCGTAGGCGCGGACCGGACGCGTCATCACGTACCTGGACGGCCTGAGCGCCTGGACCGCGAGGAGCACGTTCTCTTCAACGGTCAGCGACCTGAACAGGTTGGTGATCTGGAACGTCCGCGCGAGGCCCATGGCCGCGCGGCGGTGCGCGGGGAGCGACGTCACGTCCCGGCCGAACAGGCGGATCCGTCCCGAGCTCGGCGCGAGCTCGCCCGTGATCAGGTTGAAGAGCGTCGTCTTGCCCGCGCCGTTCGGCCCGATGATCGCCTGCCGCGCGCCGCGCGGAACGGTGAGCGTGACGTCGCCGACCGCTTCCAGGCCGCCGAACCGCCGGCAGAGTCCCTCCAGCTCGAGCGCCCTATCCACAGTACCGGCACGGCGGGTAGCCGCGGTCATACACGGGCTGCCGGAGGAACTCCTCGGGCGGAAACTTCCAGAACTGTGAGACATTGTGGAACGTGTCGATCACCGCGTTCGCGGCGTGCCCGCCCTGGACGTCGACCTTCCGGACGTAGACGTTCTGGATCACGTTCTGGTAGGCGTCAAGCCGCATGGGCCCCCGGGGCGCATTCGGAAGCTGCACGGCGCGGAGCGCCCGCAGGAACGCTTCCTTGTCCTCGACCTTCCCCCCCAACTGCTGCACCGCCGCCTCGACCCACATGGCCCCCGAATAGTTGGTCTCGGCGTAATAGGACGGATCCTTGTGATACCGCGCGGTGTACGCCTCCACGAATTTCCTGGCCTGGGGAGTGGACAGCGCGGCGCTCCACATCAGCGGCGTGATGATGCCCGCGGCATCCTCCAGGTCCATCCCCCTGATGTTGCTCTCGTCCGTGAGCAGGCCCCCGCCGACCAGCGGCAGCCGGTCCTTGAGCCCGTACTGCCGGTACGCCTTGACGAACCGGAGCACGTCCGCGCCGACCGGGATGGCGAACACGGCATCCACGTCCCGGCGGATCTGGGTGACGTACGGGCTGAAATCGGGCGTCCCGAGCGGGGCCCAGAGTTTCTGCACGATCTCCCCGCCGTGCAGTTCGAACGTGCGCTGGAACCCCCCCACCACTTCGTAGCCGAACGCGTAGTCGCTGCCGACCGTCGCGACCTTCTTGTACTTGAGGGTCGCGGCGACCCATTCGCCGAACGGGTGGGAGGGCTGGCTGCTCGCCCAGCCGGTGCGGACCAGGTTGGGCGCGCGCTTCCGCTGGGTGAGGTCGTCGGCGGAACTGACCGCGAACAGCGTCGGCACGTTTCGGTCGACGATGTAGTCCCGGATGGCGTACCCCTCGGAGGCCAGGAGCGGCGCCGTGAGCAGGTGCACCCGGTCCTGTTCCACCATCTTGCGCGCCTTCGTCAGGGCGTTGGCCGGCACGCCGCCCGCGTCCTCGACAATCAGCTGCACCTGGCGGCCGGCCATCACCGAGCCCCGCTCGGCCAGGTAGAGTTGAAATCCGTCCAGCATATCCCGGCCGCTCTGCGCCACCGTGCCCGTGATGTCCGCGAGAAACCCGATGCGGATCGGGGCCGCGGGCGCGGTCTGGGCATACACGAGCGGACGCAGACGCTCCAGGCCTGCCGCGGCCGTCGCGCCGGCCACCGCCACCCCGCCTTTGAGGAGCGCCCTCCGCGCGATGCGTGCCGCCATCTCCCTCACCTCCCGTTGATGCCGTGCCTGTGGATCAGGACCCGGTGACGCCGTTCGGCCCCGCGGTGGGCGCGGCCACGGCCCGCCCCCGCGGCGGCCCCAGGAGGCGCCGGAGGAGGATCTGGCCGGCCCCGACGATGCCCGCCGGCGCGTACATCACCGCGAGGACCAGGATCGCGCCCAGGACGGTCAGCCACCGCTGCGTGATCCCGCTGAGGAGGTTCTGGAGGAATACGAGCAGCGCGGAGCCGACCACGGACCCGAACAGCGTCCCCGTCCCGCCGAGGATGACCATGAGCAGCGCGTTGGCGGACGCGACCAGCGACACGTCGGTCGGGCTCACAAATCCGTTGTAGAACGCGTACACCGTGCCGCCGACGCCGCAGAACGCCCCCGCGATCACGAAGATGAGGTACTTGTGGAGCCAGACGTCGTAGCCGAGGACGCGCATGCGCGACTCGCTCTCGCGGATCCCCCGGAGCGCGAGCCCGAACGGGGACACGGTCACGAGGTACATCGCCCCGGCCGCCGCCGCGGTGACGGCCAGCGCAAAATAATAGAAGGCGTGGATCTGATCGAGGTGGATCCCCCACCCCAGCACGGGCCGGGGAATCCCCCGAAGGCCGTTGTCCCCCCCGGTCACCGAGACCCAGCGGTACGCCAGCCCCCAGATGATCTGCCCGAGGGCCAGGGTGATGATCAGGAAGTACGCGCCGGTCGCCCGGATGGCCAGGAAGCCGAACAGCGCCGCCGTGACGACGGCCGCCAGGACGGCCAGGCCCGCGGTGGGCCAGAACCCCAGCCCGAACCGCGTCGACAGCACCCCGACGGTGTACCCGGCGACGCCGAAGTACGCGGCGTGCCCGAGCGAAGACAACCCGGTGTACCCCACGAGCAGGTCGAGGCTCATCGCCATGATGCCGTAGACGAACGTCAAGGTCAGCAGGTGCAGGTCATACGTCGACGCCGCGAGGGGGACAAGGGCGAGGGCCGCGAGGACCGCCGCCGTCACGGACCACCCCTGCAGTCGGGGGCGCGGCCTGGGCATCGCCGGTCACGGCCTCCCGAAGAGGCCCGTCGGCCGGATCGCCAGGATCATGGCCATCGGCGCGAACAGGGTGAAGTAGGACAATTCCGGGAACAGGGCCTTCCCGAAGTTATCCAGCAGCCCCACGAGCAGGCTGCCGGCGAGCGCCCCCTTGAGGCTCCCCAGCCCGCCGACGATGACGACGACGAACGCGAGGGGCAGCACGTCGAAATCGGCGCCGGGGTAGATCGACAGGAACGCCCCGCCGATCACCCCGCCCGCGGCGGCCAGGAACGCGCCCAGCGCGAATACCCCGGTGAACACCTTCCAGACGTCGATGCCCAGTCCGCGCGCCATCTCCGCGTCGTCCACGGCCGCCCGCACCGTGGCCCCCATCCGGGTCTTCTCCTGGAGCGCCCACAACCCCAGGTAGACCGCCAGGCCGACGACGATGACGAAGAGGCGGTACGCCGGGAAGTAGACCGGGCCGAGCAGCAAGGTGCCGCCTAGGGCGCGCGGGACCGGCACGCTCTGGGGATCGCCGCCCCAGAGCAGGAGCGCCTGATCGGAGAAGATGAACGCGAACCCCATCGTCAGGAGGACCTGGGAGAGGGTCTGCTGGTGGAAGCGGGCGAGGAACCA
>VBAK01000039.1 GCA_005882275.1 Candidatus Segetimicrobium genomatis
CTCGTTCACCGCGTTGTAGCGCAGGTACCATTCCCCGATCCGGGCGAGGTCGGCAAAGGCGCCCTCCCGGTCCCCCTGCCGGGCTTTGGAGACCGCGCAGAGGGTGCCCAGCCACGGCCAGATCAGCGTCCGGTGGTAGTCGGGGATGCCGGCCAGGTAGTACACCGGAAAGACCCGCCACGGCGAATACACGGGGTGGCAGACCCGGAGCGGGGTGGTGCGGTCGAGCGCCTGGTCCCGGATGTAGGCGAGGATGCGCCGCGCCTGGTCGCCGGTCGCGAGGCCGAAGAGCATGGCGAGGACGTTGCCGTCGGATGAGAATCCCCCCCGCCTGGAGCGGTAGAGCCAGTCGCTGAAGTACTCGCCGGCCCAGAAGATCTGCAGCCGCTCGAGCACCCGCGCGGACGTCCGGCGGATCTCCTCGGCCTCCGCGGCGCGGCCGTTCATGTCCTTGAGCCAGGCGTAGGCCCGCAGCCCCTCCAGGTAGATCACATTGAGGTTGAAGACCTTGTTCCGCTTGATGATCGAGTCCATCCAGTCGGCGAGCCAGTAGGACTCGATCAGGCCGTCGCCGTCATGATCGTGGCGGCCGAGCCAGCGGATCGCCCGGTCCATCACGGGGTCGAACCGTTCGCAGAACGACATGTCGCCCGTGCGCTGCAGGTACTCCCGGGCGGCGATGAGGTAGAGCGCGGTGGGATCGATCGGGTCGGCGAAAATTCCTCCGGCCCGGCCGACCACTTTCGGGCGAGACCGCAGCGTATTGTAGCCGGTGAAATGATGCCCCACGAATTCGACCCGGACCGGGAACTTGCCGGAAGGAAACTGATACTTCGTGAAGGTCTCCAGTTCCGCGCGCGCCTGGCCGTGGTCCCCCAGCGCGAGGGCGCCGAACACCGCCCAAAAGCCGTCCCGCGCCCAGTAGGCGTTGAAGTGGAGACGCCCCGCGACGATGCCGTCGGGGTTGTAGCACGCTCTGAGGTCGCGTACGGCGACCCCGTAGGCGCGGCGGATGGTATCGAGCGCTGCGGCGTGGTCGGTCAACAGATGTTGCCCAATTCGCCGGGACCGCGTGGGGCCCTCCCTGGGAGGACATTCCCCGCCCCTGCGCCAACACCCCGGGCGTGGAGTACGGGATCACGCTGCCGTCCGCGGGGCCGCTGGCCGCGCCCGACGCCCTGATGGCGGTCGCCACGCTGGCGGAAGCGGTCGGGTACACGTCGCTCTGGGTCACCGATCATATCGCCCTCCCCGAACAGTCGGCGAGCCCGTACCCGTACCGGCCCGACCGGAAGCCCCCCTGGCCGCCGACCATCCCGTACCTCGATGCGTTCACCGCGTTGACCTGGGTGGGCGCGGTGACCCGCAGGGTCCGGCTCGGCACCTCCGTCCTGATCCTTCCGCTGCGGCCTCCGCTGATCGTGGCCAAGGCGGTGGCCACCCTGGACTTCCTCACCGGCGGCCGAATGATCCTCGGCGTGGGCGCGGGGTGGCTCAAAGAGGAGTTCGATCTTCTGGGGCAATCGTTCGAGGATCGGGGGCCGCGCATGAAGGAAGCGATCCGCATCCTCAAGGCCTGCTGGGGACCGGACCCCGTGAGCTTCCAGGGACGGTTCTACCGGCTGCCGCCGTTTGGGCTGGATCCCAAGCCGGCGCAGGGCGCCCGGCTGCCGGTCCTGGGGGGAGGCGAGAGCGATGCCGCGCTGCGCCGTGTGGCGGAAGTCTGCGACGGGTGGCATCCTCTCAATCTTCTGCCCGAGCAGGTCGCCGAACGGCTGGGGCGGCTCCGCGAGTGGGCGGCGCGGGCCGGGCGCTCGGTCTCAGACTTCTTCCTCACCGCCCGTCCAGGGGTGAGTCACCCCCTGACGTCCGACCTCGCCGCGCGGTACGAAGCCCTTGGGATCCGGCTCCTGGTCGCGGACCTGGACTATCGCCGGCTGACGTTGCCCGAGGCGCTCGCGCAGGTGGCGCAGCTCGCCCGCACCCTGCGTCTCCCGGGCGCGCCGGTCGTGTGAGCAAAAGCGACCGTGCGCCGGCCCACCGCTGAGATCGTGCTCGCGTCGGCGTCGCCCCGGCGGGCGGAGCTCCTCGCCTCCGCCGGCATCGTGGTTGAAGCGATCCCCAGCGGCATCCCTGAGGAGCGGCGCCCGGGGGAGACTCCGGACGAGCACGTCCGGCGGCTGGCCGCGGCGAAGGCCCGAGCGGTGGCGGCGTCGCATCCCGGGCGCTTCTTCATCGGCGCGGACACGGTGGTGGTGCTGGGCGGGGAGGTGCTGGGCAAGCCGCGCGATGCGGCCGACGCCGAGCGGATGCTGCGGGCGCTCTCGGGGGAGGTCCACGACGTCGTGACCGGGTACGCGGTGTACGACGCCTCGGTGGACCGGATCGATGTCGAGGCGGTGACGACGCGGGTGTGGTTTCGTCCACTTGGCGATGAGGAGATCGCCGCCTACGTGGCCGCCGAGCGCCCCTTCGACAAGGCCGGCGCTTATGCGATTCAGGGCCGGGCCGCCGGCATGGTGCGGAGGATCGAAGGGTCCTACACCAACATCGTCGGTCTTCCGCTCTGCGAGACGCTCGAGGCCCTCGCGCGAATGGGGGCGGTTTCCCCCTGCAGGGGCTCCAAACCGAATTAGAACAAACGGCTGGCAGATGTTGCCCCCTTCGGGGACTCCAGACCAGAGTGGGGCAAACAGCACGCAGAGGTTGGAAACGACGGTAAGGGGGGACCCATGTCGAGGATCGTGCTGCTCAACCCGATGCTCCATCCGTCCGGCCAGGAATTGCTCGCGGCCCGGGCGGAGATCGAGATCGTTCCCGCCGAGTCCCCCCCGAGGCGCCTGGCCCAGGCGCTGGGGTCGGCCGACGGGCTCATCGTCCGCCTGCCGGCGCGGATCACCAAGGATCTGATCGCGGCGGCGCCGCGACTGCGGGTGATCGGCACCGCGGGCGCGGGCGTCGACAACATCGATATCGCCGCGGCGACGGCGGCCGGGATCCCCGTCGTCAACAACGCGGGGATCGGTCCGAACCCGGTGGCGGAGCACGCCGTCGGCCTGATGCTCGCGCTCGCCAGGCGGATCGTGATGGGCGATCGGCGGCTGCGGCGGAAGGGGTGGGCCTGCCGGGAGCGGCTGCTCGGCGCCGACCTCGGCACCGAGCTCTCGGGCAAGACCGTGGGCGTCGTCGGGTTCGGGTTCATCGGCCGGAGGGTGGCGGGCATCTGCACGGCCGCGTTCGGCGCGCGCGTGCTGGGGTACGATCCATTCCTGGAGGACGGGGTGTTCACGGCCGCCGGGGTGGAGCGCCGCCGCGACCTCCACGATCTGCTGCGCGATGCGGATTTCGTGACCGTGCACACGCCGCTGACGGAGGGGACCCGCCACGTCATCGGCGTGGGCGAACTGGCGGTGATGAAGCCGACGGCGTATCTCATCAACTGCGCGCGGGGCGGGGTCGTGGATCCGGGCGCGCTCTCCAACGCGCTCCGCGACGGGCGGATCGCGGGGGCGGGCATCGACGTCTTCGATCCCGAGCCCCCGAACGATCCGGATCCCCTCTACGCGTTCGAGAACGTGATCGTCACCCCGCACATCGCCGGGCTGAGCCACGAGACGAACCGCCGGCTGTCGCTCTCCGCGGCCGAGCAGGTCCTGCAGGTGCTGGCGGACGAGCGCCCTCCGCGCCTGGTCAATCCCGAGGTGTGGGACCGCCGCCGGCGCGGGTAGCGCGGGTCGCCCGGGCGCCCGCGGTCCAGGAGAACGGCCGGCCTTCGTGGTACTGAGAGAGCGTGCCGAGACGACCAGGCCGTCGAGTGCGAAGGCGCCCACGGCCTCCCGCTCACCGCAGGCGGAAAGCGCGCGGCCATCCCTCCCCCGCGCGCGAGCTGCGCGAGGTGCTCAAGTCCCAGGCCGAGGCGAGCGACGCGCTGAACGACGCGAAGGTGCCGTTCGCCACCGAGCCGGCCTTCGTCTTCAGGCCGTAGGCGATGGACAATCCCCTCTTCTTGACGATCAGCGAGCTCAGCGCGGGGCTCCAGAGGCAGGAGTTCTCGGCGGTGGACCTCACGCGCACGGCGCTCGATCGCCTGGCCTCGTTCGGCCGGGACTACAACGCGGTGGCCAGCCTCCTGCCCGAGCGGGCGCTCAAGGAGGCGCACGCGGCGGATCGGATGCTCCGGGACCGGCGCGACCGGGGGACCCTGTTGGGCATCCCCTACGGCGCCAAGGATCTCCTCGCGGCCAGAGGCGCGCCGACGACCTGGGGCGCCCCCCCGTACGCCCGTCAGGTCTTCAACTACGACGCGGCCGTCATCGAGTCGCTCCGGCGCTCGGGCGCGGTGCTGGTCGCCAAGCTCGCGATGATCGAGTTGGCCGGCGGGGGCGGGTACCGGTATCCGTCGGCGTCCCTCCAGGGCCCGTGCCGGAATCCCTGGAACCCCGACCACTGGTCGGGCGGGTCGTCCAGCGGGACGGGGGCCGCGGTCGCGGCCGGGCTCACGCCGTTCGGCCTCGGCTCGGAGACCTCCGGATCGATTCTGTCGCCGTCGTCCAACTGCGGGGTCACCGGGTTGCGCCCGACGTACGGGCTGGTGAGCCGGCACGGGGCCATGGCCCTGTCCTGGACGATGGACAAGATCGGACCGATGTGCCGGAGCGCGGAAGACTGCGGCTTCGTGCTGGAGGCGATCGCCGGTCCGGACCCGCGCGATCCCGGTTCGGCCGGACGCGGGTTTCAGATGAGCCGCGGCGGCCTCCGGCGGCTCTCCAGCCTGCGCGTCGGCTACATGGCGGAAGAGTTCGAGGAGGGCGTGCATCCCACCGCCCGCGTCGCGATGCGGGAGGCCGTCGCGGCATTCCGGAGCCTCGGCCTCCGCTGGAAGCGGATCACGCTTCCCGCGCTGCCGATCGACGCCGCGGCGAGAACGATCATCCGGGCCGAAGGATCGGCGGTGTTCAAGGACCTGATCAGGAGCGGCGGCCTGGCCCGGCTCGCCGACCGCCGCCAGGCCATCGGCCTGCGCGCCGGCCTGCAGGTCAGCGCGGCCGACTACCTGAGCGCGATGCGGGTGCGGCGGATGCTCCAGGAGGCCTTCGTCCAGATCTTCTCGGCGGTCGACGTGATCCTGGCGCCTTCGCGCTACGCGCCGGCCGGGCGGATCGATGAGCCCCTCGATCCCCTCTGGCGGACCCGCGGGCCCGGCGCCGTGCGCAGGGCCCGCCGCGGCGTGCCGGGGGGCGGCGGCGTCGCGCTGGTGCCGGCGGGGAACCTGGTCGGGCTCCCGGCGCTCTCGCTGCCGTGCGGGTTCAGCACCACCCGTCTGCCCCTGGCCGTGCAGCTGGTCGGCCGGCCGTTCGGCGAAGACACCCTGATCGACCTCGGCCGCGCCTTCCAGGCGGCCACGGACTGGCACCGCCGGACGCCCCCGGTCCCGTGGACGCCGATCGAAGCGAAGCGTGGATCAAAGGCAAGGCCCAAACGCTCGACGTGAGCCGGCGCACGGCGGAGGTCGTCGTCATCGGCGCCGGCGTGATGGGCGCCAGCGTCGCCTACCACCTGGCGCGGCGCGGGTGCCGGAACGTGCTCGTGCTGGAGCGGTTCGATCGGCCCGGACTCGGGAGCACGGGCAAGGCGACCGGCGGCTTCCGCTCCCAGTTTACGACGGACGTCTACGTCCGCCTCTCGCTCGCGGCCCGGGACCGGCTCGAACGCTTTCGGGAGGAACTGGGCGTCGACCCCGGTTACCGGCCCGTGGGCTATCTCTTTATGGCGCGGACGGCGGCGCAGCTCGAGGCCCTTCGGGCCGCGATGGCGGTCCAGCGGGCGGCGGGCCTCCGGGACGTGCGCGAGGTGGGCCCGGACGACATCCGCCGGCTGTCGCCCGCGGTGCGCGCGGACGACCTGATCGGCGGCACATTCGGCCCGACCGACGGCTACATCGTGCCGCTCGAGATCATGCGCGGCTTCATCGAGGCGGCGCAGCGGCTGGGGGTCCAGTTCGAGTACGATGCGGGCTGGGTCGAGTGCGTCGCCGAGGGCGGGCGGATCGCGGGCGTGCGCACCCCCGAGGGCGTCGTGGGGACGCGGCGGGTGGTCAACGCCGCGGGCCCCTGGGCGGGCCTGGTCGCCCGGACGGCCGGGGTGGACATTCCGGTCGGCCCGCTCCGGAGGCAGACGGCGGTGACGCAGCCGTTTCCCCGGCTGCCGGCGGATACGCCGATGACCATCAACGTGGACGATGGATTTCACTTCAGGGTCCGGGACGGGCGCATCTGGCTGCTGTGGCCGGAGGACCTGCCGGCCGACGATCCCTTTGACGTCACCTTCGACCGCTGGTGGCTCGACGGTCTGCTGCGCCGCGCACACGATCGGGTCCCCGTTCTTCGGGAGGCCGAGATCGACCTGGAGCGGTGCTACTGCGGCCTCTATGAGATGTCCCCGGACAAGCACGCCCTTGTCGGGCCAGCGCCCGGGGTGGAGGGACTCTACCTGATCAATGGGTCATCGGGGCACGGCGTCATGCACTCCCCGGTGCTGGGGGAGCTGTTGGTGGAGATCATGCTGGACGGGCGCGCCCACACCCTGGACATCCACGCGCTCCGCCCGTCCCGCTTCGCCGAAGGCGAGCCCAACCCGCAGAGCGAGATTCTCTGACGATGCGCTTGCCCGCGTGATCGCGATGACAAAGAGGGGAGGGAGAGCACCGTGAGCGTTCGCTTCCGAGGGATCATTCCGCCGATGGTGACGCCCTTTGACGAGAGCGAGGATATCGATCTCCGGGCCCTGCAGGGAGAGGCCGAGTATCTGATCGGTGTGGGGTGCACGGCCCTCACGGTGGGCGGGAGCACGGGGGAGGGAGCGGGCTTTACTCCTGACGAGGTGCGCGCCGCGGTGCGCGCGGTCGGGACGCAGACACGCGGGCGCGTTCCCGTGATCGCCGGCGCGATCCCCGACACCACGCGCGAGGCGGTGTCCCTGGGGAAGGCCGCCCGGGAGGCCGGGGCGGATGCCCTCCAGGTCACGCCGCCGCACTACCTCTTCCCGCCCGGGCCGGACGACACGGTCGAGTACTACCGCGCCATCGGGCAGGCGGTCGGGCTGCCGATCGTCGTGTACAACGTGGTGCCGTGGGCGACGATCGACGTCCCGACGCTCGTCCGCCTGCTGGATCTGCCGAACGTCGCCGGCGTCAAGCAGAGCGGCGGGGACATCCACAAACTCTCGGAGCTGCTGCACGCCGCCCGCGGCAAGGCGTCGATCCTCACCGCCGTGGACGACCTCCTATACCCTTCGTTCGTGCTCGGCGCGGATGGGGCCGTCGCCGCCATCCTGACCGCCGTGCCGACGCTCTGCGTGGCGCTGTTCGATGCGGTGCAGCGGGGAGACCACGCCGCCGCCCTCCGGATCCACAACCGCCTGCTCCCCGTGTGGATGGCGCTCAGCGGCCCCAACCTCCCGGCGCGCGTCAAAGCCGCGGTGACACTGCAGGGCCGGAACGGCGGGCGGTCCCGCCGGCCGATGAGCGTCCCGTCCGGCGAAGACGTCAGAAGGATTCAGGAGGCGCTCGA
>VBAK01000040.1 GCA_005882275.1 Candidatus Segetimicrobium genomatis
GGATGAGAGCCGCGCGCTCGTCTGTTCCGAGAGCAGATCCGCGCGCAGCAGGAATACCGAGCCGCGCGCGTTGTCCGCACTGATCTGCGGCTGCGACTGACTCATTCGAAGCTGCGTCTCCAGAGCCATCTGCAGGTCCTGAAGATAGGAGGTGCGTTCGTTGAGGATTACGAGATCGACGGCAAGGCGCTTCATCCGCCAATATTCGTGAGCACGGAGTAATTGTCTCGCGATGGCGATGTCTTCGACATCAGCGATTCGTAACAACACGATGGGCAGATCGCCGGAAATGCCGTGAGTCCACAGTGCCGCTGGCCCGCCAGCTCCGCGGCGTATCCTATCGGATGACGGCCGCACCGACGCATCAGCGTAGAGCACATAGCCTGCAAGCCGCTGAAAGAGGCTGGCCTCCGCGGCGTCGACGCCGATGTGACGAAGTTGTATCTGTGCCTGCGTCCACGCCAATGTGGCCGCGCGTACGAAGGCGTTTGCCTCATGGTGCTTGTCGACGAGATCCAGAACGCTTTCGCGGGAAGAAGCAGCACTGGTCCAGAACCCAATGCGCACAGTGACGCCCGCCGGTATGCGCACGCGATACCGGAGCGCGAACACCGGATCAAGTACTGCACCCACGGTGTTTGACAAACGCCGCCCGTCCAGCATCGCGATGGGTGCGTGAATGTCGCGCCCACGGCCGAGGAAACGAGCTCGATCAGTTTCGACCTCCGGCTCGCCCAACGTCTCGCCTTCAATGACTGCGTGATGTGCAACCCAGATCTCAGGCTCGGCGGGTGAGCGCCGACGCCGCGTCGCCAGGAGCGCGCCCACCTTTGCCACATACTCGGTCTGTACAAAGAGCTTGGAGAATGCCGGGTGTGCCGTATCAGCGGCGGGGGGCGCAAGCACGAGTTCGCAGTAGGATGTGATCTCCAAGTCGCGCATCCGGTTGCTTGCATTCACAATGGACATACGGCGGACCTCGGCGTCGTCCTCCGGCGAAACGAGCACTTCCAGGATCGTACTGATCGCCCCGTCGCTGCGGATGAATTCGGCGCGGTCTTCGGTGAAGCTCACCTCGTAGCTGTCGGGCTCTACGCCGCTTGGTTGGTAGCCGGCGGACCACAAGACGCCGCTTTCGATGTCACGCAAAAAGAAATAGCTGCCGCTATCGTCGCGCGTGGAATCCTCGCGCCAGCGTGTCACGCCGAGATCGTGCCAGCGACTGCAGCCCGACCCGGCACTCGTGAGCATCACCGAATACCGGCCGTTCGAAAGTAGGTGAGTTTGCGGCGTTAATTCGTGCGGACTTCTCAGGCGCCGCCCTTCAGGAAGTTGCGCCTCGCTAACTCGCGCCGCCGTGCTGACTTCTTCGGCGCGGGGATGAGCGACCGAGACGTCACGTGGCGCGCGTTCCTGCAACAGCAATTCGGTTGCCTGGATGCGGGGCTCCGCGTGAAATCGTTCGCGCATCCTCCCGTCGAAGAGGACGTTGGCGATGGCAACCACGCTCATGCCTTGATGATGCGCCATGAACGCCCGAACGATGGCAACCCGGGATCCCTCGGGCAGACGGCTGCGGGTGTAATCGAGCGCCTCAAAGAAGCCGTATCGACCGCGCGCGCCAATCGCAATGAGTCTCGCGAAATTGAGCGCCGCGCGACTCGGATCAACCATCGCGGCTAGGGCGGTTGCATACGGCGCGATCACCGCGTTCTCGCTCAAGCCACGTTTGAGTCCCAGGCCCGGCACGCCGAAGTTCGAATACTGGTAGGTGAGCTCCACGTCGCGCGCGTTGTAAGCAGATTCGGAAACGCCCCAGGGAACGCGGAGCTCAGCACCGTAATCTATTTGCCGTTGAACAATCAGACGATTGGTTTGTTCCAGCAGACTCCCGAACGGCGCACGCATGACAAGCGAGGGCATCAGATATTCGAACATCGATCCCGACCAGGAGATCAGCGCTGCGCCCTGTCCAACTGGTGTGGCCGCGCGTCCGAGCCGAAACCAGTGGCGGGCCGGCACTTCGTTCTTGGCGATGGCCACGAAGCTTGCCAGACGCGCCTCGGAGGCGAGTAAGTCATAGCAGCTCGGATCGAGTGTGCCGTCGGCCGCGCGGTAGCCGATCGAGAGGAGTCGGCGTTCGGGATCAAGCAGAAAGCCGAACTGCATCGCCTCGTACATTCGCCGCGCTGTTGATTCAAGTATTGCCAGCCGTTGCTGCAGAGTCCGGATGGCCTCAGCTGTCAGGCTTAGATCCCGCTGCCAACTCTCGATCGATCGTTGTGTTGCTTCTGTCCAGAAGAGTATCTCGCTGCCCAGGTCATCGCCCAGCTCACCGGCCAGCGCCCGCGCAATATCGGCAAGGGTCGCGGCCAGCGGGACTGTCCGCGCCAACCGCGCTGCGCAGTCGCCGGGTCCCACCTCATCGGCAAGTGCGGCGGCGAGCGAATCGAGGGCGTATTCAAGGTGTGCGCAGGCGGTGGTGTTTGTTCGTAGGTCGTTAGGGAGCTCCTGAAGGGCTTCGCGTGCAAGGTGTAGAGCGTCCGCTACCCCGACACAAGACAAGTGATTGGCGATGGGCACGTCAATCCACTCTCGACAAGTATTCGCCAGTGCGATGAGATGCCCCGCGAGGTTGCCGCTATCCACGGAAGAGACGTATCGCGGTTCCAAAGGGCGCAGATCGCGTGTGTCGTACCAGTTGTAAAAGTGGCCACGACACTGCTGAAGGCGGCTCATCGTCGCGAGCGTCGCTTCTAACCGATCAACGGTCTCGCTCGTCCCGGCCCAACCGAAGTCGCGGGCGCTGACGGCGGACAGGAGATAGAGGCCAAGATTGGTAGGGGAGGTTCGATGCGCCAGGACCGGTCGCGGATCCTCCTGGAAGTTATCGGGGGGCAGCATGTGGTCGTCTGCTGTAATAAACGTCTCGAAGTAGCGCCATGTGCGGCGGGCGACCAGTCTCAGCGCCCGGGCGTCGGTATCAGAGATCGCCAGGTGACCCGCGACGCGTGGGGAAAGACTGATCCATACGGCGATGGCCGGGGAAGCAATCCACAGGATCACGAATGGGGTTGCTACTCCCCAGGCGTCCGGCCGGAGGTCTCCGATGAGCGCGGCGGAGATTGTCGCGATGACCACGGCTCCGCTCATGCGACGATAGGCGGCGTTGAGATCAAGCTCGGGCCCGAGGTTCGTCTGAGCCGAAGTGACCCACTGGAGCAGATTCCGCCGACTGATGAACAGACGAAACAGCGTTCGGCCGATCGCGTCGAGCATGAGCCAGGCCTGATGCGCAAGAAAAGTTATCAGGAAGGCGGTCAGTGAAGCAGCAAGCCAGATGTCTTTGCGCAGCGCGCGCAGGTGGCTGCGTGCGTTGACGCCAGCGCGGCGGGGCACCAGGGCTGCAAAAATTGGCAGTAGCGCCGGCACGCCAATCGCCAATACGACAAAGGCGGTCCAGACGAGCGCGGCTTTGCCTGGCAACATCCATCCGGCCAGCAGTGCCGCGATACTCGCTGGCGCCGACAATGTGCGCCGCAGATTGTCCAACATTTTCCACAGGGCGATCAGCGGCAATCTGCGCCGGCCCCGCGTGGCGCCCGCCGCGTCGCCCCTTCCAAAGATCCAGGGCAGCAGTTGCCAGTCGCCCCGCGCCCAGCGGTGCTGGCGTGCCGCAGCGACGTCGTACCTCGCCGGAAATTCCTCGACCACCTCGATATCGGAAACCAGACCCGCGCGCGCAAAGACGCCCTCGAAAAGATCGTGACTAAGCAGCGTGCCGTCGGATACACGACCGGCGAGTGACGCTTCAAAGGCATCGACATCGTAGATGCCCTTGCCAGCGTACGAGCCCTCACCGAAGAGATCCTGGTAGACATCCGAGACGGCTGAGGCGTACGGATCGATACCGCTTGAGCTCGAGAAGACGCGCTGAAAGAGCGAGCCTTCGCGTCCGACTGGCAAAGACGGCGCGACCCGCGGTTGCAGGACTGCGTACCCCTCGACGACCTGTCCGGTGGCGCCGTCGAACCGGGGATGATTTAGCGGGTGGGCCAGTTTGCCGACCAGGCGCCGTGCCGCGTCCCGGGGCAATCTGGTGTCGGCATCCAAGGTAATGACGTAGCGGACTCCCGACGGAACCTCAGGGGCCCGCCCATTGATGCCATGGAAGTTCGTATCGGTCGCTCCACGTAGCAGGCGATTCAGTTCGTGAAGCTTCCCGCGCTTGCGTTCCCATCCCATCCACTGCGTCTGCACGTCGCTCCAGACCCGGCGACGGTGGAGTAGGAGGAAGCGTTCGCCGGCTGAACCGTTGCCGTGAAGTCGATTCAGTCGCGCAATTGCCTCGCCCGCCACCGCAAGCAGCGCTTCATCCCCGGCAGCGTTCTCCGTCGGGGCGTCAGTCCAGTCCGAGAGCAGAGCAAAGTACAGTTCGCCGTCGGGTGAGGCGAGGTAGTGAATCTCGAGGCGGTCGATCTGGGCTTCGAGTGCGGCGCGAGTGGTCAGCAAAGCGGGAACGACCACCATGGTTCGCAGATGTGACGGAACGCCGTCACGCAGCGCGAGACCGGGTAGGGTTGTTGCGCCGAAAGCCCTCATGACGGCGCGATTAACGAGTGCGATGGCGGCATCCAGGGACGGAATCAGGCCGAGGAGAGCGAGCAGCGCTAGGTGGACGCGGGGGATGCTCCAGGCGTTGAGGACAAATAGGGGCAGCGACAGCGCGACGGCCCCCACCAGGGCGATCGCAGCTAGGTAGTTCCCAACCCCGGCCGCGAGTTCGAACCGGCGGGGCCAGGTGAAGCGCGGATTTCGATAGCCGATGGTCGCTTCGAAGGCGCGCCGACCGTTTGCGATCAGGTAGTAACCCGGATCAGTGCGGCGGCAACCGGCATGTCTGTCGTCCGTTGCGTCGGACTCATTCGCAGCTGCTAGGGCCGCGGCTGCAATTTCGAGTTCCGTCAGTTTCGAGCCTCGTGCAAAGCGCTCTATTGCCCGACGGTAGAGATTACGGGTGGGGAAATCCAATTCGGCGAAGGCGCTGCCCGAGCGCAACAGGTCGTCGACCAAGCTGACACTTTCGAAGAACTCCGGCCAATCCACATCCGAGAGCAACCGCATGCTCGTGATGAGATTGCGTACTGTCACGTTTGACGCGCCCTGTCGCTGTTGCTCATCACGCACAATCTCGTCCGATGTTGTTGCTTGCGCCGCAAGGAGCTCCTCCAGCCAATGTAGCGCCGGCGTCACTCGCGGGTCCTGATCCCGCAGGCGCTGGAGCAGCTGGACGGTAAATGCAGGTGAGAAGGACTCGCGGTCGGCGTCGCGCCGGAGCAGGGCGTCAGGCTCGGCGGTGTAACCGTTGACGCCGAGAAGTCGATCTGCCAGGGCGTCCGCTTCCTGGCGCGCGGCGCGACTACTCACAATGCGTGCCGCCGCGCGGCGCAGGTTTTCCACCAGCACTATCCGCAGCGTGATCGCGACCGCCCACAGCTCGCCGATGGTCAGCGGTTGAACGCGCTGATAGGCACGCACGAAAGAACGCAGTGATTCGGGATCGAAGCGACTATCGGTGTGGGCAACAAACGCCCAGGCCACGCCGAGCACGCGCGGATAGCCCTCAAACGGTCCATTCCCCAGCTTGGGTAGCACTCGATAGAAGCTCGGCGGGAGATCCTGGCGGATCTCGCGGATTTGCTCTTCAACGAGGTGGTAGTTATCGAGTAGCCACTCAGCGGCCGGAGAGATCGGGCGCCCTTCGCCCGCCGCTGCTGCGATGGCCCGATAGGCCGCGAGCAGCACCGATTCGTTGTCGCGAAGCCGTGCGTGAAGAGACTGGCGGGGTGGTGGTCGCTCCGTGACTTGCTGTGCGGCGGCGAGGCTCGCTGCATGTTGCTCCAGGCGCTCCATGCTAAAGAGCTCCGCGCGCAGAATCTCGTCACTGTTCCAAGGCGAGAGCGGAGACCGGCGCTCAAAGGCGCGACGGAAAGGTGATTTCAATTTGGTCGGTTTGTCGAGTTGCACATGGGATAGTCTCCGGGCGCACTCGCGTCGATACGTCTCTCTGTCTGGATATAGGCCAAACAAACCGCAACCGGTGGATCAAGGTTGCCGGCAGACTTCAGGCTGACCACCGAACGCGGGGCACTGGTGCTGCGTGACCCGGTCCGGGAGCGTACGCGACGAAAGTACGCGGGCACTCCCGGGAACAGATCACCAGCGCCGATTGCCGATTGTCGATCGCAGCAAGATCTGATGGCGGCCAAGCGCAAAGGGCATGCCGCCGGTGTTCGTCGGCATGACCGTCGTCGCACGTGCAGTCGCCGAGCGAACCTCGTTAGCGCCGCGGTCCGCGTGCGTCTGTGGCCTGGCGGGCGCGCTCCTGGGCCTCGCTGACCTTGAGGGCCCGGCCTCCGAAGTCCGTACCGTTCAAGGCCTCTGCGGCGCGCGTGCCATCGGCTCCTAAGGTGCAGGCTACCGCAACCCGCCCTGTCTTGCCGAAGTTTCGCGCGCAGGAGTGCACCCAGCGATTGCATCTGCCCAGCAGCCGGCTGCACAACACCAGAGCACGCGGAGGATCACCCCGTGGGTCACAAGATCAGCTGAATAACTCGTTCAAGGCCGCGGAGCCGACGGGCTTACTCAAATACCGCTCGATCCCTGCCTCACGTGCGAGTTCGCGTCCGGGGTGGTCACTGTTAACCGTCAGTGCAATCAGTCTGAGGTTCTGCAGCTGCGGATGCTGTGAGAGGTGCCGGGCTACGTCGTAGCCGCTCATGTCCGGCAGATCGAGGTCTACAAGCAGGACCGTGGGCACGAACTCGGGGGCGAGGGCAAGAGCAGCCGCTCCGCTGTACGCGACGCGCGCCTCACCGTAGCCCGCCGCTTGCAGCAATGACGCGAGAGCATCGGCGGCATCCACGTCGTCATCGACTATCAATATGCGCGGCATACCGCCTCGTGCGCCGCCTTCGCTCAGGTCGCTCGATTGTGTCAACGGGTGCGCGGCCACGACAGACTGCTCAACGAAAGCTCACCGGGCGCGGGTGCTGGTTGCGCGCTTCGAAGCTCTTGATCTGCTGCTCGGCTACGTCGCCTGTGACGCCGTACGCCTCTTCAATCTTATTCGCAAGACACGCGCGCCTGCCCGCAATCGCGTCGAGGTGACCGCAGGTAAGCCTCCCCCAGTTTGCGTGCACCTCGCACCTGAACTGCTGCCAGTTGGCTTGCGCGGAATTCCAGTCCATCTGAGTCTCTTGTGTCCTCGCGGTCCCGCCGCGCCGGTAGTTTGTCGCAGTTTGCCCTCGCGGCGCTAGCGCTTTCCGTACGCCACCACCCAGACCGCGTCGCTCGCCTCAAGTCACATCGATCAGCTGGCAGCCTTGGGCTTGTGCGTGAACTTCTGACCCGCGACCGCCGCTTGTACCATCGCACCGCCCTTGGCAATCGTAAAGATGGCCAGCCTCTAGCTTTCTCGTCCCAGTTCTCGTCGCAGCGCTTCCTCCCGTGCATCCTCAACGGCCAGCAAG
>VBAK01000041.1 GCA_005882275.1 Candidatus Segetimicrobium genomatis
CGCATCTTCACCGTCACCGGCACGCGCACCGCGGCAACCATCGCGGCCACGCATTCGGCCACCAGCGCGGGCTCGTGCATCAGGCAGGCGCCGAAGGCGCCGCTCGCCACGCGCTCGCTCGGACAGCCGCAGTTGAGGTTGATCTCGTCGTAGCCCGCCTCCTCGCCGGCGCGCGCGGCCGCCGCCAGCTCGCGCGGCTCGCTGCCGCCGAGTTGCAGCGCGACCGGATGCTCCTCGGGATCGAAGGCCAGCAGTCGCGCACGATCCCCGTGCAGGATCGCCGCGGCCGTGACCATCTCGGTGTAGAGCAGCACGTCCGGCGAGAAACCGCGCAGAAAATAGCGGCAGTGCCGGTCGGTCCAGTCCATCATGGGAGCCACGGCGATGCGGCGGTCTAGGTTGTCCATTCGCGTGCTTGCTGGCGCAGTTTCAAGTTGACCCAAGTTGCCTGGCCGCTTCGAAGTCAGTGGTGATTTGACTACGGATCCGCTCACGTACTTCATCGCCGACCGGGGTGTCCTCGAGCAACGCAAGTAGCCGCTTCTCGGAGACGATTCCGCGACGGGTGAGCTCTCGGGTGAAGATCAGGTCTTTCTCTCGCGAAGCGGCGTACTTGGCAATCGCGAGGTCATGAGGCTCGAGACATAAGCCCTTGACGCCGTCGGTGTCTCCGGGAGGCAGATTCACCAGGCGTCCCTTCCAGCCTTTGGGCAGAGTTGCGGTCGCGTCATCGACTGGATCGGCGTAATAACCAAAACTCTCATGAAACGGAGAATCGACCCCGATCACGTTCAGCCAGGCGGTCCGATCAGCGTTTTTCGACGCGATCAGATCCACCTCGAACGAGGTCAGGATCTCGTCGGGAACGTCGGGATACTTACCGTGAAGAGACTGGCTACCAATGATGATGAACTGCTTTTCGCCAGTGATGCGCCCGGCAGCCCGCAGCACATGATCAACCTGCTGCTTCTTCATTCAGTTTTCTCACTTCCTCCTTGGAGAGTAATCCGACAAACGGCGCCGACTGGCGCAGCCTGATCGCCTTCTCGTCGCGTCCGATCATCGCTTCGAAAAGCTCTCCGTCATCTTCCCCCGCTGCGATGTCTCGCCATTCCTCATAGGCGACCCCCCAAACGCCCTGGCGCTTCCACCGACGCAGATTGGCAAGGATCTGAGCGCGTATCTCGCGCGGCGTGAACCGTCGGATGATTGCAACTGCGATGGAGCGCCTGAGCTCATCCAACTCCTGATGCGAAAAGCCACCACGCGCCGGGGGACGCAGGCCGCGTTCGGTGAGCTCCAGAGCATCGCCCTCACCCAGCCCCCATGCGTCGAGGGTCGCTTTCGGCAGCAGGACGCCGAGGGAATTTCCGATACGTCGAAGAGCAACTCTCATACTCAAATTATAACGCGTTATTACGTCGATGGCAATGCCACGGGGCGCGAGGATAACGGTCCCTCTGGCCATGTACGTCGGCTGGTGTCTGCTAGTCCCGTGGGCCATTGGAACTAATGTGAGGAGCCGCATCAACGCGACTGCGTGCGCGGCTCGGTACGGCGGCTCGACCTCCGGCTGATGAGGCCGCCGCCAGCCTTGCCGGCTTGCCGTCCGTCGAGTGCCGAGCGCAGTATCCGCCTGTGCGTCTCGCTGTTGCCTGCCTACCGTGCGCGCTGCTGTGCGTGCTGGTATCGCCAGCATTTGCATCCGATGCTGAAGGCGGATCCATCGTAGCCGGATCCGGCAACGAGTCTTGGGGAAGGCTTGTCGCGGAACGCTGCGGCACACGAATCCGCTGTCCGCGCGCGCAGTATCCCTACATGCAGCTCGAGGTCTATGCCTGTTCGCGGCTCCGGCGCCGGCCGCCCGTAATCAGACTCGATCCGGCGAACTATGCTCGGCTACGGGCGGAGATGGAGAAGTGCGCAGGTCATCCCATCCCGGGGCGCATTTCGTTGTGCGGCATTCCGGTCGTCCCGGCCACGCCCACAAAGGACCGGGAGATATTCGCCGACACGTAGCCTTGACCTATGTGCCCGGAATGATCTGCAATTTTCGAGAGCCGTACACCGACACCTGAAGGCCGCGTTCGCGGCGCCCGGGGCCTACCGAACGCCATCGGCGCGTTGAGCATTCCGACCGGTCAACCGCTGTCGGTAACGATCTCGGGCATTCGAAGTCCCAGGCTATGCTTTGGATGCGCCTGGCAGGCGGGCGGCTTGCGCGTCGAAGGTGGCCGTCAAGCGGCAGCCAAGTTGGCGATTGTGAGCCACGATCAGGCAGTCGGAAAATCCGCTTTGGCTATCGTGCCAGTTGAAAAGTGCCTCCTCCACTGCAGCCTCGTCCTCGAACGCCAGTTCCCGCGCTTCTAACGCTGCGCGGAACAGACCCAGAATCGTTTCCGGTGGCATTTCGTAGCGACTTCGGAGAACCCATTCCGTCTCGAGCAGCACGGGAAGTGAAACGAGCACCGTTTCCTCCTCGGCGATGGCCGGCTTGTTGGACGTGCCAGCAAGCGATCTGCTAGGTCCCGGGGGCGGCCAATTGCAAGTTTCAGTGTCGGCTAATTGGTAGATTAGTCGTGATAGCCGAACCGCTTCAGGACGCACAGACCGGATTTTTTGCGGACTACAGGTGCGCTGCGCCCGGGCGCCGTCCTCAGCCCTGGCACGTGCGCCAAGCGCAACCCCTTAACGCCTAAGGTAGCTCCGGGCGTTCAATCCGAGATCCTTCGAAAGCATACGGGTTCAGGAACCGCCGCGAGGCGAGCATGCGGCGGCCCAAGCCTTCACTTGCGACGGCTTTTCGCGGTCTGAATGAGACGACGCATTTTCTCGCGCTGAGCGCTGACCTGTTCGGTGATCTGGGGCCAGCGTTTGGTGTGAAGTGCCGCGTTCGTCCGAAAATCCTCCAGCGGAATCGCGTTCAGCGGATCAATCCCGTAGAGCAGAAAGATGCGCACAGCGCCGGGCTCGGCCGCGACCGCAGCGACGCGCTCCAGGAGCTTGAGTGCCACCCGCTCGCCGCGGCTCTCGAGCTCGTGCGAGATGAACGCGCGGACCATGGCGGTAGCCAGTGCGCCCTGGGCGATACCGGCTGCGTTGCGTTTGCCGGGCAGCAGGTCCAGGTTGTGAATGCGACTGTCGAGCACGTCGATCGGATGCATGACACGCAGCGGGCCAATCTCGGGCACATCCATGTCGATCGCACGACGTTTGACGTCGAGGGTCGTAAGTCCGATGACCCCCGAGAGCAGGTCGATCTGCTTGATGCTGCCATCCGCGAGGGTGTGAGTGACTTTGCCGGTCTGCGGGGTGGCATCGTCCAGGTTGGGAATCCACCATTTCCACCCGAGCGCTTCCCCGAGCTTCTTCGCCAGCGCCGAGTCACCGATGAAATCGGCATCGGCGGTGACTGCGATCTCCAGCTCCTGCGGTCGCCGAACGCCCAGGTGATCCACCCAGAAAGCTAGGGCCTGGCCGCCCACCAGCACGCCCTCCGCAGAACACAGGCCGAGAATCGTCTTGACGTCAGCAGGCGAGAGAACCGCCTCGCGCGCTTCAGTCTTCATCGTAGTCGGCCGGAGGGCTTCTCATCCGGGCAGCACGCGCGAGGTGCGCGGGAATCATGTGTCTGTTGACTGACGGCGCGCCAGCGGCCAGCCGACCGGCCGCAAGCAGCGCCTGGAATTCGCGCGGCGAAAGCACGATTGCGACCGGACGGCCGTGTCTTACGATCTCGACACGGCCGAGCGCGGCGACACTCTCCAGCAGCCCGCCGAAGTTGTTCTTCGCTTCACTTGCCGAGATCCTCTGTGACATTTGGCTATTTTAGCTAAATCAATTGGCGGCGCAACTGATTGATTTATTGCCCCTCTAGGCGCCAGAACTCCCCCCGGCGCGAACCGCTCGTTGGACCAGGCAGCCGATACCATCGGCGCCCGTGCGTTACTCGTTCACGCCAAGGACGATAGCGCCAAGGCGTTCTACGAGCACTTCACGTTCGAGGCGAGTCCAAGCGATCCGTACCACTTACTGCTCATCATGAAGGACCTATTGCAGATCATCTCGGCATGACCAGATCATTCCTGATCAGTTGGCCGTTCTGCATGACGAAGCGAACTCGCTCGGCGTACGTGGCGGTCCTTTTGCCAGTTGATAGCTTTTTAGCTATCATTTTTCGATGGCTGTGACCCAGGCCTCGAGACTGCTGGCCTCCGCCCGGCGGCGTGCCGGGCTTACGCAACGCGATCTCGCGCGCCGTGCGCGCACCTCACAGTCCGTCATTGCACGCATCGAGTGTGGTGCCACCAGTCCAGGCTGGAAGACGTTGCTGCGCCTGGTGAGCAGTGCCGGCTTTGACCTGCACGTCGCCCTCAAACCGAGGGTTCGCGGCCGCTCCCACATGCTCGATGACGTCCCCCGCATATTGCGATTGACACCGGAGGAGCGCCTGCTGGAGCTGCGCAACGCGGCGCGCTTCCTCGCCGCTGCGGTGCGTGTGGGCGATGGGCGCGTTTGACCCCGAGCGGATACTGCGCGCCCTGTCGAGGCGGCGAGTCCGCTACGTTCTGGTGGGCGCCACCGCTGCGCGTCTGCAGGGGTTTCCGCGCCTTACGGCCGATGCCGACATTGCACCGGCCGCCGACCCCGGTAACCTCACGCGCCTCGCGGCCGCACTGCGCGACCTGCACGCGCGCGTTTACACCGAGCCCGTGCCAGAAGGACTGACCTTCAGCTGTGATGCCGAAACCCTGTCGCGCGCAGAGCTCTGGAACCTGGTGACCGACGCCGGGCGGCTGGATCTCGTCTTCAAGCCGAGCGGCACGGGGGGCTACGATGACCTCGCCAGGTCGGCCGTTACTTTTCGGGCCTTTGGCGTCAAGGTGCGCGCCGCCAGCCTCAAGGACATCTTGCGCTCGAAGCTTGCATCGAATCGCCCCCAGGATCAGCAGGATGTGATCATTCTCACCGAGATGCTGAAGCGCCGCTGAGATGTTGCGGAGCGTTGCGTGCAAACGGCGACCTGGTGCGTGAGCTTTCGGCCGTCATCTCACGAATCCAGACCTGACAGGATCGATCCAATTCGCTCACCGCTTCGTCCTGTGCATCACGGGCCGCGAAAGAAACGCCTCCAATGCGATCCCGTCGCAGCCGACCAACAGTTCTCGCTGGGGCTTGACCCGGACAGTCCTCGCATGAGGTCAAGAACTCGTCCAGTCCTCCAGGCGCAAGGCGTCGATTCTGCGGAATTCCCGCATGTTGTGGGTTACCAGAACGACGTCCAACGCTGCTGCGTGTCGTCAGGCTGCCCCCGAGTCTCCATGAAGTCCGCCGGGAACTTGGCGAGACTCTCTACCAATGTCTCCCATGACCTGGCCTTCGGCAACAAGACGACGGCACTCCCGACACGCTTGATGAACACCTCTTTGCCTGGAAAGCGAAACTCCTTCGGCAAGCGTACCGCCTGACTCTCGCCGTTCTTGAACAGTTTCGCGGTCTTCATGCGTAACTCCTTTGCAGGCATTCTGGCCCTTGCAGTCCTATTGTGTCGGAGGGCTGGCGGGGACCGCGAGGCTCGCCGGCTCGTTTTCAGGAACCACCGGCGTCTGCGGGATGTACTTGGACGCCCAGGCCTCGATCACCCGCGCGGCATAGGCGGCAGCTGCGGGATCGGATAGCAGATGGTCGGCGCCGTCGAGCGAGACGAAGCTCTTGGGATGTTTGGCGGCCAGAAAAATCTTCGAGGCATTCTCGATGCCGACCACGGTGTCCCGCGGCGCGTGCATGACGAGCAGCGCTTTATTGAGTGAGCCGATGCGATCCTGCAGGCGATGCTCCTCGGCGTCCGCGACGAAACTGTGCCGAATGCTGAACCGGCGCCCGGCAAGGGTTACCTGCGCCTCCCCCTTCTTGCGGATTTCCTCGAGCGAGCTGCCGAAGTGGTTGAGGACGTGGCCAACGTCGGCTGGTGCGCCGATGGTAACGACGGCGCGCGCCTCGGGAATATCGTGGGCGCCGGCCAGCACCGCCGCACCGCCCAGGGAGTGCCCGACGAGAATGGCCGGAGCAGCGAAATGTTCCCGCAGGTGAGTGGCGGCGTTCACCAGATCTTCGACGTTCGAGGAGAAGTTGGTGTTGGCAAACTCCCCTTCCGAAGACCCCAGCCCGGTGAAGTCGAAGCGCAAGACTCCGATGCCAGCCGCCGCCAAGCCTGATGCAATACGCTTGGCAGCGACCACGTCCTTCGTGCATGTGAAGCAGTGCGCAAACAGCGCGAAGGCGCGCACCGGGCCGGCCGGCAAGTCGACACGAGCGCTGAGCTCAAAACCCTGACTTCCCTTGAACGACGCACGGATAACGGACGTGTCTGGCCGCGGCGGCATCATGTTCGCTCCGTTTCGAGGGCGGGCCGAATTCGATCTTATCAAAAGGGTGTGGTGCTCACGGCGGCGCGGCCCGTACCGTCACGCCACTCGAGCGAAGCGCGTGAGCGGCTGCGCCGATGATCGGCGCCTGTCGATGTGGCTGCACGAGAACCGCCACGTCGGTGGCATCCGGCGGAAGCGCAGACACGGGCACGTCGAAGCCCCGGACCTCACCCTTCCACGTGCCCAGGGTGCGAATGCCACGCACGATATTGAACTCCTCGAGATTGCGGCCGGCGTTTTCCCCGCGTCCAATCGCGGAAACCGCATGGCGCAGGTAGGTAACGAGCACCACATCGCTGTTGGGGGCGCCTGGGTGCGCACCGAGTTCGACCCGCACTTGGGCGTCACGCACCGTGACCGTGACGGGCACCCCGTCACGGCGCTCGCTGAGGGCCCTCGCGACTGCCTGTGGATCCCGCAGTGAATCGACCTGCCCATCGACGACGAGCTGCGGTGTGTATACCGATGAGCGGTGCAGATTTCGAGCATAGATGTTCTGCCGCTCGGCGGACTGCGGCAGGGCAAACCGATCACGCCAGCCAAGGTCATCCCAGTAGTCCACGTGAAACGCCAAGGCAATAACGTCCGACTGCCGGCTCAGTTGTCCAACGTAGGCGTCCGCCGGGGGACACGAGCTGCAGCCCTGTGACGTGAAGAGCTCGACCACCACGGGGCGAGGTTGCGCGTGAGTGGCAAGAGCGCAGCCAAGCGTGGCGCCGAGCAGCAAGCATTGCCGAATCGGGCGCATCATGGGGAGTCTCCGGAGACCGCGATGACCTAATAGACCGCGCAACACCCGAGAACATTACACCTCGGCGGGGAATCCACCTCAGGCTGCGGATCGCCTTCCCTTTCCGGCCATCACATTGGCGCTCGACAGCCCCGGACCGTCCTGTTCCGGCCGACCCGCCGGGAGCTGTAAGCTCCCACACCATGCGAGTCGGCATCGTCGGTTCGGGCTTGATGGGCGCGAAGCTCGGAACGCTCTTCGCGCGCGCCGGACACG
>VBAK01000113.1 GCA_005882275.1 Candidatus Segetimicrobium genomatis
CGTCTAACCGTCATTCCGCGGGGGTACTGTTCCATTGGTGGCTCCGGGGGGCATCGGCGGGACGCGAACGGCACGCATGCCGGGGACACCATCAGACGTTTGGGGGTGCGATGGACATGGCCAGGTTGGAAGAAGCCGCGGTCGAATTCGCGGAAAACCCCGAGCCGCGCTGCGCGTGCCTGCTGCTGCTGGATACGTCCAGTTCGATGCAGGGCGAGCCGATCCAGGCCCTCAATGCCGGACTGCGCACGTTGAAGGACGCCTTGAGCAGGGATCCGGTCGCGTCGCGGCGGGTCGAGGTCGCGATCGTCACGTTCGACAACCGCGTGATCGTGGCCCAAGACTTCGTCACCATCGATAAGTTCGAGCCGCCCACGCTGCAGGCGCAGGGCCAGACGTTCATGGGAACGGCGATCCTCCAGGCGCTGGACATGGTCCACGAGCGCAAAGCCGTGTACCGCCAGAACGGCGTGAGCTACTTCCGCTCATGGGTGTTCATGATCACCGACGGCGAACCCCAGGGAGAGCCGGACGAGATCATCGACAAGGCGGTGCGCCGGATCAGCAGTGAAGACAACGATGAAACCAAGCGCCTGTTCTTTTACGCGGTGGGCGTGGAAGGCGCCAACATGGAGCGGCTGAAGACGATCGCCGTGCGCCCTCCCTATCGGCTGGCGGGCCTGCAGTTCGGGGAGTTGTTCCGATGGGCGTCGGCCAGCATGGGCAAGGGCGGCCAGGTCGCCTTACCGTCGGCCATGAAGCCGGCGTGACGAACCCGCGGGGGCGCGAGGGGCGGCCCGGCCGCACG
Source organism: Candidatus Segetimicrobium genomatis (assembly GCA_005882275.1). Classification (GTDB taxonomy): domain Bacteria; phylum Sysuimicrobiota; class Sysuimicrobiia; order Sysuimicrobiales; family Segetimicrobiaceae; genus Segetimicrobium; species Segetimicrobium genomatis. Next base: position 809 of record VBAK01000113.1, read on the forward strand.
GCCGTTCGCGCGCCGGCGCGCCGGTGGCGGATCGCCGCGGCGTCGATGCAGGGCAGCAGCCATGAGAAGATGGGGCTGCCGTGCCAGGACGCCTGCGTCCACCGCAGCCTCTCCGGGGGGATCTTCGTGGCCGCGGTGGCCGACGGGGCCGGCTCGGCCAGGTACAGCGACACCGGCGCGGCGGTGGCCGCGAAGACGGCCGTGGACACGATCGCTGCGCAGGCCGCGCTGGCGCGGCTGCCGGAAGACGACGAGGCCTGGCGCTCGCTCCTCGTCGGCGCCTTCGACGCGGCGCGGGACGCGGTGGAGCGGGCGGCGGCCGAGCTCGCGGCCTCGTCCCGAGATCTCGCCACCACGCTGATCCTCGTGGTGGGGACGCGGCACCTGGTGGCCGTGGCGCAGGTGGGGGACGGCGCGGCGATCGTGCGCGATGACGCGGGCGAGATCGGCGCGCTCACGGTCCCCGACAATGGGGAATATCTCAACGAGACCGAGTTCCTGGTCGCCCCTCAGGCCCTCGACGCCGTCCAGTGGGCGGTCCGGCGTGGAACGCCCGCCCATGTCGCGGTGCTGTCGGACGGGCTGGAGATGCTGGCCCTGAAGATGCCCGACGGCGTGCCGCACCAGCCGTTCTTCGACCCCCTCTTCCGGTTCATGGCCGACGTCGGAGGGGAGCAGGAGGCCAACCATCAACTGCGGGAGTTCCTGGGGTCGACCCGCATCCGGGAGCGGACCGATGATGACGTCACCCTGCTGCTGGCGAGCCTGAGGGGTTAACCGTCCGATGCAGGCGCGGCGCCAGTCCGACGGACAGGTCATCACCCTCTCGTCGGAGCTGGATCGCGGGGGGGAAGGGCGCGTGCTCCTCGCCGACGGGATGCCGGGATTCCTCGCCAAGCTCTACGAGTCTCCGAATGAGGTCCCGCTCAGAAAACTCGCCATCATGCTCAAGAATCCTCCGGAGGACCCGCGGCCGGGAGGCGTCGTGTCCATTGCGTGGCCGGTGGACCTGCTCCGCGCGGATGGGGGCGAGGGGAGCGTCGTCGGCTTTCTGATGGAACGCGTGGAAGGGGCGAAGCATCTCTCGCATGCGTTCATCCCCCAGGATCGACTGCAGTGGTGTCCCTGGTTCGAGTATCGCTATCTCCACCGCACCGCCCGCAACCTGGCCACCGCCGTGCAGGCGCTGCACGACCGCGGGTACGTGGTAGGAGACGTCAGCTATTCCAACGTCCTCGTCAAAGACAACGCCCTGGTCGCGCTGGTGGACACCGACTCGTTTCAGGTGCGCGACCCCGAGAGCGGCGCCGTGTACCGCTGCCCGGTGGGCAAGGAAGAGTACACGCCTCCCGAACTGCAGGGTCAGGCTTTCGCCGAGGTCGACCGCCGGCCTGAGCACGACCTGTTCGGCCTGGCCGTCCTCATCTTCCAGCTCTTGATGGAAGGCATGCACCCGTTCAACGGCCGGTTCACGGGCGCCGAAGAAGATCCGTGTCCCGCACTGGCGGACCGCATCAAGCTGGGCTGGTTCCCCTACCGCCCGGGCCTGGGCCTGCCCTATGAGCCGGCGTTGTCCTCGCTCAAGTTCGACGTGCTCCACCCGGCGCTGCGCAATCTGTTCCTGCGCTGCTTCGAGGGCGGGCACACCAATCCCGAGATCCGGCCCGACGGCAAGACCTGGGCGCAGGCATTGGACGGAGCGGAAAAAGACCTCCGGCCGTGCGCGGCCAACGGCCACCATTGGTACGGCAGGCACCTTCGATCGTGTCCGTGGTGCGAGCGCGTCATCCGGCTGCGCGGACAGGACGCGTTCCCCTCATCGGTTCAGGCGGTGCAGAAGCAGCGCAGCAACCAGGCGGCGCGCGCCAGGCGCACGCGGCAGGCGCCGCCGGCCCCCCTCCCGCCGCCGGCCCTCGGGGCGGTGCCGACCGGACCGTCGGGGCTCGTTCCGCAGCCGGGGCCGATGACGCCGGCGCCCGTCCACAGCCCCGCATACCACCTGGACGTCGGGTCGCTCCAGCAGCTCGTCCGCACGATCGGGATCGTGTGGGCCATCGGCGTGGCCGGGTTATTCGCCTTCGCCCTGCATTCGGCCGGAGCGCCCTCCGGCCAGTGGCCTCAGCCCGCGGCACCCGTGACCGGAGCGCGGGACCTCGGGGCGGCAGGCGATCCCGGGACGGCAGCCCTCAGGGAAGTCGGCGCGACACTGTCGGCGTACCTGTCCGATCTTGCCTCGCAGACCCCCCCGGGGACTTCCCAGGCAGCAGGAACGTCAGCGCCGCCTTCCGTTGATCCCACGTCAACCCACATCCTTCTCCCGCCGCACGCCGTGACGCCTTCTGACCGCCGTGTCCCGAACGCTCTGCGCTGCCCCGCATCTCATCCCGGCGACCGGCGGTGTCCTGAGGACACACCACCCCAACACCCTCTGCCCAGGCATTTTTGATGACGATCGCACGAGCGCCGAGCGGGCTCAGGGGTAGAGCCGGTTGATCAGCCGCGGATAGGGAATCGTCTCCCGCACGTGCTCGAGCCCGCAGATCCAGGCGACGGTGCGCTCGATCCCGATGCCGAAGCCGCTGTGGGGCACGGAGCCGTAGCGCCTGAGATCGAGGTACCACTCGTACTCCGCCCGCGGGAGGTTGGCTTCCCGGAGCCGCTGCTCGAGGAGCCCGGGGTCGTAGATGCGCTCGCCGCCGCCGATAATCTCGCCGTAGCCCTCCGAGGCCAGCAGGTCCGCGCCCAGCACCACCTCTGGCCGGGCGGGATCGGGCCGCATGTAAAACGCCTTGCACTCGGCCGGGTAGCGGTGGATGAACACGGGACGGTCGTGAAGCTTGCTGATGACGGTCTCCTCGTCCCCTCCGAAGTCGTCGCCCCACCGCACGGGGTGACCGCGCTCCCGCAGGCGCTCGGCCGCTTCGTCGTAGCTCAGGCGCGGAAACGGGGGCCGTACGCGCTCCAGCGGCGCGAGATCCCGCTCCAGCGTCAGAAGCTCCTGCCGGCGGCGGTCCAGCACGCGCTGCACGACATGGGCCACCATCTCCTCTTCCAGGGCCATGCAGCCCTCGAGGTCCAGAAACGCCGCCTCGGGCTCGATCATCCAGAACTCCGTGAGGTGCCGCCGGGTCTTGCTCTTCTCCGCCCGGAACGTCGGGCCGAAGCAGTAGACGCGCCCCAGCGCCGCCGCGTTGGCCTCGTTGTACAGCTGGCCGCTCTGGGTGAGGTAGGCGCGCCGCTCGAAGTACGGGGTCTCGAACAAGGTCGTCGTCCCCTCGCAGGCGGACGGCGTGAGGATCGGCGTATCCATCCGGACGTACCCGCGATCGTCCAGGTAGTCGCAGATCGCCCGCTCCACCTCGGCCCGCACGCGCATGATCGCGCGCGGGCGGCTGCTGCGGAGCCAGAGGTGGCGGTGATCCATCAGGAACTCCACCCCGTGCTCCTTAGGGGTGATGGGGTACGCCTCCGCGGTCTGGAGGACGCTCAGCCGGCGGAGGCTGAGCTCGTAGCCCCCGGGGGCGCGCCGGTCCTCGCGGGCGACGCCGGCCACGATCACCGAGGATTCCTGGGTCAGGGCCCCGACGGCCTCGAAGACGTCGGAGGGCAGGTCCTGCCGAACCGCCACCGCCTGGAGGATCCCCGTCCCGTCCCGGAGGAGGACGAAGTGGATCGACCCGCTGCTCCTGAGGTTGTACACCCATCCGCGGATCTCGATCTCCTGCCCGAGGTGACCGCCGATCCCATCGATGGCGACAACCGTCATCCGTACTCCAGAGGTGTCGCGGCCGCGACGTGTCCGGCCGTGCGCCGCAACATCTGTGTGCAGGGCGCTGTCATGCGTCACAGGCTACGCCGGGTCTCGCGCCATCTCCTCTGCGCGGCTATTGGCCTTACCTTGGCTCCACTCCTCGCTTACCTTTGTTCCACTCCTCGCTTCGATCGGCTTTCGATCGGCCTTGCGGGTCCCCGGCGCCGAGCGTACAATGCCCCTGTGGTTGCGCCGGCGCGGGTGGCGCTGATCTTCGACATGGACAACACGCTGATCGGGTCGCGCATCGACTTCCCCGCGATCCGCCGGTCCCTCATCGCCCTCCTGCGCACGGCCGGCGCCGCCCACGAGCCCGACGAGAGCCTGGCGCGCCGGGCCCTCGCGCAGCTCGTGGCCGTCGGAGCCGCGCACGACCACGCCCACGGCACCGCCCTCGCCCCGCAGATGTGGGGGATCATCGAAGCCCACGAAACCGACGGGCTGCGGGATGCGCTACCGTTGGATAACGCCGGAGATGTGCTCGGCGCCCTGCGGGCCCGCGGGTTCCGGCTCGCCATCCTCACCAACAACGGCCGGGGGGGAGCCCTGGAAGCGCTTCGGGCCGCCGGATTGCACGGGCACGAAGAGGTGCTGATCGCCCGCGACGACACGCCGGCGCTCAAGCCGGCGGGAGACGGCGTCGGGGAAGCGGTCCGCCGGCTGGGGAACATCGATCTGGCGTATGTGATCGGGGATTCCTGGATCGACGGCGCGGCGGCGGCCGCCGCCGGCGCCCGATTCATCGCCTACCGGCGTACCGCGGCGGACCTCCGGGATCGCGGCGTCGAGCCCTGGCGCACCATCGCCCACCTGAACGAACTGCTCACGATCGACCTGACCCGGTAGCCGGCGGTGCCGCACCCCGGCCCGCCGGCGAGGCCGTCAGCGCTTCCACCGCCTGACGGTGACCGTCGTGCCCTTCCGGGGCTCTGAGGAGATCTCGAACTCGTCCATCAGCCGCCGCACACCCGCAAGGCCCAGTCCCAGACCGCCCGAGGCCGAATAGCCCCCCGCAATGGCCCGGGGCACATCCTCGATCCCGGGGCCCTCGTCGCGCGCAACGACGACGATCCCGGGCCTCGCGCCGTCACCGGCGCTCGCCACCACGATCTCGCCGCGGTTGGCGTAGAGGACGATGTTCCGCGCCAGCTCCGAAATTGCCGTCGCGATCAGGGTGGCGTCTGTGGGCGAGTATCCAAGCTGGGCCGCCAGCACGCATCCGCGCCGGCGGGCGGTGAAGATGTCGCGGTCCGACGCGATGGGTACCGTAATCACCTGTTCCGCCGACCGGACACCGGTGGTCACAGGCCCTGACCGCCCTCTGCCGTTTGAACATCCACGCCCTGCGGCGCGGAGTAGGACCCCCGCGGCGCGGAGTAGGATCGGATGATTTCGGCATGTTCGCCGAGCGCCCTGAGCCCCGCCATGACGCACTCGTGGACCCGGATCACGGCGCTCACGACCGTCTCGGGGCTCGGCCCCGCAAGCCCGCGTCGCGCCGCCGCCGCAACGCTCACGATGCTCCCCCCATCAGCGCCGGCTCGGGCCCTCCCGAGACGGCCGTATGCCCCGACGAAACGCCGCGTGCGGTCCGGCGGCCGAGGCGGCCCGGCGTGCTCTTCGCAGGGGGGGCGGGGTCCGCAGCATCGGGCACCCGGACCTCCTCCATCCGTACAATCAAAGCGGTGCCGTCCAGCCGAGCTGATCGATGGAGGTGGCTGACAGAGGTGATCTCGTCCCCGAACCGCGGCTCCATTTCCACTCGTGCCCCGCACGCACACTGGAACAAGGCCACTGCGTTTCCTCCCCTCAAGATCTACGCTTAGAGCATGATCCTGTACAGGCTCCGCAGGAATGGGGGGAAAGCCTGAAAGACGATGGGGAAAAGCCAGTCAGGTTAAACCATGCCTTGAGATGGTCCGGGCGGCGGCCGGGACGCTACGCCGCGGATACCGCCTGGTCGGCCCGGCTTACCAGAAGTGCTTGAATTTCGTCGCGAAACGGCGCTCCATCGCGTCCCTGTGCAGGCGATAGACGGGGCATTCCCGCGTGATGCAGACCTGCAGCGCGGTATTGCAGTAGGCCTCGGGAACCCGCCAGCACGCCTGTTTGATGAAGTACGCGAAGCAGACCCCCTTCCGCGCCAGGGCCTGCTCGCCGCTCACCCCGTCGGCGCCGAGACCCGGTATCGCTCGCGGACGCCTGCGCGCGTGCCCCGCCCGCGGGTATTTGGACGGCTCGGTCCGGCGGGACGTCCCCGATGCCCCGGGGGGCCGGATGGGGATGAGCGGGATCGGTGCGGCCGCACGTGCGGACGGCGCGGCGGTCGCGGGCGGGCCCTGCGATTCTGCCGCAACCTCTGCTGGCCGTTGGCCCCTCTCCGGTTTGGAGCCCCCGGAGGGGGGTTGGGCGCTTTGTGACCCGGCCCTCTGGGCGCCTTGCGCTGCGGGCGCCTGCGGGCTTTGCCCGGCGATCGCAGCAGGGCCCGGCGCGGGCGGATGCGGAGGAACGATCACCGGCCCGGCGGGACGGACAGGGGCTGTGACCGACTCGCTCCCCACCGGCCGGCGCCCGGGAAGCGCAACCGGCCGGCTCTCCACCGGGCGGGGCGGAGGGACGACGGGCTCCGCCACCGGCGCCCGCTGCACAAGCGGCGTGAACGGATCGGTCAACACCGGCCGCACAGGTGGGACGCCCGGCTCTACCGGGCGCACGGGGGGCGCAACAGGCTCGCTCCCCACGGGCCGCACCGGGGCGTCGACGGCCACCGCAGCGGCCGGACCCGGCGGCGCCGGCGGGACCCGGTCTTCCCGCGCCGGGACGATCTGCAACGGGGGCGGTGCGACCGGGGCTGTCCGAACGAGGGAGGGCGGGGTGTCGCGAACTTCGAGGTCGGCCAGTTCGCGCGAGGTGTCTTCGATGAAGGGCCTAAGTACGCGCCGCAGCGCTTCTCGTCTTTTGCTCAAGCGCCATGACCTCCTTGGCGAGGCTCATATATTCCTGCGCCCCGCGAGAGGTGCGCATGTGCACGAACACGGGCACGCCGGCCATGCTGGATTCAACGAGCTTGATGTTGAAGTGGATGGCGCTGGCAAAGACCTTGTCGCCAAAGTACTCCCGGATCCCATGGATGATCTCCTTGCTGATGCTCGTCCGGGCGTCGTACATCGTCGGCACCACCCCCGCGATTTCGATCTGGTGCCCGACCTCCTCCCGGACGACCTTCAGGGTGCGCAGCAACTGGCGCATCCCCAGGAGCGCATAGTAGTGGGTCTGAATCGGGATAATGACCTCCTCGCACGCCACGAGGGCATTGAGGGTCAACAGCCCCAGGGACGGCGGGGTGTCGATGATCACGTAATCGTATCGGTCACGCACCGGCATGATCTTCTTGCGCAGCGACTTTTCCCGGCCGAGCCTGGCGGAGAGCTCGAGTTCCGCGGCCGCCAGATCGATCGAGGACGGGGCGACGTCGAGGTTCGGCACGTTGGAGGGCACGATGACGCTCGTGAGATCGAGGCCGGTGCCGTCGTCCATCGAATCGTCCACGAGCACCTGGTAGATCGTCCTGGTGAGGCGCCCCGGGTCAACGCCGAGGCTGACGGTCGCGTTGGCCTGCGGATCGAGGTCGATGAGGAGAACCCGGCGTTTGTTGACGGCGAGGCAGGCGGCCAGGTTGACCGCCGTCGTGGTCTTTCCGCACCCGCCCTTTTGGTTCACAAGGGCAAGCAGGCGGGCCGTGGGTCTGTTGTCACCGTCCACGGCGTCCCTCCCCACGACTCTGCCCCTTGGGCATGTCCGGCGCGGCCATCGACCGCGCCCACCCGCGCAATACCTGCCTCACTTCTACCTAATATCTACCCTAAACTTCTCCCTCTGCCGCAGCATTTCCTCTCCCGTCACCTTGTGGTCGCGGCGTCCCCCCCCGGCGAGGGTGTCTGGTGGGCGTCCGTGAGGCACGCCCCACGGACGCCTCACGTTGCGCCCCAGCGAGGCGCCGCGCCAGTTCCAGCGCCTCGTCCCGCGTGCGGATCTCCCCGTCGAGCCGCGCGTTTTCAACCCCCCGGAGCACCTGGCCGACGCGCGGGCCCGGAGCCAGCCCGAGCGCCATCACGTCGTGCCCGGTGATGAGCGGCGGCGGAAGCGGCGGCTCCCCCGCCAGGCGATCCAAAAAGGCGCGCACCCACTCGTAGATCGAGAAGTCCTTGTGGCTGGCCGCGGAGTCGGCCCGGTGGAGCTCCAGAAGTTCGGGAAACGCCTCCTCGGCCATCAACCGGCGGACCTTCGCCCCGCGCATCTGCCGGATATCCTTGAAGACCATGTGGCGGCCGACGAGGAACACCACGCGGTCGGTTTCGCGGCGCGGGAACCGGAGGCGCTCCATCACGACCCGGGCCATCGCGGCTCCCACCTCGTCGTGGTGGGAAAATCGAATCCGGTCGGCCCGGATCAGCGTCGGCGGCTTGCCGATATCGTGCAGGAGCGTGGCCATGGCCAGAGTCGCCGAGGGCGCGCGCAGGGCGCCGAGGGCCAGGCGGGTGTGTGTGAACACATCCCCTTCGGGGTGGAATTCCTCGGGCTGGGGGACCCCGACCTCGGCCGCGACCTCCGGAAGGACGGCGTTCAGCAGCCCGGTGTCTTCCAGCAGCCCAAGCGCCCGGCCGGGATCCGGGCCGGTGACGATGCGGACGATTTCGTCGCGAATGCGCTCGGGGCTGACCTCTGCGAGGCGCCGTGCCAGCCGCCGCACCGCCGCCGCCGCGTCGGGATCGATGTCGAAGCCCAGTTCGGCGGCGAGCCGGACGGCCCTGAGCATGCGCAGGTGATCCTCGGCGAACCTGGTCTCTGGATCGCCGATCGTTCTGATCCGCCTCGCGGCAAGGTCTTCGCGGCCGCCGACGTCGTCGATGACCCGGCCGGTCTCGGGATCGTAGAGCAGGCCGTTGATCGTGAAATCCCGTCGGGCGACGTCCTCTTTCGCCGTCGCGAACCGGACAGACGCGGGGTGGCGCCCGTCGATGTACGGCCCTTCGGTCCGAAACGTCGCGACCTCGTACTCGCCGTCATCCGCGAGAACGCGGATCACCCCGAAGGCGGCGCCGACCTCGACGGTGCGGGGGAACAAGGCCCGCACCTCACCCGGCGTGGCGGCGGTGGCGATATCGTAATCGGCCGGCGCGCGCCCCAGAAGCCGGTCGCGCACGCACCCGCCGGCGAGGTAGGTCTCGAACCCCGCTCCCTGCAGGCGCTTGACGATCTCAGCGGCCGTCTGAACGCTCGCCATGGGTCATCTGGATCCCGGCGGATGCCGCCGTGACGCGACGTGGCTCAGGCCGGGTCCTCGGCGGACCGCCCGGCGATGAGGCCGCGCAGCTGGCCGAGGGCTTCGCGCTGGAGCCGGGAGACGTGCATCTGGGAAATGCCGAAGCGGCGGGCGATCTCGGCCTGGGAGAGCCGGTCGAAGAACCGGAGACGCACGATCTCTTTGTGGCGGCTGGGCAGGTTTTCCAGCGCCCATTCCAGGGTGGCCCGATCCTCCAGGCGTTCGATCGTCGTGTCCTCGTCGCCGATCATCTCTCCCAGCGGCACGGCCCTGTCGCCCCCGCCCTCCTCGGCGGTCTCGGCATCGAGAGAAGCCGGCGTGTACGCCCGACCGGCCTCCAACGCCTCGATCGCCACCTCGAACGGCACGCCGGTCTCCTCCGCCAGTTCGTTGATCGTCGGCGAGCGCCCGAGGCGCTGGGAGAGATCGTCGACACACCGCATCAGGGTATAGTTGACCTCGCGGAGCCGCCGGGGAACGCGGATCGACCACAGCTTGTCCCGGAAATACCGCTTGATCTCCCCCACGATCGTCGGCGTGACGTAGGTCGTGAACTCGATTCCCCGCGCCGGATCGTACCGGTCGATCGCCTTGATCAGGCCGACCTGGGCGACCTGGATAAGATCTTCAAGAGGCTCCCCCCGGTCGGCGAACTTTCTCGCCAGGTAGATCGCGAGGCTCTCGTGCGCGAGGATGAGTTCTTCCCGCGCCACAGGATCCCCGGTCTGCCGCAGGTGGGTGAAGAGGGCCCGGACTTCCGCCCGGGGGAGCGGACGACGAGCGCGGGGACGCGTCTTCATCGCCGCTGCCGCCGCTTGACCAGCCGGAGTTCCGCCCTGCCCTGCTCGCTCCGGCGGACCTCGGCGCCGTCGACGAGACACTGCATCAGGAACACGCCGAGCCGCCCCTCGTCCAACCGCTTCCGATCGGACGACGCGGCGGGGCCCAACTCCAGTCCGGGGCCTCCCGTCTCGATCCGGATCTCGAGCGTGTCGGGCTCAAGGCTAAAGCGCAGGGCCAGCGGGCTCCCACCGGTTCCGGCGAGAATCAGCGCGTTGCACGCCTCGGAGACGGCAATCTTCAGGTCCTCGACGTCGTCGTAGCTAAACCCCTGCCGGCCCGCGACGGTCGCCGCAGTCAATCGGGCGACGCTGATGAACTCGGGCTTCGCCGGGATCGTGACCTCGACGGCCTCTGCCGTCTGCCCCGTGCGCCGCCGCGCCGGGGCCCTGGGCGCGCGTCCGGAAACCATTCGTCGGGAGGCGAGAATCCGCTGAAACCGGTCCGGATTCTTGGGCCCGGGGCGGGCTACCCCTCCGACCCCTCAGGCGTCCGGCGTTCGCGCGACCGTCCCTTGGTCGAGTCGCGCCCGTTCTCGAAGGCCCGCCGCAGATGATCGGTCTTCTCATCAAAACTGTCGCGGCCGCGCTTGATGACGTCTTCGGCCGTGCTCTTCGTTCTTGTGGCGAACTCATCCGCCCGTTCCCGTACCTGCTCCGCGACGCTGCCGGCGGTATCGCGAACCCGCTCGGCCACCCGATCCGCCTGCTCGCGCGCTCGGGTCCCCCACTCCTCGCTCTGCCTCCGGAGCCGCTCGCGGGTCCTGTCGCCGGGCTCAGGGGCGAAGAGAAGGCCGAACGCCGCTCCAATCAGCCCTCCCACGATCAACCCCGACAGAAAGTCCCTTGGCTCTTCCATCGCGACCGTCCCTCCTTTGAGGTTCTACCGTTCAGGTTCCGGCGGATAACGTGCCTCTATTTTACTCCTCGCTTACCTTTGCTCTACTCCTCGCGTTCGATCGGCCTTCGATGGGTTTTGTGGCCGTCGCCCCCGGGCCGAAACCACTGCAGCCCTTCCCGAATGACCGCGAACACGCCCGCGGCGGTGCTCATCGGCGGCAGGATGACGTCTTGAGCGACCCGACGCGCGGTCTGCTGCACCTGCTCGATGGTGCTCACCCCCGAGCCGATGACGACGCTCACCCGCCGCAGGGTGCGGATCGCCTCCTCCAGGATCTCCTGGTCGATTTTATCGAGCATGGCCCGGAGATCGGTCGCCAGCCCCGGCAGGGCCCGTTGGACGAGCGCGAGGATCGCCTCCGCCCGCCGCACGGCCCGCCACGCATAATACAGGAAGACGACACACGCCACCACGGCGATCACGCAGGTGGCGGCGATGATGGCCAGGCTGACGTTCGCGACGGTGGACATCGGTCCCCTCCCTGAGCGGTATGGTTCCCTTAACGGGCGTCCGACAGGACGCCCACTAACGCGGACGGGGCGGCCTCGGGCGCGGCCCCCGGTCCTCCCATCCGCACCTCGTCGATGACGCCCCCGCCGAGCACCACCTCGCCGTCGTAAAAGGCGATCGCCTGCCCGGGCGCCGCCGCCCTGGGCCAGGTCTCGAACCGGGCGGCGACCCGGCCGCCGGGGGCGGGGGCGATCACCGCGGGGATGTCGGCGGACGCGTGGCGGATCCTGACCCCAACCGTGCGGTCGCGGTCCAATCCGGGAATCGCGATCCAGTTGATCTCACCCGCGATCAGTTCAGGACACCGCACCGCCGCCCCATCGCCCACGACCAGGGCGTTGCGGCCGGGATCGATCTCCACGACATACCGGGGGCTCCCGCCGGCCAGACCGAGTCCACGGCGCTGGCCCACGGTGTACCGCGCCAGTCCCCGATGTTCCCCGAGACGCCGGCCGTCCCGATCGTAGATCGGCCCGGGGCGCAGCGCCTCGGGCTCGAACCGCGCGACCACCGCCGCGTAGTCGCCGTCCGGGACGAAACAGATCTCCTGGCTGTCGGGCTTGCCGGCGACGCTCAGCCCGTGCCGGCGCGCGATGTCCCTGATCTGGGCCTTGGTGTAGGCGCCCACCGGGAACCGAAGATACGCAAGTTGCTCCTGCGTGAGCCCGGCCAGGACGTAGGACTGGTCCTTCTGCGGGTCTGCGGCCCGGAGAAGCCGGGACCGGCCGTCGGGATCCCGGTCGACGCGGGCGTAGTGGCCGGTGGCCAGCGCCTGCATGCGGAGCCCGAGCGCTTTGCGGAGCAGCAGGTCGAACTTGATCGCCTTGTTGCAGGCGATGCAGGGGTTCGGAGTGCGCCCGCGGGCATACTCGGAGGCGAAGTACGTGATCACCTCACGCTCGAACTCGGACCTGAGGTTGAGCACGTAGTGGCGGATCCCGAGGTGCCGCGCCACCGACCGCGCGTCGTCGATCGCCCCGATGCCGCAGCACCCGGATCCTTCGCCCGTCTGCGGCACCCAGGTCGGCCAGAGGTTCATGGTGATCCCGACCACCTCGTGCCGCTCGGCGACCAGCAGGGCGGCGGCGACCGCGCTGTCCACTCCGCCGCTCATCGCGACGGCCACACGGGCCATGGGGCTCTCAGGACCTCCCTTCGAACGCGTACCGCTTCACGCCCCCCCACCATGTCCGGAGACGGCGCCGGAGTTCGGCCTCGTATCCTGACGTCGTGGGTTCGAAATAGGTTCGATCCTTCACGTTGTCCGGCATGTACTGTTGCGCGACGAAGCCACCGGGGTAATCGTGCGGGTACTCGTACCCGCGGCCGTGCCCGAGGCGCGCCGCCCCAGGATAGGAGGCATCCCGCAGGTGGCGGGGGACGGGCCGGGTCTCTTCGCGCTCGACGTCATGCCACGCCCGCGAGATGGCGGTGACCGTCGCGTTGCTTTTCGGCGCCGTCGCCAGGTAGATCACCGCTTCGGTCATGGGAATGCGCGCCTCGGGCAGCCCGACGAACTCCACGGCGTGCGCGGCGGCGACCGCCACCACGAGCGCCTGGGGGTCGGCGAGCCCCACATCCTCGGCGGCGTGGACCACCACCCGGCGGGCGATGTACCGCGGATCCTCGCCGGCGGCGAGCATCCTGGCCAGCCAGTAGACGGCCGCGTCGGGATCGGATCCGCGGATGCTCTTGATGAACGCCGAGATCATGTCGTAGTGCGCGTCGCCGTCGCGGCCGTAGAGCAACGCCCGCCGCTGCCCCGCCTCCTCGGCGACGGCGAGCGAAATCCGGCGCACCCCATCGGGCGCCGGCGGTGCGGCGAGGGCCGCCGCTTCGAGCACATTGAGCGCCGCCCGAGCGTCGCCGTTCGCCACCCCGGCGACGTAACGGCCCGCGTCCTCCGACAGCTCCACCCCGGTCGGCCCCAGCCCTCTGGGGTCGGAGACGGCGCGGGAGAGGATCTTCAGGAGGTCCTCGGCGGTGAGCGGTTCGAGGACGAAGATCCGCGAGCGCGAGACCAGCGTCGAGGTGACCTCGAAGAACGGATTCTCCGTGGTCGCCCCAATGAGGGTGACGGTGCCGTCCTCCACGAACGGCAGCAGCGCGTCCTGCTGCGCCTTGTTGAACCGGTGAATCTCGTCGATGAACAAGATCGTCCGCGTGCCGGAAAGCGTCCGGCGATCCCGAGCCTGCTCGATGGTGCGCCGGAGATCGGCCACGCCCGCGGTGACCGCGTTGATCGTCTCGAAGTGCGCGCGGGTGGCCTGGGCAATCACGTGGGCGATCGAGGTCTTCCCGGTGCCCGGCGGGCCGTACAAGATCACCGATGTCAGAGCGTCCTGCTCGATCGCCTGCCGGAGGAGACGCCCCGGCCCAAGAAGGTGCGCCTGTCCCACCACCTCGTCGAGCGTCTCGGGCCGCATGCGGGCCGCCAGGGGGGCCTCGCGCCGCAGGCTGGCCTCGCGACTCTGCCGGAACAATTCCATACAACCATCATGCCTTCCACAGTGGGGGAGTGTCAACCTCTATATGCAGTTATCTCTCCTTCGGTATGGCGTCCCCGTAGGGGGCCGCGCCTTCCAGAGCCTCGATGAGAGCGCGCTTCAGGTCGCGCAGCCCTTCTCTCACGACCCGGCCCAGATGAATCCGGATCACCCGGCGGCCGTGCTTGCGCAGCGATTGGAGATCTCCCAGCGCCTGGGCGCGCCGGAAGGTCCCGAAGGTGTAGGGTGACTCCGGCACGGGCGCGTCCACCGCGTCGTCGGCCGTCAACTGCACAAAGAGCCCGGTGGCGGGCCCTCCCTTGTGGTACTGGCCGGTCGAGTGCAGGAAACGCGGGCCGTACCCGAGTGTCGTCGCCAGGCGCGTGCCGTTCCGCAGGCGCAGCCGGATCGATCGGAGCGCCTGGTCCGTTGCCGGTCCCTCGGTCAGATAGGCCATCAGCGCCACATACGATCCCGGCCATCCCTGAGCCAGGAACCCGGCGAGCGACCCCGCGGCGTTCTCCTCGATTCGATCGCCGAAGACGCTCAAGGTCCCCTCGGTCAGGGCGGGCGGGTCCTCGGGGAGCCGGCCCTCCTTCCGCACGACGGCCAGCAGACGGTTGGTGTTGTCCTTGCTCTCCTGCACGTTCGGCTGGTCGAAGGGGTTGATCCCAAGAATTGCGCCGGCCGTGGCCGTGGCGATCTCCCAGCGGAAGAACTCCTGGCCCAGATCGAGCGGATCGTCGATGCGAATCGTCACCACGGGGTGCCCGGCGCGCCGGAGCGGCTCGACGCCCGGCTCCAGCCCGCCGTCCTCCCCCGAACCGTATCGAAGGTGGATGAACAGGCGGTCCTCCCCGTAGACCGACGGATCGCCCAGGGGCTCGTCCGCGACCGGAAGGAGCCCCGTGCCGGCCTTTCCCGTGCTCTCCGCGATGAGCTGCTCGAGCCACACCGCCAGCGCGGCGATGGGCGGCGCGACGAGGAACGTCACCTTATCCCGCCCCTGGCGGGCCAGTTCGCCCATGACCGCGCCGAGCGTCACCCCCGGGTTGTCCTTGGCCGGGACGCAGGACGCGCACGCATGCGCCATGTGGAGCGCCCGGTCCAGCACCCCGGCGACATCGACCCCCCAGAGCGCCGCGGGCACCAGCCCAAAATAGGAGAGGGCCGAGTACCGGCCGCCGATATCCGCGAAGTTGAGGAACACCCGGCGATACCCGCGGCGCCTGCCCTCGACCGCGAGCGGGGTTTCGGGATCGGTGATGGCCAGGAAGTTCTCCCCGGCTCGATCTCCTTTGAGCGCCCGGAGCTTCGCGTAGAAGTACTCGCCGAATGCGGCCGGCTCGGCCGTCGTCCCGGACTTGCTCGCGACGATGAACAGGGTCTGCGCCAGGGGGACCGCGTGCTCCACCGCGAGGATCGTCGCGGGATCGGTGGTATCGAGCACGGTCACCGGCAGTCCGCCGGGCGCCTGCGGAAACGTACGCTGGAACACCAGGGGCGCCAGGCTGCTGCCTCCCATCCCCATGTGGACGACGTGGCGGAATCCGGCGTTGCGCACGTCCGCGACGAACCGCGTGAGGTCGTCCAGGATCTCCTCCATCTTCTCAGCCACATGCAGCCACCCGAGCGCCCCGCGGATGCCCGCTGCGGCTCCGGGGTCGGCCGTCCACAGGCTGGGATCCCCACGCCAGAGGCGGGAGGCGAACTGATCCTTGTCCAGGGCCTGGAGACGGGCCTGCACGGCCGCGTCGTACGCGCCCAGGTGGAGCTCCTGCCGTGTGCGTGCCCCATCCGGCTGCCGCGCGCTCGGGTATCGCGCACCGGCCCCGCCCACCGGCTGCCCGCCGGCGGCGGTGAGCGCCCCCCGCCGCCGCTCCTCCAGCGTGGCCTCGAGGTGATCGAGCGCGGCATTGAATTTCTGGACCCCCTCCCGTTCCAGCCGCGTGGTCACCGACCCGAGGTCGATTCCGGCATCGGGCAGGGCTGCCAGCACGCGGCGGGCGTCGGCCGCGTCTTCCGTGAGGCGCGCCGCCGGATGGCCGTGGTCGCGGTAGGCGTGCAGGGTCTCGAGGGTGAGCGTGTTCACCGTCTCCGGGCCGATCAGCGCCTCCACGTACATCGTCTCGGGGAAGGCGGGGTTCTTCGAACTGGTGCTGGCCCACAAGAGGCGCTGGGGCCGTGCCCCGCGTCCGGTCAGGCGGCGGAACCGCTCGCCGCCCGACACCTCCTGGTAGATCTGGTAGGCGATCTTCGCGCTGGCGATCGCCACCCGGCCGTGGAGCCCCCGGGCGACCTCCCCCCGGGGTCCGCCCGCCTGCATCAGCGTCTCCAACACGGGATCCACCAGCACGTCGATGCGGCTGAGGAAGAAGCTGGCGACCGAGGCAATTCGGTCGAGAGCCCCGCCCTCCGCCGCGCGGGCATCACACCCCGCCAGGTAGGCCTCCGCCACCTCCCGGTACCGTTCCAGCCCGAACAGGAGGGTGACGTTCACGTTGATCCCTTCGCGCGTGAGGTCGCGGATCGCCGGCACGCCCTCCGGTGTCGCCGGCACCTTGATCATCACGTTTGGGCGCGCGAGCGCCGCCCAGAACCGCCGCGCCTCCGCGATGGTGCCCTCGGTATCGTTCGCGAGGCGCGGGGACACCTCCAGGCTGACGAATCCGTCCCGGCCCTGCGTCTCTTCGTACACGGGACGAAAGAGATCCGCCGCGCGCTGCACGTCTTCGATCGCGAGCGCTTCATAGATCTCGTGGGCGCTCTTGCCCTGGCGCGCCAGCTCCAGGACGGCGTCGTCGTAGTCGTGGCTCCCGGCGATCGCCTTCTCGAAGATCGAGGGGTTGGCCGTCACCCCGCTCAGCCCGTCCTCCTCGATCAACCCGCGGATCTCGCCGGAGGCGATCATCCCGCGGCGCAGGAAGTCCAGCCAGATGCTCTGCCCGAACGCCTGGAGTTCAAGAAGCGGATGCTTGCTGATGGCGACGCCTCCTCCCGCTGCCGGCGGAGCGCGACCTGCGGCCCGTTGATTGGATCATCCTCTCGAGGGCTTCCCTGATCACCACGGCCTGGTTGTGTGCCGGGTCGCGCGCTCCGTAGACGAGGGTGAGCGTCCCATCCCGGGCGTACCCGGCCAGCTCGTCGAGGAGGCGGCGCTTCACGGCCAGTTCGCCGAGGTACCGCTGTCGAAACTCCGTCCACTTCGCCGGGTCGTGGGCAAACCACTTCCGCAGCCCCGTGCTGGGTCCAAGATCACCGAGCCAGGCGGCGATCCTGAGCTTCTCCTTCGACACGCCCCGAGGCCAGACCCGGTCCACGAGCACCCGCGGGCCGTCGCCGGAGGAAGGCGGGTCGTATGCGCGCTTCAACCGTACCGCCATCCGGGAAGAGTTCCCAGGCGGGGTCATGGGGGAGATACTCCGGCGCTGCGGGATTTCAGGAACGCGACGAGCGCGTCCAGCTGATCCGGTGTGAGGTTTCCTGCAAAGGCCGGCATGTTCGTTCCGCCGTTGAGGATCCGCCACGTCATCTGGGCCGGCGTGAGGCGGTCGCCGACGGCGCTGAGATCGGGGCCGCGCGCGCCGCCGTAGCCGGCGATGGCGTGGCAGTACTGGCAGCCTTTGTCGTAGAACAGCCGTCCGCCCTCGGCGACAGGCCCGGTCGCCGCGCCGGTGATTCGGGCCGGGATCGGTCCCGTCGTGAAATCGGGGGACCAGGGCGCCCGGGCTCCCACGATCCACAATGTCCCGATCATCAGGCAGATCGCGAACACCGCCCCGATCGCCCACGGGCGCCGGGCGGGGCTCCGCTCACCCCGGTTCGAGACGGCGGGCACGAGCAGCAGGACGATCAGCGCCACGAGCGGCCCCAGGACCATGACATAGTTCTCGAGGTTCGGCGGAAGGAGGGCCAGCAGACCAAAGTACCAGAGCAGGTACCAGTCGGGCCGGGGATCGGCCTGGATGATGGTGGGGTCCGGCGGCTTCCCCAGTTCCGGGGGCCCGACGATCAGGGAGGCGAGGACCACCGCGCCGGCCATGCAGACGCCGAACACGATGTCCCGCCAGGCGGCATCGGGCCAGAACGGCCGGCCCTCGCGCCGGAGCAGGGCCTGATACCAGGCACGGTACGCGCGCGGATCGACCGGCCGGCCCGGCTCGGGCGGCTCCGAAATCCCGTGGCGCAGGACCAGCCAGAGGTGAATCCCGACGAACGCGAAGATCACCGCCGGGATGAAGAAGACGTGGAAGGCGAAGAAGCGGCTGAGCGTCTGCCCGCCCCAGGTGTCGCCCGCCAGCAGGAATCGGGCCAGGGCGCGGCCGATGAGCGGGAGGCGGCCCATCTGTTCTGCGGCGACCGCGATCGACCAGACCGCGGTCTGATCCCACCGCAGCAACTGCCCCGTGAACGCGAGGAGGATCGTCACGATGAACAGGATGACGCCCGTGATCCAGTTCAGTTCCCGGGGGAACTTGTACGCGCCCATCAGAAAGGTGCGGGCCATGTGGGCGCCGATCAGCAGCACCATCGCCGACGCCCCAAAGTAGTGCATGCCCCGAAGGATTTTGCCGAAGGGCGCCTGATGGGTGATGAACTGCAGGGTATCGTAGGCGTTGCCCGTCGAGGGAATGTAGGCCAGGGCGAGCGCGATACCGGTGACGACTTGGAGCAGGAAGGCAAACAGCGTCGCGCTGCCAAACACGTAATACCATCGCGCGTCTTTGGGCACCGGGTGCCGGAGGACCGGTCCCAGGATCTGCGAGATCCCGGCCCGGTCGTCGAAGGCCCGCCATACCCGCCGCGCGATGCCCATGCCCCCGGCCCCTCAGGTCGTGATAGGGATTGGACTCGTCTGGATCTCCACCTGCCCGTCCCGAACCCGCACGGGATACCGGGGGAGCGGCCTTGGCGGAGGGCCGGCGGCCACCGCGCCGTCTTTGTAGTACACGCCGCCGTGGCACGGACACATGAACAGTCCGGCATCGGGCAGCCACCGCACCGGGCACCCCAGATGGGTGCAGTTGACCGTAAACGCCACGAACGTACCGTCGGGCTCCCGGCGAAGCCAGGCCGCGGTCCGGGCGACCACGCCGGCCCAGGGGAGCGGCGAGGAATCGGGAAAGTCGACCTTCACCGTCATCCCGGGCCGGAAGCTGTCGACCGCTCCCACGGGGCGCCACACCTGAGACTGCTTCTCCAAGAACGGCGCCAGCAGGAAGCCGACGACGGGGATCCCGACAATCGCGGCGCCCAACGCGCCGAGCGCAATGCTCACCCGTGTGAGAAACTCCCGGCGGCCCGGCCCCTCGGCCGGCCCCGCCCCCGATCCTGCCGGAGGATGATCACCGCTCATGGAGCAACTCTCCGACCCACCCAATCGTCGCCGCGCCGAGCAGGGCGACGCCTACTCCGGCGATCACGTATGCGGTGACGACGCCCCACATCACCAGGACAATCCCGAGCGCTGCGACGGCGGGCCACAGGGTCCGCCTGGGCAGTGTCTCGGGCTTCGCAGGGCTCCATCCCGCGCGGAGCGACCCCTGCCTGCCGCTGGCTCCACTCTGATTGGGAGCCCCCGGATCATCGGGCATGGAGTTCCCCCGCGGGCAGGACCGGGGCAGCCGGGACCGCTGCATCCGGCGCAGGCGCGCCGCCCACGACCCCATCCGCATCCTGCTCATCCCAGCGGTACCAGCGCATCAGCACCCCCAGCATGGCGCAGAGATAGACCAGGCCCCCGGGAATCCACATCAGCAACCCCCCGATCTCCTGGTCGGTCTCCGGAGAGAGTTTCCATCCGGCGCGGATGAGCGGCTTAAGGCCGAGTGGGTCCACCGGGAGCAGGTAGGCCGGGTAGAGCCCGGCCCGCGCGAAGGTCAGGACGATCCCAAGGACGCTGCAGGCGAGGGCGGCGGCGAGCAGGTAGAGCATCGCCGGCACCGGCGCCAGCCGGGCCTCGGGGAGCGGCGCCAGGATCGCCCACCAAAAGATCACGCCGGTCACGAGGAACGACAGGTGCTCGATGAGGTGCACGCCGCCGCTGTCCAGCGTTGCATTGAACAGCGCCGGGATGTGCCACACCCAGATCGCGCCGACCCCCAGCGTCCAGGCCACGACGGGCCGGCCGAGCGCCCGCGCGATCGCACGGAACGGGGCGGTCTGCCACGCCGGCGCCAAGAGGGACGCGGGCGTCCCCGCCAGCAGCAGCGGCGGCACGATCAGGAGGAGCAGCAGATGCTGCGCCATGTGCGCGGAAAATAAATAGGTATCGGCGAGCGTGTCGAGGGGGGAATCCAGCGCGAACAGCAGCACGAACACCCCGGCCAGGAACCATCCGGCGCGCCCCTCGACGCGCCATCGCACCGCGGCCAGATACCCGATCCCAAGGGCGGCGCACCCCAGGACCACCGAGGGCTCCCAGGGCCAGGTCGCGGCGACGAACTGCCACGCCGTCATCCCAGCACCGCCCACAGGTAGATCAGGCTGTAGATGCCGATCCAGACGGCGTCCACGAAGTGCCAGTAGAGCGCCACCGCCTCGATCGCCGCGGACGTCGGCCCCTGGAACCGGCGGGCGACCGCCAGGCCGAACAGCAGAGCCAGCAGGCAGAGCCCGAGCAGCACGTGCAGGCCGTGGAACCCCGTGAGCGTGAAGAACGTGGTCCCGAACAGGTCGCGGCTCACCGTCACGTTGGCCCGGACCAACGTCAGCCACTCCCGCCCCTGCCCCACGAGGAACAAGGCGCCCAGGATGATCGTGACGGCGAGCCACGCAATGAGCGCGCCGCCTCTTCGCTGCTCGAGGCTCTTGGCGCCCAGCCACAGGGTCGCGCTGCTGGCCACGAGAAAGACCGTGTTGATCCCCGCCCGGCCGGAATCCAGGACGCGCGCCGCCACGAGGCCGGTGTGGGCGGCGCTGTGGTAATACACGTAGGCGAGGATCAGCATGACGAAGAAGATGGCCTCGGTCCCGATGAAGCAGAGCATCCCCAGCCGCGGGAGGGACCCGGCGGCGGCCTCGTCCCCCGGCCGCGGCGCGGGACCACGGCCCCCCAGGCCGGAGAGTCGGGCGGGCGCCGGATCGGTCCGTTCGGGATGCGCCAGGTCCCACAGGGGGCGGCGGCCCCGGACCGGCGGCACCAGATCGAAGTTGTGCTCGGGCGGCGGCGACGGCGTCGCCCATTCCAGGGTCCAGGCGTTCCACGGGTTGTCCCCGGCGGGCCGGCCGGCGCGCAGGCTCGCGAACACGTTCCAGAGGAACACCAGGACCGAGAAGCCCAGGAGGTAGGCGCCGGCGGTGGAGATCATGTTGAAGCGGCCCCAGTCCGGGATGTCGGGATAGGTGAAGACGCGGCGGGGCATGCCCATCAATCCCAGGACGTGCTGGATCATGAACGTGAGGTTGAATCCCACGAACGTCAGCCAGAAGTGCCACTTGCCCCAGGCCTCCGAGAGCATGCGCCCCGTCATCTTCGGAAACCAGTAGTACAGCCCGGCGAAGACCGCGAACGCGGTCCCCCCGAAGAGCACATAGTGCATGTGGGCGACGACGTAATAGGTGTCTTCCACCTGCCAGTCGATCGGGACGGCGGTGAAGCTGACCCCGGTGATCCCGCCGATCGTGAACATCGCCAGGAACGCCATCGCGAAGAGCATGGCGGTCGTGAACCGGATCGCCCCGCCCCACAGCGTCGCGCACCAGTTGAGCACCTTGACGCCGGTCGGGATCGCGATCAGCATGCTGGCCACGGCGAAGAAGAGGTCGGCCGTCCGTCCGAGCCCGACGGCGAACATGTGGTGCGCCCAGACCGCCAGGCTGAGGAAAGCGATGGCGCCGGTGGAGGCGGCGACGAACTCGTACCCGTAGATCGCCTTCCGCGAGAAGACGGGGATGACTTCCGAGATGATCCCGAAGGCGGGGAGGACCATGATGTAGACCTCGGGGTGCCCGAACGCCCAGAAGAAGTGCTGCCAGAGGATGGCCGATCCCCCGCCCTGAGGGGCGAAGAAATGCGCGTTGAGCTGGCGGTCGATCAGCAGCATCACCAGGGACGCGTTCAGGACCGGGAGGGCGCAGAGGATCAGGACCGAGTTGACCAGGACCATCCACGTAAACAGCGGCAGCCGGGTCAGGCGCATGCCCGGGGCGCGGAGCGCCAGGATCGTGACGATGAGGTTGATGGCGGCGGCGATCGTTCCGATCCCGGTGGCGAGCAGCCCGAGGATCCAGTAATCGACCCCGGTGGTGGTGGTGTAGGGCTTTTCGCTGAGCGGGGCATAACTGAACCATCCGGCGTCGGGCGCCCCTCCCGCGAGATAACTGAAGTAGAGGAGGAGGCCGCCGAAGACCAGCAGCCAGAGGCTGAGGGCGTTCATCCGGGGGTAGGCGATGTCGCGCGCGCCGACCTGCAGGGGCACGACGTAGGTGGCCAGCCCGATCAGCATCGGCATCACGACCAGGAAGATCATCGTGGTCCCGTGCATCGTGAAGAGCTGGTTGTAGGCTTCCGGGCCGAGGAAGGTGTTGTTGGGCACGGCCAGCTGGGTGCGCATCAACAGCGCTTCCACCCCGCCCACGATGAAGAACGCGAATGTGACGAGCAGGTACATGATGCCGATCTGCTTGTGATCGAGGGAGGCGATCCAGCCGTACAGGCCCCCGGCGGCGCGGTCCGCCGGCGCGGGGAGCGCCCCGGGCGGAAGCGCGATCTCCTTCACCGCAGCGTCTCCAGGTACGCCACGAGCTTCTGGATGTCGGCGTCGCTCAGATGGAAGTCGGGCATGAGGCTGCCGGGCTTCACGGCCTGGGGATCCTTGAGCCACCGGGCGAGATCGGCGGGGGTGTTCGGCATCAGGCCGGCGGCCAGCGTATCCCGGCCGGCGAGATGATTCAGATCCGGGCCGATCCCGGTCCCATGGCAGTTCGCGCAGGTGTCCTCGTGGTACAGGCTCGCGCCGACGACGGCATCCGGCGTCCGCGGCGGCGAAGGCGCCTGACGCTGCTGCTGCTGCCAGGCGGCGAACGCCTCCTCGGGTTCGGCGATCACGCGGATCCGCATCCACGCGTGCTGGACCCCGCAGAATTCCGCGCAGGCGCCGAGATACACTCCCGGCTGATCGGCCTCCAGCCAGACGTCGGTGGCGTGGCCGGGGGTCATATCCATCTTGCGGGTCAACGACGGGATCCAGAAGTCGTGGATCACATCGGCCGACTGGAGGTGGACGAGGAACATCCGGCGCACGGGAAGGTGGATCTCGTTCGCCGTCAGGATCCCCAATCCGGGGTACCCCACCTCCCACCACCACTGGTGCCCGGTCACGACCAGATCGGGCAGGCGCCGGTCCGCCGGCGGATCGACGGCGCGCATGGTGGAGACCGTCGGGACGAAGATCACGAGCAGCAGGAGTGCGGCGGCGCCGACCCACACGACCTCGATCCCCGGGCGGCCGGTGTCCGGGGCCGGATCACCCTGCCCGGGGCGGTGGCGGAACCGGATCGCGGCGACGATGATGATCCCGGCGACGATCGCAAAGACCGCGGCCCCGAGCGCCAGGACGAAGCGAAACAACTGGGCGGTTGCGGCCGCCTGCGGGGAAGCCGGGTTCCCGAATGGGCTGATGGGCATGAGGCGTCAAGGCAACGCCGCGTCCACCCTGGATGGAGTGCCCGGTTGCAGTGATCCCCCTCCCGGGTATTCATCCTGTGCGCGGAAACGCCAAAGGCTCCCGCGATGCCGCCGCCCGCAGTTCTCGAACCCTTCCCCTGAAGGTGGGTGCCCTCCCGGGCGGCTTCAACGAGCCCCTCTGCCGGCCGTGTGGCCGCAGAGATCGCCGGGCCTGTTGGCCCCGTCCGGAGTCGGGCTCCCGTTGTAAAACTGTTGGATCGGAACTACGCGGCTTGCGCGCACCGCAGGAGCCGGTTAGATGATAGCACCGACGCGGACAGACCTGTCAAGGGGGAAACGAATCGAGCCTCTCTAAACTGCGACCGGGAGAGATCGTCGCGTCACGGCGTCAACCCCTCTCCTTCTGCCGCGGCCGCCAGCCGCGCGTCGTAGGATAATAGCGACAACTCCGGCAAATCGTCCTTCAAACTCATCGCCGCCGCCAGGTGCCACAAGTCCGCACCGCGCAGCGGCCATCTGGACGCAAGCGTCCGCATTCGCTTCCATTCCGGCGAGATCGTCACCCGCCGCCACGGCCCCGTATCCAGCGCTTCGCGCGCAGCCCGTACGAGCACCTGGGTCAGCATCCGTTCGCGTTCGATTCGCGCCAGCACCGCGTGGGTTTCAGCCCATGTCAAGGACGACAGCAGGTGCAAGCCATCATTGTGCGAACGCACAACGGCATCCTTGCTGTGCTGGTCCTGAAGAAGCGCCGACAGTACAGCCGAACTGTCCCAGTAGATTGGCCCGCTCATGTCCCCGGCCGCCGGTCCCGGTCTTCCTGGAGCCATTTCTGTGGCAGACCATCTTTGATCGGAAGCGGCGGAGGCAGGCGCCGGACATCACGGGGCGCCGGTTCGATGATGCCCTCGTCCTCAAGACGGCTGATTCGCTCCTCCAACGACAGGCGCGCCTTCTCGATCGGCACGAGTTTGGCGATGGGCGTGCCGCGTTCCGTAATGATCCATTCCCGGCCCTGCTGAACGTCCCGCAGGAGCCGGCTGAGGTGGGCCTTCGCCTCCCGCACCCCCGTTGACCGGACCTTCACGGCGGCCACCATCCTCTGTAGTTTAAGCGACTACATTACAAATGTAGTCCTTAAGACCACAATTGTCAATGGTTATGACCGCCGCGATCACCTAGGGCCCGGACGCGACGACCTTGACCGCCCGTGGCGCCCAGAGCTCGAAGTGCGAGCCGACGCCGATGCTTGCTTCCGTAATGACGCCCTAAGAACGCTTCCCAATGGCGTTTGGTTCGCCACGTTTACGCCGGCTGAAACAGTTCGACCGGATTCCCTGAGGGGTCCTCGAGCAGGATCTGCTTCCCGCCAGGCCCGGTCACAATATCGTTGCGGAACCTTATCCCTGCCTTCTTCAGCCGGGCGACCGTCGCGGGCAGGTCGGCCACCTGGATGACAATTCGATTCCACCCGCCGGGCTCCGGCCGGCGCCCGTCTGGCATTGCCCGGGCTGCGGACGATTCCGGTCCGCTAAGCCAGAGGTCGAGGTCATCCTTCGACACCATGGCGAACGGCGGACCAAGGCGCTGCTTCAGGACAAAGCCGAGGCTCGATGAGTAGAACGTCACAGCAGCATCCACATCTTTGACGAGATACCTGGCGATGGCCATGCCGCGCCCCCCTTCAGCTCATGAGTATACTCTTGGTGTTCGCGGCGGACTCGCCCCATAGACATGCCCAGAGACAGTCGGTTATTGTTGGGGCATGCCCCGGCTTTCCACCAGCAAGCGGGCCGGCCTCCCGGACAGGGCGTTCGCCTACATCGACGCCCGCGGCCGGAGGCGCCTGCCCATTCACGATGTGGCGCACGTGCGAAACGCGCTCGCCCGGTTCAACCAGGTGATCTTCGAGGACGACGGCGCCCGGGAGCGCGCCCGCAAGCGGCTGCTGAATGCGGCCAAGAAGTACGGCATCGTGCCCATCGGCTTCATCACCGGCCAGCTCGCGGAAGAGCAGCGGCATGCGGCGGCGGGCCGCCTGGTGATCGAGCTGGGCCGGCACGGGGCGCCGGGCGACCTCGAACAGCGCCTGCGCAGGGTCCTCCGCGATCCGACCCTGACGGTCCTCTACTGGTCGGAGGCATCCGGGGCCTACCTCGATGGCGCGGGGAAGCCGGTCCCGCTCCCCGCCGAAGAGGACCGGCGGATGGTGACCTATCTGGAACGCCAAGGCCGGCCTATGACGGCGCTCGTGCACGATCCGGCCGTGCTCGACGATCCGGATCTGACCGAGACCGTGCTGGCCGCCGTGCGCTTCGTTGTCGAACGTGAACGGGCGTACGGGCAGGTCCGCGCAACCGCCACCGACGCCTCAGCGCTCCCCACCGGGTTTGTGACCCTCCTGATGGCCGATATCGAGCGGTCCACCGCGCTGCTCGGCCGGCTGGGGGACCGCTACCGCGATCTCTTGAACGATCTCCGAGGCATTCTTCGGACGGCGGTGTCGCGGGCAGGCGGGCGGGAGATCGACGCCCGCGCCGACGAGTTCTTCGCGGTCTTCGAGCGGGCCGGCGGCGCCGTCGAGGCCGCGGTGGCCGTCCAGCGGGCGCTCGGCGGGCGGGGCTGGCCGGACCATCTCGACGTCCGGGTCCGCATCGGGATCCACAGCGGGCGCCCCACCCTCACCGATGTCGGCTACATCGGTCTGGCGGTCCACACGGCGGCTCGGGTCTGCGCCGCGGCCCACGGGGGGCAGATCGTCGTTTCCGGCGACACCAAAGACGCGGTCGCGGACTCGACGCGGGCCGGCGTGCGCTTCCGGAGTCTGGGCCGTCACCGCCTGCCCGGCCTTCCGGACCCGGCGGCGCTCTTCCAGATCGACGCGGACGGACTGCCCTCGGCGCTCCCGCCGCCGGCGACGCGGGGCCGCACCTCGCGCCCCCGCGGCTCGTCCGCGGCGGATCCCGCGCGCCCTAGGGCGGCGGCATCTTCAACCGGATATGCGCCTCGTCGAGCGCGGCGGGGTCGACGGTCGACGGCGCGCCGGTCATGAGATCCGCCCCGCTCTGCGTCTTGGGAAACGCGATGACCTCGCGGATCGTCTCCAGCCCCGCCAGCACCATCACGGCCCGGTCCAACCCGAAGGCGATGCCGCCGTGGGGAGGCGCCCCATACCGGAACGCCTCCAGGAGGAACCCGAACCGGTCCCGAGCCTGCTCGGGGGAGATCCCCAGAATCTGAAACAACCTGGACTGCATCTCCTGCTGGTGGATCCGGATGCTCCCCCCGCCCAGTTCCACGCCGTTCAAGACCAGGTCGTAGGCCTTGGCCCGCGCGCGGAGCGGGCTATGCTCCAGCAGCGGGAGATCCTCGTCCAGCGGCGCCGTAAACGGATGGTGCACCGCGACCAGGCGGCCCGACTCCTGGCTGTGCTCCAGCAGCGGAAATTCCATCACCCACACGAACGCGAGGCGGTCACCGAGCAGCCCGCGCGAGCGGGCCAGGTCGAGCCGGAGCCGGCCGAGCGCGAGGCTCGACTGCCGCGGTTCGCCGGCTACCAGCAGCAGCAGGTCGCCCTCCGCCGCCTCAAACCGTTCCCGCAGCGCCGCGAGGCGGTCCGAGGGAAGGTACCGGGAGGCGGGGCCGCGCGAGCCGTTCCGGTCGAGGTGCACGGGCAGCAGCCCCTGCGCGCCCGCGGCCCGCGCCGCCTCTTCCAGTTGCTGCACCTCCCGCCGGCTCAACTCCGCCGCCTTCGGCACGCAGATCCCGCGGACGGCGCCGCCTGCTTCGACCGTCCTGGCGAAGACCTGGAACTCGCTGTGGCGCAGCAGGTCCGAGCAGTCGACGACCGGCATGGAGAACCGCAGGTCGGGCTTGTCGGTCCCGTAGCGGTCCATCGCTTCGGCGTAGGTCATCCGGGGAAACGGGGTGGTGACCGTGATCCCGAGGGCGTCCCGCACCACCGCGGCGACCATCGCCTCGGTGGCCCGGACGACGTCCTCGATGCCGACGAACGACATCTCGACGTCGATCTGCGTGAACTCCGGCTGCCGGTCCGCGCGGCCGTCCTCGTCCCGGAAGCAGCGGACGATCTGAAAGTACCGCTCGACCCCCCCGACCATCAGCAGCTGCTTGAAGAGTTGGGGGGACTGCGGGAGGACATAGAACTTGCCCGGGTGGAGACGGCTGGGCACCAGGAAATCGCGCGCTCCTTCCGGGGTGCTCTTGATCAGCATGGGGGTCTCGACCTCGAGGAACCCCGCCGCGCTCAGGTGGTCGCGGACGGCCTTGGTGAGGCGGTGGCGGAGCGCGAGGTGGCGGTACATCACCGGCCGGCGGAGATCGAGGTACCGGTACGTGAGCCGCAGCGCTTCGTCCACCTCGACCTCATCGGCGATCGGAAACGGCGGCGTCTCCGCCGGGTTCAAGATGCGAAGATCCCGCACCCGCACCTCGACCTCGCCGGTCGGAATCTTTGGGTTGACCGTTCCGGCGGGCCGCGCGGCCACGCTCCCCCGGACCGCCACGACGTACTCGCTCCGCACCTGGGCGGCGGCGGCCGCCGCGGCGGGCGCGTCCTGGGGAGTGAAGACGACCTGGGTGACGCCCTCGCGGTCGCGGAGATCGACGAAGATGAGGCCCCCGAGATCGCGCCGGGTCTGAACCCATCCCATCAGCGTGACCTCCCGCCCCACATCGGCGCGGCGGAGGCTCCCGTTGCTGTGGGTCCGCCGCCAGTCGCCAAGCCCGCCGGTCATGCGCGCGCCCTCTGCGCGGTCCGAGACCGCAGCCGGGCCGCCAGGACCTCCGGGAGGCCGGCGATCGCCACCTCTTCCTGCGTCCCCGTCGCCATCTCGCGCACGCCGGCCACGCCCCGCCGGATCTCGTCCTCCCCCAGCACGACCACGTAGATCGCGCCGAGCCGGTCCGCCTGCTTCATCTGCGCGCGGAGCCCGCGGGCCATCACGTCGACGTCCACCGCGATGCCGGCTCCGCGCAGGCGGTCCGCCAGGGCGAGCGCAGGGGCGGTGTGCGCGCCGGCCGTGGCGATGTAGGCGTCCAGCCGCTGATCTGCCGGCGGCGCCAGGCCCTCCTGCTCGAGCGCCAGGAGCAGCCGCTCGATCCCCAACCCGAACCCCACGCCCGGCGTCGGACGGCCGCCGAGCTGCTCGGCCAGCCCATCGTACCGGCCCCCGCCGAAGATCGCGTTCTGGGCGCCCAGGTTTCCGGAGTAGACCTCGGCCGCCGTTCGCGTGTAGTAGTCGAGCCCGCGCACGATGTGCGGATCCAGCGCGTACCGGATGCCGGCCGCATCCAGGTGAGCCTGCACGCCGTCGAAGTGGGCCCGGCAGGCGTCGTCGAGGTAGGAGAGGATCTGCGGGGCCCCCCGGACGATCCGCTGATCCGTCTTGCAGTCGAGCAGGCGCAGCGGGTTCGTCTCGAAGCGCCGCTGACAGTCCGCGCACATCTCACCGAGGTGCGGCCTGAAGTAGTCCTGCAGCGCCCGGATGTACCCGGGCCGGCAGACCGCGTCGCCGACGCTGTTGAGGTGCACCGTCACGTCCCTGAGGCCGAGGGCTTCGACGAGGCGCACCCCCAGGCTCAGCACCTCGGCATCCGCCGCCGGGTCCGGGCTGCCGATCACTTCCGCGCCGAACTGCGTGTGCTGCCGGTACCGGCCGAGCTGCGGCCGGTCGTAGCGGAAGATCGGGCAGATATAGTAGACCTTGACGGGCAGTCCGGCGGCCCCCAGGTTGTGCTCGAGGAACGCGCGCATCACCGGCGCGGTTCCCTCGGCGCGCAGCGTCAGGCTCCGCTCGCCCCGGTCCAAAAACGTATACATCTCCTTGTCAACAATGTCCGTTCCGGCGCCCACCCCGCGCAGGAACACTTCGGTGTGCTCGACGACCGGCGTGCGGATCTCCTGATAGCCGTACCGGCGCGCCAGGTCCCGGATCTGCGCCTCGACGCGATGCCAGCGGCCGACCTGCGCCGGCAAGATGTCCTGCATCCCCCGGGGCGCCTTGATGTCCATGCCGTATAGCCTCCGTTCCGGCTGCGATAAAAAACCCGTCCGGTGAGGCTACTTCCTCACCATCGACGGGAAGGATTCTTCGCCGCTCTCGCCCGGCCTCATCGGGCCGGCCGAGGTGCGCACATTGTACCCGCCGGCGTCCGCGCCTGTCAAATTCGCCGCGGTGGCGCGCTGGACGCTCCAGGCGGCCCCGAAGGCGCCGCCGAAGACCACCGCGAGGAAGAACGCCACCACCTCGGCGCGATCCAGCACGTACGCGGCGGCCAGCACCCATCCCCGGGCGCGCAGCCACGCCGCGCCTCCCACGAGCACCACGATGGGGAATGCCGCAGCGCGCAGCCGGGGCGACTGCAGCAGACGGCCGGCGGCGAGCAGCCACCCCCCGACGAGGAGCCCCCCGCACCCGAGGATCAACGTTTGAGGCAGCGTCCGCGCGAGCATCCCCACCACCGGCGCCGGCAGCCGCCGGATCAGGGCCAGGACGAAGGTCGACGCGGCGAGCAGCACCAGGAGCGTGCCGGCCACGCTGCCGGCGACCCCCCGCCGCACCGGCGCCGGGCGCGGGGCCGCCAGCCGGGCGACGATCGCGCCCTGGGCGGCGGGCGCGAGCAACAGCAGGACCGGGATCAGCACCCAGGTCAGCGCGTCCCAGCTGGAATGCGGGAACAGATCCAGGAACGCCCGCAGCCACCCGATCCGCGCGGCGGCGGCCAGCCCCCACACGCCGGTCCCTCCCGCGGCGGCCCCGCACGCGGCGAGTTCCCAGAATTCCAGACGCCGGGTCATCGCTCTTGGCTGTCCAGGAGGAGGGTCACCGGCCCGTCGTTGTGGATCTCCACGACCATGTGCGCCCGGAACCGGCCGGGGACCACGCGGACTCCCAGCGCCTCGAGCGAGTGGTTGAACTCGAGATACAGCGGCTCGGCCTGCTCCGGCGGCGCCGCCCGGACGAAGCTCGGCCGCCGCCCGCCGCTGGTGTCCGCGTAGAGCGTAAACTGCGAGACGCTCAGGACCTCGCCGCCGGTATCGAGGAGCGACCGGTTGAGCCGCCCGGTCTCGTCCCCGAAGATCCGGAGATGGGCCAGCCGGCCGGCGAGCGCGCGGGCATCCTCAGACCCGTCCGCGAGCCCGACCCCGAGCAGCACCACCATCCCGCGGCCGATCTGCCCGGCGACCTCGCCGGGGTCGTCCGGGCCGGATCCCGATGGCCGCGCGAGCACGCGCACCTCAGCCCGCCGGACCCGCTGCACGAGCGCCCGCATCCGCTAGGGCGCCCCGATCCCGAGCACTCGCATCGGTCCGGCGGGTGCTCGGACATGCGCCCGTGTGCGTGACACGCGACTAGCGGACGTATCGCCGCAGCGCAGCGACGGCGCGATCGATGTCCTCGACGGTGTTATAGAAGTACGGCGAGAAACGGACCACCCCGGGCCGGGAGTCGATGATGACGCGCTCCCGCGCCAGCGCCTGAACGGCCGCGGGAGGATCGGGGACCGGGACGGTGATGATCCCGGCGTGCGCCTGCACCGTGCCCGCCAATCGCGGCGACAGACCCGCTCCGCGAAGCGCCTCGACCAGCGCGGAGGCGAGCTCCACCTGCCTGGCGCGCAGCCTTGCCGGGGTGATCTCGTGCACATACTCCAGCCCCGCCCGGCCGGCGAAGACCGCGGCGATCGCCGGGGTCCCGCCCTCGAAGCGGCGGGTGTCGTCCGCGTACTCGAGGTGGGTGATGTCGAACGCAAATTGGTTGCGGTGGGCGAACCATCCGACGACCTCCGGGCGCAGCGCGGCGCGGACCTCCGGCCGGGCGTACAGGAAGGCGATCCCGGGCCCTCCGAGGAGCCACTTCAGCCCCCCGGTCACGAGAAAGTCCACGCCGGCGGCCCGGACGTCCAGCGGCAGCTGCCCGGCGGACTGGTAGGCATCCAGCAAGAGGAGCGCGCCCCGGGCGTGCGCGAGACGCGCCAGCGCCGCCGCGTCCTGGATCGCGCCGCTCTGGAAGTAGACGTGCGAGGTCGCCACCAGCTGCGTGCGCTCATCGATCGCCCGCTCGAACGCTTCGAGCGGCACCGTGAGCCCATCGGGACTGTGGACGAACACCACCTCGACCCCGCGCGGTCGCTTGGCGAGCCACTGGTAGGATACGGTTGGGAAATCGATATCGGCGATCACCACGCGGGGGCGCTGCCGGTAGTCGAAGGCGCTCCCCACCGCGGACAGCGCGGCGGTGATCGAGGGGAACAGCGCCACGTCCTCCCCTCCGGCGCCGAGCAGCCGGGCGGCGGAGCCTCTCAGCGCGCCGAGCTCCTCCCACCAGGGGCCGTACCAGGCCGAAGCGCCCATGGACGACCAGAGGTCGAGGCACCGCTCGATCGCGCGCCGGACCGGCGTCCCCAGCGCTCCGAGGGAGCAGGAGTTGAGGTAGGTCGCGTCCTTGAACACCGGGAACTCCGACCGATAGTCCGCCCACGATTTCAACCTCTGCGTGCCGTCGGCTCCAATTTGGTTTGGAGCCCCCGCAGGGGGCTGCCCGGCGAGTTCCGCGGTTGTCGGTCGAGGGCGGACGCTCACCGCCTGGACCTCCCCCGGCGGCCGGCCGCCGCCGGACCGGAGGCGGCCGGCCGGGAGACGGAGGGCCGGGGAGCCGGCTGCAGCGCCGGCGCGGAGGTGGCGCGCGAGCGCGGACGGAGGCGCCGCAGGCGGCTGCGGACCTCGTCGAAGGTTTCCTCCCGCTTGGGGAACGCGAACCGGACGTAATGCCGGCCGGACGCGGGATCGTGGAAGAACGAGGACCCGGGCACCGGGGCGACCCCCACCTCCCGGATCAGGTGCATGGTGAACTCGTAGTCGTCGTCGTACCCCAGGGGGGTGATGTCGCAAATGATGTAGTAGGCTCCGGAGGGCGCCAGGCACGCGAACCCGGCCTCCTGAAGGATGCCGAGGAGCGTGTCCCGTTTGCGCTGGTACATCGCCGCCAGGTCGGTGTAGTACCGGCGGGGAAAGCCGAGCGCGGTCACCCCCGCCTCCTGCAGCGGCGCCGCGGCGCCGACCGTCAGAAAATCGTGCACCTTCCGGATGCCGTCGGCGATCGCGGCCGGCGCGATCGTCCAGCCCACGCGCCAGCCCGTCACGCTGTAGCTCTTCGAGAGGCTGTTGACGATGACGGTGCGCTCCAGCATCCCGGGGAGGGCGGCCAGCGTCGTGTGCGCCAGCCCATCGTAGATAATGTGCTCGTACACCTCATCCGTGATGGCCAGGAGATCGTGCTGGTGGCAGAGCCCCGCGATGAACTCGAGCTCGGGCCGGCTGAACACCTTCCCGGTCGGGTTGTGCGGCGTGTTGACGACGATCGCCCGGGTCTTGGGGGTGACCGCGGCGCGAACCTGATCGGGGTCGAATGGGAATCCCGGCTCGAGCCTGATCGGGACGAACCGCGGCACCGCGCCGGAGAGCTTGGCGTCGGGGCCGTAGTTCTCGTAGAAGGGCTCGAAGACGATCACTTCTTCCCCGGGGTTCACCGTGGCGAGGAGCGTGGCCATCATCGCCTCGGTCGCCCCGCAGGTGACGGTGATGTTGCGCTCGGGATCAACGGCGATGCCGTTGAACCACCGCGCCTTCTCGGCCAGCGCGCGGCGGAAGTTCGGGGCGCCCCAGGTGATCGCGTACTGATTGTAGCCCTCCCGCAGCGCCCGGGCCGCCGCCTCGAGGAGCTCCGCCGGCGCCGGGAAATCCGGAAACCCCTGGGCGAGGTTGACGCCGCCGTGCTCCGCCGCGAGCCGCGTCATCTCCCGGATGACCGACTCCGTAAACACCCCCACGCGCGCCGCCGTTCCGATCATCGCTCCCTCCTCCGCGCTCCACAGGAGCGCGTCCCGGCGGTCATCCCGTCACGGGTCCGCCCCCCCGGGCTCCGCCTCGGTCGGTCCGAGTCGTGGGGTGGGCTAGTGCGGGACGATCCGCTCAACGCTGTACACTTCCGGCAGCTGGCCGATCCGCTGCATCACCGCCGTCAGCTGGGTGACGTTCCGGATCTCGACGACGATGTTGACGACGCCGACCTTGTCCTTGCGGACGCGGGCGTTGACCGAGACCACGTTGGTTTTCGTCTCCGTCACCGCCGCCAGGATGTCCTTGAGGAGCCCGACCCGGTCGAGCGCCTCCACCTCGATCTCCACCTGATACGTCCCGTCCGCGGAGGCCTCCCACTCCACTTCCACCAGGCGCTCCGCCTGGGTCCGCAGGAACTGGTTGTTGGGGCAGTCCGAGCGATGGATGGTCACGCCCCGGCCCCGGGTGATGTACCCGAGGACGCGGTCGCCGGGCAGCGGGCTGCAGCACCGGCCGAACCGCATCAGCACGTTGTCGACGCCCCGAACCCGGATGCCGCGGGCGGTGGTGGAGCGGGCGGCCGGGGCGGGCGGCGCCGCCGGAGGGGCTTCGTCCTCGGCCACCGGCCCTCCGCGCAGGGACTGCACCACTTGAAGCAGCGACACGTCGCCGTTGCCGAGCGCGGCCAGCATCTCCTCCTCGTTGGGCAGTCCGAACTGCGCGGCGGCCGCGCGCAGCCGCTCGGGCCGCAGCGCCGCGGTCACACTGCCGGTCCGGCGGAGCTCCTTCTCCAGCAGGTCCTTGCCCCGGAAGATGTTCTCCTCGCGCCGCTCCCGCTTGAACCACTGCCGGATCTTCGTCCGGGCGTTGCTGGTCTGGACGAACGCCAGCCAGTCCCGGCTCGGCCCGGCGCTGTTCTTGTTGGTCGTCACCTCCACAATATCGCCGGACTGCAGCGGGTGGCTCAGCGGGACGAGCCGCCCGTTCACTTTCGCGCCCACCGTATGGGACCCGACGTCGGTGTGAATGCGGAAGGCGAAGTCGATCGGGGTCGCGCCGGCGGGGAGGTCGATGACGTCGCCCTTGGGCGTGAAGACGAACACCTCGTTCTGGAACAGGTCGATCTTCACCGAGTGCATGAACTCGCGGGGATCCCGCAGTTCCTGGTGCCACTCCAGCAGCTGGCGCAGCCAGGAGAGCTTCTGCTCGAACCCCGGGTCGGACTTCTTGCCGCCCTCCTTGTACCGCCAGTGCGCCGCGATGCCGTGCTCGGCGGCGTGGTGCATCTGGGCGGTCCGGATCTGGATCTCGAGCGGCTGTCCCTCGCAGATCACCGCGGTGTGCAGGGATTGGTAGCCGCTGGTTTTGGGGTTCGCGATGTAGTCGTCGACTTCGCCGGGGATGGGCTTCCACAACGAGTGCGCCACCCCGAGGGCCTCGTAGCACTCCCGGAGGTCGTTGACGATCACCCGGATCGCCAGCCGGTCGTAGATGCGGCCGACGCCCTGCCCCTGGTACTTGGGCCGCTGCATCTTCTGGTAGATGCTGTAGACATGCTTCGGCCGCCCGGTGATCTGCCCCGCGTCCACCCGGATCCCGCCCTGGTTCAGTTCGCGGTGCAGGGTCTCCACCACCCTCGCCAGCAGCGCCTCCTGCTCCTGCCGGCTGCGCTCGATCTGGCCGCTGATCTCGCGGGAGGCGTCCGGCTCCAGCACGGCGAACGCCCGGTCTTCCAGCTCCCGCTTGATGCTGCCGATCCCGAGGCGTTCGGTCAGGGGGGCGTAAATCTCCAGGGTCTCGCTGGCGGTGCGCTTCTGCTTCCACTCGGGGAGGAACTCGATCGTCCGCAGATTGTGGACGCGGTCGGCCAGCTTGATCAGGATGATCCGGATGTCGTTGGCCATCGCCAGGAACATCTTCCTCAAGTTTTCCGCCTGGCGCTCCTCCCGGCTCTTCCACTCGATCCGGCCGAGCTTGGTCACCCCATCCACCAGCCCGGCGACCTCCGGGCCGAACTTGTTTTGGATCTCTTCGATCGTGTGCGGCGTGTCCTCCGGCACGTCGTGCAGCAGCGCCGCGGCGATGGTCACCGCATCCAACCGCAGGTCGGCCAGGAGCGACGCCACCGCGACGCTGTGGCCGACGTAGACCTCGCCCGAGGCGCGGGTCTGGCCGGCGTGCGCGTCCTGGGCGAAGAGGAACGCGCGGCGGATCAGGTCGAGGTCGGTCTGCGGCGTCAGGCGCTTGATGCGGGCCAGCAGCTCGGCGGCGTCGGCGGGCAGCGTCTCCTCGGCGCCGCTTCGGGGGAGATGAAACCGCTTCATCGCCGCCCCCTCCACCGCCGCGGGCGCGCCCCCGGCTTCATGCGCCCCCACCCTGCCCCGCGGCCGCCTGAAGCAGTTCGAAGCCGCCGGCGCGCAGGGCCCACCGGGCGAACTCCTCGAACGCGTCCCGCTCCCGCCGGCCCTCGCGGTACCGCAGCGACGCGCCGAGGTCCCGCCTGAGCGCGGGGAGCAGTTGGACCTCGGATCGCCCCAGCACGATCTCGCGGGTGGCCAGCCCGGCTTCTTCAAAGATCGCCACCGCACCATCGACCGCGGAGCGCGGAAGATCCGGCAGCGCCCGGCTGAGGTGCGCCCAGGTCGCGTCGTCCGGCCACGCCCACGCGGCGTCGCCCCGCCACCGCCGCAGCTCCCGATAGACCGCCGCCAGAACCTCCCGGTCGGGCGCCCGCCCCCCCAGCGCGCGCCGGCGCGCGGCCATCTCGTCCGCGCCGAAGAGCAGGGTCACCGTCACCGGGCGGGCGCCGAACCCCGCGCCGCCGAACGCCTCCACAAACCGGGCGCGGTCCGACGGAAGTGAAGCGACCAGCACATCGCGCACGTCAGAAGGCAGCGCTTCTTCGTCGAGCGCCGCGGTCGCCACCAGGACGTCCAGGCGGCCCTCCCGGAAGGCCTGCGCGACGATGTGGCGCACGCGCGCCGGAAGCCCACCGTGCAGGTAGCCGACCCGCCGCGTGAGGCCGTCGTGCTGAGCGCGCAGATGCTGCGCCAGCTGCACGCACTCTTCCCGTCCGGCGGCATAAACGACGACTTTCTCGTCTCTGCCGATCACTTCCTCCAGCGTCGCGCCCTTGTCCGGCGTGCTCCGGCGGTCGACCACCCGAAGCCCGGTCCGGAGCGGCGCGTCGCACACGACCTCGGCGCCCGGGCACAAACGCGCCAGGGCGTCGGCGGCCGCGGGCGCCGCCAGCACGCACACCGGCCGGTCCTCGAGCTGCGGGATCCGGCAAGGGCCGGAGCCGGCCTCGACGAGGACGGCGGAGATCCGGTCCGCGTGCGTCATCACCCAGTCTTCGGCAGCGACCTCGGCGCTGGCCACCAGCACGTCGACCTCGCCCGAGCGAAGCGCGGTCACGACCCGCTCGCGCTCCCGAAGCCCCTGGAGCCCGTGCGCCGGCAGGACCCGAACTCCCAGCCGCGCGAGGCGCGACTGCAACTGGTCGGCCCGGTGATACACCTGCCGGCGGAGTGGCGCGACGAGGAGGACGCACGAGCCATCGCGCACCTTCAACGCGGCGGCGCCCGCGAGCGCGCCGGCCCATCCGCATCCGGGCGGCAGCGCGAGCACGACCGATGTCCCACCGGCGATGGCCCGAAACGCCGCGGCGGTGGCCGCCGGCCACGGCCGCCCATCGTTCACCTCGAGGGGCGGCCGATCCCAGGCCGCCCGCAGCGACGGAGGCCGGGCGTCCCCGCCGGCCCGCGCCGGAACGCCGTCGGCGGCGGGCGGGCCGCCCGCATCGTCGCGCTCGAGGAAGACGTTGACGCCCAGGGCGCGGTCGCCGCCTCCCGTCACCGCCATCACGGTGGCGTGGTACCGCGCGCCCACGTCGATCGAGGGCGACAGGCGGCCGGCAAGCTGCGCCCGCAGGTACCCCAGGTCCCGGCCGTCGGGGCCCACGACCCGGACCGCGTGCGGATCATGCGCGTTGGCCGGCTCCCGGACCAACCGGAGACGGTCGCCCGGATGAAGCGATGCCACCGCCTCCTGACGGCCGTTGAAGGTCACGCCGACCACCTTGGTGTACAGGGCCGGCGCGTCTTCGACCTCGCGAGACGGCGTCTCGTCCAAATACTCCGCGGCGCGGCGGAAGAGCCGGTCGAGCAGCGCGCCGGTATCCGCAAGCACCGACTCCGGGTCCATCCCGGGGACCTCGAGCGCCTGCACGCGAAGCCGGATCCGCTCCCGATCGAGCCGGTCCCGCTCGGGGACGAAGACGAGGTCCAGGGGCGCCTCGGTAAACAGCAGGAGCTCGCCGGCCGGCGCCAGCGTGAACCCGATCGCCTCCACGACGGTGGTCCCGTCCGTGACGTCCATCCGAAGATGCCGTCCGTCCCCGACCACGCGGCGATTGACGGCACGGACCCCGCGCGCGGCGAGCACCGGTTCCGGGTTCGATGCCCCGAACGGCCCAAGGCGCTCGAATTCCTGAATGAGGCGGGGGGTGAGGGCCTCCAGGCCCACTTCCGCGTCCACCCGGAGGCGCGGGGCGGCCGCGCGCTGCGCGGCCCCCTCCTGGGCGAGCTCCTGGAAGGCGCGCCGGAACTCCGGCACCGCGTCCCGCGCGATCGACAGCCCCGCCGCCATCGCGTGCCCGCCGAACGCGAGCAGGTGCTGCCCGCAGGCGCCGAGCGCTCCCACCAGGTCGAACGCCTCGACGCTGCGCGCCGACCCGCGGCCGGTCGCGCCTTCGATGCCGATCGCCACCACGGGCCGGCGGTACTGCTCGACCAGCCGGCCGGCCACGAGCCCGACGACGCCCGGATGCCACCCTTCCCCCGCCACGACCAACGCCGGAGCCTGGGCATCCTCCTCGGCCTGGACGAGCGCTTCGCCGAGCACGCGCTCGAGGACCGCCTGACGCTCTCGGTTGGCGGCGTCCAGGCGTTCGGCGAGCGCCCGCGCCGCCTGATCCTCATCGGTGATGAGCAGCTCCAGCGACGGCGTCGGATCGCCGAGCCGCCCGGGGGCGTTCAGGCGGGGTCCCAACTGCCACCCCACGGTCCGGGCGTCGATCGGCGCCTGGATGGCCGAGACCGCGGCGAGGGCGCGGATGCCTGCGAGCGGCGCGGCCTGCATCTCCGCGAGTCCCGCGGCGGCCAGGCGGCGGTTGTCGTCGAGGAGGGGCACGACGTCGGCGATCGTGCCGAGGGCGGCGAGCGAAGCCAGGCCCTCCTGGATGGCCGGGCGCGCGCCCACCCGACGGCGCAGCGCGACCACAAAGGCGAACGCCAGCCCGGCGGCGCAGAGCGGCGCCGGCGCGCCGGGGTGGCGCGAAGGCTCGACCACCACGGCGGCGGGGCGGTCGTCCGATGGATGGTGATGGTCCAGAACGACCACAGCGCACCCCAGGGCCCGGGCGCGCGCCACCGCGGCCCCGGCCGTGATCCCGCAGTCGGCGGTGATCAGCAACTCCGCGCCGCGGGCGGCGAGGGTCTCGACCGCCCGGATCCCGAGCCCGTACCCGTCGTGGAAGCGGTGGGGAAGGTACCAGAGCGGGTCGGCGCCGAGCGCGCGCAGGCCCCGCAGCAGGATGGCCGTCGCGGAGATCCCGTCCACATCGTAATCGCCGTGGATGGCGATGCGCCGCCCGGCCGCCAGCGCCTGCGCGACACAGGCGACGGCATCGACCATCCCCGGCAGTCCCCCCGGGTCGGAGAGCTCATCGAGGGTGGGATGGAGAAACCGGTGGGCCGCGTCGGCGGAGGCGACGCCGCGGCGCCGCAGCAGCGCCGCGGTCAGGGGATGGACGCCGAGCGCCAGGGCGAATTGGGCGGCGTTCGGATCTTCGGGCTCGACGGTCCATCCGGGCGCAGGCATTCTACGTACCATTATATCGCCCGCCGGGAAATCGCTGGGGGTGCGTGCGCCCCCAGGGCGGGCCAACGCGAGGCTGTCAGAACCGTCTGCGGTCTTCGCCCGAAGCGGCCCCGACCCGTGCGGCCGTCACTGAGTGTCCTCGCCCGCGGCGGTGTTGAGCGGGGCCGTCAACGGCTCTTCGTGCGCCCGGAGGCGCTCTTCCAGGCTGCGGATGTGGCGGATCTGCCGGACGTGGTGGATCAGCGAAGCCAGGTAGGTCAGCAGCGCTCCCAGGACGCCCGCGCCGACCACAATGAGCGCCAGCGGGCCGGTGATGATCGCCACCT
The DNA here is from genome assembly GCA_005882275.1 of Candidatus Segetimicrobium genomatis. GTDB lineage: Bacteria > Sysuimicrobiota > Sysuimicrobiia > Sysuimicrobiales > Segetimicrobiaceae > Segetimicrobium > Segetimicrobium genomatis. Next base: position 40,378 of record VBAK01000113.1, read on the forward strand.
GCATGAAATTGATCGTGACGGTGCCGAGGTTGCTCAACGCGAAGACCGTCACGACGAGCAGCAGGATCAGCATGCCGACCAGCGCCCCGCCCATGGCCGTCTACCTCCGGCGCCGCCCGCCCCTGCGACGCCGCCCGCCCCCGCCCGGAGCGCCGGGGTCCGCCGGCACCATCCCGATGTGCCGTTCCCCAGACGCGACGGCGGGCGCCGGCCGGCTCGGGTCGACTCCCGGGCCAGCGGCCGGCTCGGCCGGGAGACCCGGGGCCGGTTGGACGGCCCGCGCCGGACGGGGGACCTGGCCCCCGCCGCGCCGCCGTTCGGACCAGTGGTGCCAGTCGACGAGGATCGGGCTGGCGTTGAAGATCGAGGAGTAGCCGCCGGTCGTTATGGCCACCACCAGGCCGAAGGCCACGTCGCGGATCGTCTCGCCGCCAAAGACGTAGACCGCCCCGATCGCCAGGACCGCGGTCATGGCGGTGTTAATGGACCGGACGAGGGCCTCGAGCACGCTGCGGTTGACCAGGTGCTCGAACGGCTCGCGCGTCCGCAGACCGAGATTTTCCCGAATCCGGTCGAAGATGACGATCGTGTCGTTGATGGAGTACCCGGCGACGGTCAGCAGCACCGCGAGGAAGCTGCTGTTGACCTCCCGCTGGGAGAGCGCGAACGCGCCGATGACCACCAGCAGATCGTGGAGCAGGGCGACGTCGGCGGCGATGGCGAAGCGGATCGAATGGAACCGGAACGAGATGAAGACGATCTGTAAAATGAGCCCGACCGCCAGGCCGAAGATCGCGATGTTGCGGAGCTCCGCCCCGATCTCGGGGCCGACCGTGTCCTGGCGCAGCATGGCGGTGCCGGGGAACCGCGCCGTCACCGCCGCGATGATCGCGTTGGACTGGTTCTGGGTGAGCGGCCGCGTCCGGATGAACACCTCGGTGTCGCCGGACCGCTGGATGATCGCGTCCTCGAGCTGGAACCGGCTCAGCACCGCCCGGACGTCCCCGACGCTGAACGGCTGGGTGATCCGCAGTTCGAGCGAGTTGCCCCCGGTGAAGTCGACGCCCCAGTTCAACGCATGGTGATCGCGGACGTGATGGAGGTAGAGGGCGAGGAGCCCGGGGACGATCACCGCCAGCGACAGCGCGTACCACCACCGCCGCCGGCCGATCAGATCAAACGCGCCGCGGCTCGTCGCGGCGGGCGGGCTGGCCACGCGCCTACTCCCCCGTGCCCACGGCGGGGGTGGGGCGCCTGCCGGCGCCGGTCTTCGCGAGCGCCTGGACCCACCCGGCGGCCGACGACTCCAGGACGAGGTCGACGAACACCCGCGTGACGAGGATCGCCGTGAAGATGCTCGTCAGGATCCCCAGGATGAGCGTGACCGCGAATCCGCGGACCGGCCCCGTCCCGAGCCAGAGTAGCACGGCCGCGCCGATCAGCGTCGTCGTGTTCGAATCGAAGATCGTTACCACCGCCCGGCTCCACCCCGTCCCCACCGCGGTCCGGAGCGTTTTGCCGCTCCTGAGCTCCTCTTTGACCTTCTCGAAGATGATCACGTTGGCGTCCACCGCCACCCCGAGCGAGAGGATGAACCCGGCGATCCCGGGCAGGGTGAGGGTCGCGCCGATCAGCGTCAGGAGCGCAAACAGCATCAGCGTGTAGACGCCGAGCGCCAGGTCGGCGAGGATCCCCGGAAAGCGGTAGTACAGCGCCATGAAGAGCCCCACCAGCACGAAGGCGATGTACCCGGCCCGAAGGCTGCGGTCGATGGAATCGCGTCCCAGCAGCGGACCGACCGTCCGGTTCTCGACCACCTCGACCGGGAGCGGCAGCGCGCCGCCGCGCAGCAGCACCGCGAGGTCCCGGGCGGACTCCAGCGTGAACCCGCCCTCGATCACCCCCCGGCCGCCGGGGATCGGGCTGTTGATGACGGGCGAGCTGATCACCCGGCTGTCCAGCACGATCGTCAAATACTTGCCGATGTTTTTGGTGGTGTAATCCTCGAACTTCTTGGCGGCCGAACTCCGAAAGGTGAAGGCGACGTTCGGCCGGCCGAACTGGTCGAACTGGGTCCGGGCGTCGATGAGATCCGCGCCGGTGAGGATGATCTTCTTCGGGACCTTGGCGGTCGTCTTATTGTCGGGCAGGACGACGGTCTCCGGTCCCGTCCACTCCGCTCCCCGGGGCAGCGAGGTGCTCCCGGTGTCGACGAATTCGAGCAGCGCGGTCTTGCCGATCAGCTCGATCGCCCGCTGGGGGTTCTCGATCCCCGGCAGCTCCGCCACGATCCGGTCCCGCCCCTGCCGGGTGATCACCGGCTCGGCCACCCCCAGCTGGTCGATCCGGTTGCGGATCACCTTCAGCACCCCGTCCATCGCATCGTTGCTGATCGGGGTCTCGGGCGTCGCCTTGGCCTGCAGGACGATGTGGCTTCCGCCCCTGAGGTCCAGGCCGAGGTTCATGTGGAGGCGGGGCGTCTGAAACCGGGGGGTCGTCGGTCCGCCGGGAAATGCCACGGGCTCGAACGCAATCAGAAACGCCGCGGCCGCGATGAGGAGGATCCCCAGAAGCCGTACCGGGTGACCGAGCTTCACCGACCTCTCTCCTCCGCGAGAAACAAAAAAAGCCCTGCGGCGCCGCGCACCATTATATCGGCCGCCCCCGTGCGATGTCAACGATCGCCTCTGCGTGCCGTGTGTTCCACGTCCGTGTGGAGTCCCCGCAGGGGGGACGCCGGCCGCGTTTCGCCCGGGCTGTCTTCTGTCCGCGCAATTGGGGCATGTATAGGGATCGGGGGAGTGGTGTCATGGCACGCGCGTCGGGACCGGGGAGCAGGCGTCGTCAGCGTCCACGCGTCGGTGGGGCGAGGGGATTCACGCTCATCGAGATCATCGTGGGCATGACGGTGTTCCTGGCGATCTCCTTCGCCCTGCTTCAGGTGTTCATGAACGGCGCGACCTACGCCAACCGGTCCGACACCAAATCAGCCGCGACGAGCCTGGCCGGACAGATCATCGAGCAGATCAAGGCGAGCCCGAACCCGTACGCGATGGTCGGCTTCACGAATATCGCCCGGACCCCTCTGCCGCTCCCGGCGCCGTACACCGGCGTCTTGAATCCCTCTCCACACACGTTCCAGGTCTCCGTCACCGTGACGCCGGACAACAACCTCAACATGATCACGGTGACGGTCAGCGTCTACCGCCCGACCGACCCCGACGGCACACCCCTGGTGACCGAATCCACGGTGCTCGACGCGCAGTAAGGCCCGTCGAAGCCTAGAGGCGCCCTCAGGGACGCGCGCGGAAGTTTCGTGGCATTTTCCTGAACGATTCCTCGAAGATCCGCGCGTCCCCCCCCAAACGATGCCCACCAGACGCGGGGGGGCCGGGCGCCTGCACGTCTTCCTCCTGGGGACGCGGGGCATACAAAGGAAGTGAAGGGACCTCACGAAAAGGCAAACCCGGAGCAATCCGGGGACGCAAAGCGACAGAGCCACACACAGCGTGGCTGGCTGCGCTGCCGAAAGAGGGCCACCGACAGGAGGTGGGCCTCTTGATATTTTCTGAGACGCGTTCCCCGCGGGGCGAACGGGGGCTCGTGATGATGACGCTCCTCAGCGTCACGCTCGTGCTCACGTTGCTCGCGGCGCTCATGCTGTTCCTGGTCGGCAAAGAGACCGCGGTGAGCGGGCTCAGGCTGACCGGGCAGAAGAGCCTCTACATCGCCGAGGGTGGGGCGGCCCAGGCCCGCGCCGCGCTGATGGCCTACGTCGGCGCCTATCCGACCGGGTTCACCACCGTGGATCCCTCGCTCCTGCCGGCGACCGTGCGCGGCTGGTATAACAACGGCGTGGCGCAGAACCCGTTGGCTCTCCTGAACTACCTGGTGGTGGACGGCCAGCGGCTCATCAGCCCGGTCCCTCTGACCACGTCCAGCCCGGCGGCGACGTTCCAGATCAATTGGGGCCTCTCCACCGCGCACCTCAAGCTGCAGTACGGCGGCGCGCCGGCGAACACGCTGGGGGACGGGACGTACACCGCCACGGTGACGCTGGCGCCCAAAGTCACGCCGGATCCCTCGTGCACGGGGAGGCCGTGCGCCGTCCACCTGGTCGCCGGGACCGCCTCCTCCTATGAGATCTTCTACACATACACGATCACGAGCATCGGGAGCCTCCCCCCCTCCTGGCGGCGGGAGGTCAAGTATACCGGCAACTTCAGCGTCTACCTCCAGGCGCAGTCCTTCGCCCGGTACGCGCTGTTCACGGACACCCACACCGATGCGAACGGCAACCCGGTCTGGTTTGCCAATCCCACGACCTTCAGCGGTCCCGTGTACACGAACGGCGAGTTCCGGTTCTACCAGTTCCCAACCTTCACCAGCACCGTGCAGAGCGCCAGCCCCAAGGCCTGGTACTACAACAATGGAAACAACGTCGAGCTCGCCGCCGTCGAGAACGTGCGCAACGGGACCAGGGTCGACGCGGCGCTGGCGCCTCCGGCCCCCACTCCCCAGGCCGCGGCCCCGGCCAACTTTACGCTCGGCGCGCCGACCGTCCCATTCCCGTCCGACGCGTACAACCAGCAGGGGGTCGCGATCGGGCTGCCCCCGGGGAACTACGCCCAGGTGACGCCGGCCCAGATCGACGCCGCGATCCCGGAGCTGAAGGGGACGGGGACCGTCCCGAACGGCATCTATGTGCCGGTGACCGACGCGGCCGGCGACTGCGTGTCGGATCCCAACATCAATCAGATGCTCGGCGGCGTGTACGTGCAGGGCGACCTGGACAGCCTCACCATGAGCGTCGGGGGGCCCATGAACAGCCAGGCCGTGTACACGCTCACGCAGGGAAAGGTGACCGCCACCGTGACGGTCGACCGCGCCCTGAACCAGACCACCGTGACCATGATCGACGATAAGGGGAACAACGCGTGGCCTCAGCCGTCCAACCAGAACGGCTGCCCCGGTCTTCCCCAGGGGCCGATGACGCGGCGCTTCACGAGCGTGCCCAAGGGATGGCAGGGGCCCGGCAACGATAACGGGGCCATCCTCTACGTCCAGGGACAGATCAACTCGCTCAGCGGAACCCTCCAGCAGAACGAGCAGACGACGGTTGCGGCCTCGGGGACGATCACCATCCAGGGCAACGTCCAGTACCAGACCCCGCCGAACCCGTCGGATCCGACGTCGAACCCGTTGAACATCCTGGGCCTGTTCTCGTCCGGCGGGGATATCGTCATCGGACAATACGCCCCGGACAACGTGATCATTCAGGCAGTCTTGATGGCCGGGACGTCGGGAAGCGCCTACAAGAGCGTGGTGACCGTCAAGAACTACAGCGCGGGGCAGCCCCGCGGCACGGCGAACCTCCTCGGCGGCATCATCGAGAAATACTACGGCGCCTTCGGACAGCTGAACTCCCAGGGCGGGGTGCAGTCGGGATACGGGCGCAATTTCACGTACGACACACGGATGAGCCGCGGCTTCGCGCCCCCCTTCTACCCCGGGACGAGTAACTTCCAGATCGCTCAGGGGTCCGGCCATATCGCGGGTGTGAAACCGATCTGGAGTGAAGTCGCGCCGCCGTAGGCCGCGCGCCCGTCCGGCGGATGCGTGGGGGCGGGGTCAGACCACCGGGAGGGGCGGCCGGAACGGATCGCGGCGGGCCGCCTGACGGCCGCGGGGGAGATCCCCCTCGTGGCCCGGCGCGGGCCGGTAGTGGCGTTCGAAAAACCGCAGGGCGCCCTCCGTCAGCAGATGGTAATAGGTCGAGAAGACCCCGCGGGCCTCGGTTCCGGTCCACCGCTCCGGCAGCAGGTCTTGGGGAAGCCCCGGATCGATGAACAGGAATTTCCGAAACGCGTGCACGAGCCGGGTCTTTTCCACAAAGCACGTCGCATCGGTCGGCCCCTCCCCGCCGGGCGGGGCCGGCGTCTCCGCGCCCGGCGCGGCCGCTCCCCCGGCGGCACGCGCGCGGTGGCGGTCGAGCCGCGGCCGCCACTCCGCGACGAACTCGGCGTAGGCGGCGTCGATCGCCCGCAGATCCCAGCAGCGGGCCGCCAGCCGGGCGTCAGGGGTCGGGCCGTCGTGATCGGCGGTGAACATCTCGCACCGGCCGGTCAGGCCGTAGCGCTCCGCGAGCGACGCGGTCCGATCGAACAGGTCGGTGGGCGTCAGGTAGACGCCGCGGGACAGCGCGGCAAACCCCATCCAGGCCAGTTCCCGGCGGAGCCGGTCCCGGCGCTTCCGGTCGCGTTCGGAGGCGGCGACGGTGAGGATCCGCCAGCGGCCGTCCCACCGCTCCGGGTGCAGCTTGAAGATCCGCTGCGCCGCCTCGTCGATCCGCGCCTGCCCTCGCGCCGAGAGCGCGTAGTAGCTGGACCGCCCGGACCGGCTCGCGGCGAGCCACCCCTGCCGGGTCATGCGCGACACGGCCGCCCGCACGGCCGGCGGGGTACACCCCAGTTCCGCCATCAACGCGATGAGGCTGCCGATCCAGATCGTGCTCCCGTAGTGGCGCACATAGTCGCCGTAGAGCGTGAAGAGCATCGACCTGGCCTGCATGGGCCTCGCTAGCCGGCGTCCACGATCGTCGCGATCCCCTGGCCGACCCCGATGCACATCGTGGCGAGCCCCCACCGCGCGGACGAGCGGCGCATCTCGTGGAGGAGCGTGACCAGGATGCGCGCGCCGCTGGCCCCGATCGGGTGGCCCAGCGCGATCGCCCCGCCGTTGGGGTTGAGGCGCGAGCGGTCGATCCCGAGGTCCCGCACGCAGGCGAGGACCTGGGAGGCGAACGCTTCGTTGAGCTCGATCACCTCCATCTCGTCGATCCGCTTCCCGGCCCGCGCCAGGGCCTTGCGGGTCGCGGGGACGGGCCCGATGCCCATGTACGACGGATCGACGCCGGCGATCCCGGCCGCGGCGATCCGGGCGATCGGCCGGCGGCCCTCGCGCTCCGCCCACTCCGCGGAGGCCACGAGCAGCGCGGCCGCCCCGTCGTTGATCCCCGACGAGTTCCCCGCGGTCACGGTGCCCCCGGGGCGAAACGCCGGCCGCAGCGCGGCCAGCCGCTCGAGCGTCGTGTCCGGCCGGGGGTGCTCGTCCGTCTCGACGACCGCCGGCGCGCCCCGCGGGCGCGGGATCGTCACCGGCACGATCTCCTCGGCGAACCGCCCCGCGCCCATCGCGGCGGCGGCCCGCTGCTGGCTCTCCAGCGCGTAGGCGTCCTGGTCTTCCCGCGAGATCCCGTACCGCTCCGCGACGTTCTCGGCGGTCTCGCCCATGCTGTAGAGCGGGTAGGTCTCCGCCAGCCTGGGGTTGGGAAATCGCCAGCCGATCGTCGTGTCCTGCAGGACGATGGGGCCCCGCGGGAACGCGTCCTCGGGCGAGCCCATGACGTAGGGAGCCCGGGTCATGCTTTCGACCCCGCCGGCGATGTAGACATCGCCGAGGCCGGCGGCGATCGCCTGCGCGGCGGCGTGCACCGCCTGCATCCCGGACCCGCACAGCCGGTTCACCGTCTGCCCGGGGACGTCCGGAGGGAGCCCGGCCAGGAGCACGGCCATCCGGGCGATGTTGCGGTTGTCCTCGCCCGCCTGATTGGCGCACCCCAGGATGACATCCTCGATCGTGGCCGGGTCGAGCCCGCCCCGCCGCACGATCGCCTGGACCACGTGCGCGGCCAGATCGTCGGGACGCACGTTCCGCAGCGCGCCGGCGTATCGCCCGATCGGGGTGCGAATCGCATCCAGGATCACCGCATCACGCATGCCGAGCCCTCCACCCCGCGGAGCCTTCCGTGGCCCCGCGCCTCCCCGCCCCCTCCGGCCGCGGGGCGCTCATCGCCCGGTGTAGGCGGGCGGCCGCTTGGCCAGGAACGCCGCGACGCCTTCCCGGTGGTCGTCCGTCCGGCTGGCGACCTCTTGAAGGTGCGCCTCGTAGTCCAACGCTCCCTCGAGATCGCCGGCCAGCGCGTGGTTCACGCCCCGCTTGATCAGCCCGAAGGTCCGGGTGGGGCCCGCGGCCAGCCGCAGCGCCCATTCCCGCGCGCGCGGCATCAGGTCGTCGTGCGGCACCACCCGGTTGACCAGCCCCAGGCGCTCGGCCGCCGGGGCATCGATCGGATCCGCGAAGAACATCATTTCCAGCGCCCGCCCCACCCCGACCAGCCGCGGGAGCAGCCACGTGCCCCCGGAGTCGGGGATCAGCCCGATCTTGGAGAACGCCTCGATGAACGTCGCCCGGTCCGACGCGATCCGGAGATCGGCGGCCAGCGCCAGGTTGCACCCGGCTCCGGCGGCCACCCCGTTGACCGCCGCGATCACCGGCTTCTCCATGGTTCGGATCTTCGCGACGATCTTATTGTAGCGCGTTCGCAGCAGGTCCCCCACCCTGGTGTGCCCCGGCGACTGCTCGCGCAGGTCGGCGCCGGCGCAGAACCCGCGGCCCGCCGCCGTCAGCAGCACGCACCGGACCTCCGGGGACCGCTCCGCGTCGCGGAGGGCCTCGTCGAGATCATCCCCCATCTGGGCGTTGATGGCGTTGAGGACATCCGGCCGGTTCAGGGTGAGGATCCGTGCGCCTCCCTGGGTCTCCGCCAGCAGCGTCTCATACATCGCCGATCCTCCTCCCGGATCCCCCCCGCGCGGGCGCGTCCCGCTCCTGGACCGGCCCATCGACCAGGGCCCTCGCCATCTCGAAGACGCGGTCCAGCATCGGCTCGGTGAGTTTCCCGGTGTTGGTATTTTGCCGGCTGGGGTGGTAGCTCGCGATCACGGTCGGAAACGCCGGCCCCGGCGCGCAGGCCGCGCCGTGGGCGAACCGCAGCGCCCGCACGTCGGCGCCCTGCGCCGCCAGCAGCCTGCGGCACGCCTCGAACCCGATGCGGCCCAGGGCCACGATCACGCGCACCCGCGGGAGCAGGGCCAGTTCCCGCGCCAGGTAGGGCCGGCAGCGCGCCATCTCCACCGGCGCCGGCTTGTTCTCCGGCGGGGCGCAGCGGACCGCGGCCGTAATGTAGGCCCGGTGGAGGCGGAGCCCGTCGCCGCGGCGGACGGACGTGGGCCGGTTGGCGAATCCGGCGCGGTGCATCGCCCGGATCAGCCAGGTCCCCGAGCCGTCTCCCGTGAACATCCGGCCGGTGCGGTTGGCCCCGTGCGCGGCGGGCGCGAGGCCCACCACCAGGAGCTCGGCCCGCGGATCCCCAAACCCGGGCACCGGCTTTGCCCAGTACCTCCACCCGGCGAATTCGCGCTTGCCGCGGGCCGCGACGGCGGCGCAGTACCGGCGCAGGCGCGGGCACGCCGCGCAGGCGACGACATCCCGCGCGACCGCGGAGAGCCGATCGCGACCCACCCCCGGCGGGGTCGCTTGGAGGCGTCCGCGAGGCCCAGACCGCGAACCCGCGACTCTACGGTCCCGCCGCCTCATCGCCCGGTGAAATTCGGCGGGCGCTTCTCGAGGAAGGCGTGGATGCCTTCGCGCTTGTCTTCCGAGCCGAAGAGCAGATGGAAGCACGTGCGTTCAAACTCCAGGCCGCCGCTGAGCGTGGTTTCGAATGCCTGCAGGACGGCTTCTTTCGCCAGCCGCACCGCGACCGGCGGCTGGGCGGCGATCTCTCGGGCCAGGCGACGGGCTTCGTCGAGGCACACCTCCACGGGCACCACCCGGGCCACCAGCCCCAGGGCGCAGGCGTCCTGGGCCGTGAGGGTCCGGCCGGTCAGGATGAGCTCCATCGCCCGGGACTTGCCGATCGCGCGCGTCAGGCGCTGGGTCCCCCCGGCGCCCGGCATCAGTCCGAGCCGGATCTCGGGCTGGCCGAAGCGGGCGGTCTCGGAGGCGATGATGATATCGCAGGCCATCGCCAGCTCGCACCCGCCCCCCAGCGCATATCCGCTCACGGCCGCGATGATGGGCGTGCCGACTCGTCTGATGCGGTCCCACTGCTGGAACCGGTAGGACCGCACCATGTCCACCGAGGTCGCGTCGGCAAACTCGCGCACATCCGCCCCGGCCGCGAACGCCCGATCGCCGCCGGTGAGCACAATACAGCGGACCCCCTCGGCGCGGTCGAACTCCTCCAAGGCCGTGGCGAGTTCGTTCATCAGCGCCTGGTTGAGCGCGTTGAGCACCTGGGGCCGGTTCAGGGTGACGATCCCGACCGCGTCCTCGGTGGCGACACGGATGTGCTCGTACGCCATGCGCGATTCCTCCAGCGCCGCGGCGGCTACCGGGCGGTCAGCGTCACGTCGAACCCGGCGGCCCGGAGGTTGCCGGCGAGACGCTCCGCGGTCGCGCGATCGAAATATCCCCCGACCCAGACGCGATACGGCGGCCCATCGATAATGGTGACCGCGTAGCCGCGGGCCCGAAGCTGCCGAACCAGGACCTCGGCGAGCACCCGGTCGTCGAACACCCCGGCCTGCACGTGAAAGCGGGATGGGAGCTCCGGGATGGGTGGCGTCACGCTCGGCCCCGCCGGACCGCCCTGCTGGGTCGGCACGATGCCGCCCGGCGGCGCGGACTCGGGCGATCCCCCCGGCGGCACCGGGACGATCACGGACGGCGCCGGCTGCGCGTCGGGACCGGCCGGGGATGCCGGTGGAGCCGATCCGGCATCGGGCGCGGACGGCGCAGCCCCGGGCGCCCCCGGCGGGCTGATCGACGGCCCCACCGGCATCGTCAACGCCCGCGGCGGCGGCGTCGTCCGGAACGAGGTCTGCCCCATCAGGTACCCCGCCGCAAGGGCAATGACAAAAATACCGCCGAGCCCCATCGCGATGAGCCCCGCGGACAGCCGCACGCCTTTGATCCCGACCGCCGTGCCTTCATGCTTCATGCCGCAGCCCTCTGCCCGTTTCTCTTCGAGGCTGACCCCGGGTTGCCTGCTGCCCCCCGCGCCGCCGCCGCACGCGGGCCGTGCGCGCGCGCTCCCTCCGCCCCCATCACACGAAGATCCGGCGGTACCTGTGGTACGCGATGAGGAAGCCGGCGCCGAGGAGCACGATCAGATAATACGACAGGAAGCGATCGATGAGGACGGCGCTGCGCACGACGGTGGCCGGGATCGCGCCGGGCGCGAGAAAGGCGACCAATCCGGCCATCGAGACCTCGGTCACCCCCACCCCGCCGGGAATCAGGAGCGCCATGCCGAGCATCGCCGCCCCGAGGTAGGCGAAGGCTACGAGCGGGAGCCCCAGGCCGATGCCCATGGCCCGAAAGACGACGGCGACGCGGGCCACGTCCAGCGCCGCGACCGCCGACGTCAGGAGCAGGAGGACCCACAGCGTCCGCTGCTCCCGCAGCACCTGGCAGGTCGTGAAAAACGTCTCCGCCAGCCCCAGCGCCCGCCCGCGCAGCCGGCCGGGGAGCGGCGCCCAACGGATGACGGCCCCCGCCCACCGCGAGCACAGACCGGGCGCCGCGGCCACCAGGGCGACTCCCCCCACCAGCGCGGCGATCACGAGCACCACGACCCGGCCCGCCAGCACCATCCGGGTGGGGACGAAGGCCGCCGCCGTGAGGAACGCGATGACGACGAAGACAATGTCCAGCATCCGTTCGACAATCATCGCGGAGGTGCTGAGCCCGAGGGGAATCTCGTACGACCCTCTCAATAAAATTGCCTTCGCCATCTCGAAACTCCGGCCGGGCGTGACGCTGCCGGCGGCCACGCCGGCCACCACCGAGATCGCGCCGAACCTCACGGAGATCCGCGTGCCCGTGAGCCGGTGGACCATGAACCGCCAGCGCATCGCCTTGACGAAGAGCTGCAGCGCCAACGCCGCGATGGCGCTCCCGAGCAGGATGACCTGGATCCGGCGCAGCGCCTCGCCGATCTGGCGGAAATTGGCCGTGGCGGCGAACCCCGCCAGGATCGCGAGCCCAAACGCCAGCAGCAGCAGGCTCACCCACCGCCCGGACGTCGCCTCCCGTCCGGCCGGCAGCGCGGCCGGGCTCACGTCCCCCACGTCTGCGGAGACTCCTCTCCCAGCCGGGCCAGGTACCGCTCCAGCACCCCCCGCCGCGCCGACAATTCCTGCTGGCGCACCCGGTCTGCCTGGACGACCTCGGCGGGTGCCCGATCCAGGAACGCGGGGCTGCGGAGCCGTTCTTCCAGGCCGGCCAGATCGCGGGCGACCGCGGCGTGCTGCTTCCGGAGCCGGGCCCGCACCGCCTGCGCCGCCTCCCCGGAGTCGATGGAGAGGCTCGCCTCCACCTCGCCGCTCAACACGGAAATCCCCATCGGCGGCCGGGGGGCGTCAACCGGCAGGATCGTCAGCCGGCTGGCCCGCACCAGGGGCGCGATATAGCGCACCGTGGCCTCAAGATGCGGCAGGGCGCCGGCGGGCGCGAACAGCGTGAGGGGAAGCGGCTCGCTCGGCGCCTGTCCGAGATCGGCCCGCATGCCGCGGATCGCCCGGACGAGGTCCATCGCCGCCGCCACGTGGGCTTCGGCATCCGGGTCGATCCACTCCCGGAGGTCCCCCGGCCAGGGGGCGCGCATGATCGTCCTCCCATCGTGGGGGAGGGCCTGCCAGATCTCCTCCGTGAGGGAGGGCATGATGGGGTGCAGCAGCTTCATCGTCTCGGCGAGGGTCCACGAGAGCACCCCCCGCGTCGCGGCCGCCTGCGCGGGGGCCGGGGGCTCGCGCAGGTCCTGCTTCGCCATCTCCACATACCAGTCGCAGAACTCGCTCCAGATGAACTCGTACAGGCGGTGGCACACCTCGTGAAATTCGAACCGCTCCAGCCCGTCCGTCACGGCCGACGCCGTTCGGGCGAACCGGCTGAGGATCCACCGGTCGGCGAGCCCCAACGATTGGGGGGCGGGACGCGCCGCCTGACGCGGCGCGTCGCCGAGGTTCATGCGCACGAACCGGGCGGCGTTCCAGATTTTATTGGCGAAGTTTCGCGTGTCCTCAACCATCTTCTCCGAGAACCGCAGGTCCTGCTCGCCGGTGCAGCGGTTGATCAGCGCGAACCGCAGCGAGTCCGCCCCGTAGCGGTCCACGAGGACGAGCGGGTCCATCCCCGTCCCCATCGTCTTGCTCATCCTCTTCCCTTCAATATTGAGCACAGTGGGGTTAATATAGACGTCCCGGAACGGCACCTCGCCGCGAAACTCCAGTCCGAACATGATCATCCGGGCCACCCAGAGGAAAATGATGTCCCGGGCGGTCACCAGGGCGCTGGTCGGATAGAAGTACCGCAGATCGCCGGTCTCCTCCGGCCAGCCCAGCGTGGCGAGGGGCCACAGCGCCGAACTGAACCAGGTGTCCAGGACATCCGGGTCCTGCGTCAGGGCGGACCCCCCGCAGCGGGGGCACGTCCCCGGCGGGGTCGTGCTCGCCACCACCTCCCCGCACCCGCAGTACCAGACCGGGATGCGGTGTCCCCACCAGAGCTGCCGGCTGATGTTCCAGTCGCGGATCTGCTCCATCCAGTCCATGTACACCTTGGTCCAGCGCTGCGGGTGGAACCGCACCCGTCCGTCGCGCACCGCCCGGATCGCCGGCGCGGCCAGCTCCTGCATC
>VBAK01000163.1 GCA_005882275.1 Candidatus Segetimicrobium genomatis
TATCCCGATGGCACAATGAGCCCGATGAGGCGAACATAGGTTCGGTATTGGAATGACGCCGGCACAATCACGCGTGATCGTCCACGTCGACATGGACGCGTTCTACGCGTCCATCGAGGTGCGTGACAACCCTCAGTACCGGGGACTTCCGGTCGTCGTGGGGGCCGCTCCCGGGGGCCGTGGGGTCGTCGCCGCGGCCTCCTATGAGGCCCGCCGCTACGGCATCCGGTCGGCGATGCCCTCGGGAGAGGCGTTCGCGCGCTGCCCGCAGGCGCTTTTCCTGCCGGTGGACATGCAGAAGTATCGGGCCGTCTCCTCCCAACTCTTCGACCTCCTGGACACCTTCACGCCGCGGGTGGAACCCGTCTCGATCGACGAGGCCTACCTGGATCTCACCGGCTGTCCCGCACCGTCGACCGCCGGGGCGTCTCCGGAGGCGCCCGGGGGGTCCCCGCTCGCGTTCTCGCGGGCGATCAAGGGACGGATCGGCGAGACGCTGCACCTTCCCGTATCGGTCGGCGTGGCCCCAAACAAGTTCCTGGCGAAACTTGCGTCCGAACTGGCCAAGCCGGATGGGCTGCGGGAGATCCGGCTGGAGGAGGCGGCGGCGGTGCTGGCCCCGCTGCCGGTCACGGTGCTGTGGGGGGTCGGCCCGCAAACCCGCCAGCGGCTCGGATCGCTCGGGATCGACACGGTGGGCGATCTCCAGCGGACCCCGACGTCGGTGCTGCGGGCGTCCCTCGGGTTCGCGGCCGAGGAGCTGGCCCGTCTCAGCCGGGGCCTCGATGACCGCGCGGTCGAGGTGTCGAGGGAGACCAAATCGATCGGCCGGGAAACCACCTTTGAAGAGGACACGGCGGACCGGGAAGCGCTGCTGCGCACGCTCGGGGCGCTCGCGGAAGACGTCGCCCGCTCGCTCCGGGCCGAAGGGCTGCACGGACGGACCGTGACGCTCAAGGTGCGGTACGAGAACTTCCACACGCTGACGCGGAACCTCACGCTGCCGTCCCCGACGAACTCGGGAGCGGTCATCTACCGGGCGGCCGTCGGTCTGCTGGACCGCCTCGCGCCGCTCCCGCGGCCGGTGCGCCTGATCGGGGTGAGCGTTTCGGGGCTCGGCCGGGTGGGCCTGACGCAGGTGTCGCTCTTCGGCGAAGAAGAGCAGCACGCGCGCGTCGACCAGGTCGTGGATGCGATCAACGAGCGGTTCGGCGAAGGGACCGTGCGCCAGGCCCGCGCGGTGGAGGGCGACGATCCGGAAGACGGTTCCTAGCCGGCGGGTTGGCCGGCCGCCTGCAGCACCGAGTCCTTCAGCACGCCGATGAACGGAAGGTTCCGGTACTGCTCCCGGTAGTCCAATCCGTACCCCACCAGGAACCGATCCGGCACCTCGAAGCCCCGGTAGGCGATGGGCAGGCTCTCGAGGATGCGCCGGCGCGGTCGATCCAGCAGGGTGCAGATCTGGAGGCTCGCCGGTGTCCGGGCCTGCAGGAGCCGCAGGAGATACCCGGCGGTCAGGCCCGTATCGATGATGTCCTCGACCAGCAGGACGTCGCGGCCGGTGATCTCGATATCGAGATCCTTGATCAGCCGCACGGCGCCGCTCTGGGCGGGGGCGCTGCCGTAGCTGGTGATGGCCATGAAGTCCATGGCGATCGGGATCGTGATCGCGCGGCTGAGGTCGGTGATGAAGTAGACGGCTCCCTTCAGCACCGAGATCAGCAGGGGAAAACGGCCGGCGTAGTCCCGGGAGATGTCCCGCGCGAGCCCGGCGACCCGGGCGGCGATCTGCTCTTGCGTGAGGAGGATCTCCTCGATGTCTTCCGCGGGACCCGTCACCGGGCCGCGGCCGCCGGCTGCAGTCCGTACTTGAGCAGTAATTGCCGGTAGTCCCGGCCGTAAAAGATCTTGATGTGCACGTCGGGATACAGTTCGCGCAGGCGCCGGAGCTTGCGGTTCTTCTCCGTGACGAGGCTCTGCTTGAGCGTGGTCAGTTCGATGTAGAGGTTGTACGCGGGAAGGTAGAAGTCCGGGTTGAAGCTCTCGATCACGCGACCGCGTTCGTCCCACACCAACGGGAAACTTTGAGGCTCGTAATGCCACTCGATCCCATAAAAATCGAGGATCTTGGCGAACTCAGCTTCGCTGCTGTGGGCGAACCGGACAGCGTTTGTCGCGCTGCCCTTGGCGGCCCTCACCGGCCTTGGGGTTCCTCGCGCCCTGGCGTGTGATGCGCATCCTGTCCCTTAGTATAGCGGCCGATGTAGAAATAATCAAGAACACCCGTCCGCCATTTCGCGTTGAGCGGCTTACCTTTGCTTTGCTCCCCGCTTCGATTGGCCTCCGATCGGCCTCCCCCAGGCCTCCCGCGGCGGCGGCAGGCCTCTCGGCGGCGGGCGCCGTTCAAGGAAAAGTCGCCAGGGCGCCGAACGAGTGCTACTATATAGGGAAGGAGCTCGCACGATGAACACAACGCCGAACGCGGGGTCTCAGACAGACCCCCAGGCCCCAGAGCACGAACTTGAGCGGCTCCTTCAACAGCTGCGGAGCGCGGATGTCACGCTGCGCAGCGACGCGGCCCACGCGCTTGGGAAGCTCGCGGACGAGCGCGCCGTTGCCGCGCTGGCGGAGGCGCTGCGCGACTCGGACGAGTACGTCCGGAAGAGCGCCGTCATGGCATTGCGCCGCATCGGGGGCGTCAAGGCCATGGAGGCCATGCGCGCGGCCCTGGCCGATCGATCCGAGCAGGTCTGCCTTCAGGCGGTCAAGGGGCTGGGGGAGCTCCGGGATGCCGGGGCCGTCGAAGCCCTGATCAAGGTGCTGGCCCGGCGCGAGCGGTCCCTGGTGGCCGCGGCGACCGAGGCGCTGTCGCGCATCGGCCCCGAGGCCGTCCCTCATTTGATGGAATCCTTCAAGGACCGCTATCTCCGCCGGCGGATCGGCCCCCAGATCTGGCGCATCCTCACCGAGATGGGCCCGCGCGTGATCGACCCGCTGATCGCCGCGCTGGCCGACGACAACTACTACGTCCGGCTGACGGCGCTGACCATTCTCGGACGGATCGGCGACAAGCGTGTGGTCGAGCCGATCCTCCGCATCTTCCTCAGCGATCCCCGGCTGCAGGAGACCGTCGTCGGCACGATCTCCAAGCTCGAGGAGCGTGGGGTCCTGACGCTGCCCAGCGGCGACCGCGAAGTCGTGCTGCCGGCCGAGGTGGTCCAGGCGTTTGCGCAGGACGACCGGGAGACCGTCCTCGCCGCGCTCGGCCAGGCGATGGAGAACCCGAACGTGAAGGTCCGGCGGTTCTCCCTGCGGGTGCTCTACACCCTGCTGGGGGACGCGACGTTCGAGCACCTCCTCCGGTATCTGGCGGACGACGATGCCGACGTCAAGCGGCTGGTGATCCGCCTGCTCAGCAAGCTGCGGGACAAGCGGGTCATCGATCCGCTGGTCAGCCTCCTGCTGAAAGACGGCGGGCAGGTCGAGGAGGCCATTTGGGAGGCGCTCAAGGTGCTGACCAACCTGCACGAGTACGAGGAGCTGCGCAAGCGCGTGGCCCACGAAAAGGCCGGCACACGCCCCGTCATCAAGACGTACAAAAAGAAGGACGTCTCCCCGGACTGGTGGCGCGATCAAGACTGACCCGCATCTCGTGGGACGGGCGACGATGCCGCCGCCCGTCCCGGCCGGCGGCGTGAGCCAGGACGACCATCCCCCCACGGTCCCATGACCTCCGAGACGCCGTCGTGTGACCACCCCATCGGCGGCGCCCGCATCCGCGTCGTCAAGGGAGATATCACCGCGCTGCCCTGCGAGGCGATCGTGAACGCCGCCCTCCGCCGCCTGGCGCGCTGATGCGCGTCCTGCTCACGAACGACGATGGGCTGGGCTCGCCGGGGCTGCTCGCGCTCGCCCGCGCGCTGCGCCCGGTGGCCGACGTCCTCGTCGTCGCCCCGGAACACGAGCGCAGCGCGGCGAGCCATGCCATCACCCTGCACAAGCCTCTGCGCGCCGTGCCGGCCGCGCTGGGCGACACCGGGCTCCCCGCCTGGGCGACGAGCGGCACGCCGGCGGACTGCGTGCTGCTGGCGGTGCTCGACCTGCTGGGCCGTCCGCCCGACGTCGTCGTGTCCGGGATCAACGTCGGCGCCAACCTCGGCATGGACCTGATCTACTCCGGGACCGTGTCCGGGGCCGTGGAAGCGACGCTGTCCGGCATCGCGGCCATCGCCGTGTCCGTCGCGTCGTTCACCGACATCCAGTGGGGGCCGGCGGCGGCGTTCTCGGCGCACCTGGCCCAGGAAGTCCACCGGCACGGCCTCCCCAAAGACACCTTCCTCAACGTCAACGTGCCCAATCTTCCCGCGAAGGAGATCCGCGGCGTGGAGATCACCCGGCAGAGTGCCCGGCGGTACGTCAACCGGCTGGAGAAGCGGGCGGACCCCCGGGGCCGCGACTACTACTGGCTGACCGGATCGGCCGAGGCCGGCAGCGCCGATCCCGGAACCGACGCGGCGGCGGTGGCCGAAGGCCGGATCTCGGTCACCCCGTTGAGGCTGGACATGACCTACGAGGAGCTCCGGACGAGCCTCCGGTCATGGGACCTGCGGTGGCCGCTGCGGTGATCCTCCCCGGCGCGGGGCCGGATGGGCAGGATCCCGCGATGGTGGAGTTCTGCCGGGTGAGCAAGCGCTATCCGACCGGTGTGACCGTGCTCGCCGACGTCACGCTGCGCATCGACCCTGAAGAATTTGTCTTCATCGTCGGCCCGACCGGGGCGGGCAAATCCACGCTGATGAAGATGCTCTATCGAGAAGAGCGGCCGTCCAGCGGGACCGTGCTCGTCGCCGGGCGCGATGTCACCCGTCTGCCGGCGAGAGACGTGCCGTTCCTTCGACGGAAGGTCGGGATCGTGTTTCAGGACTTCAAGCTCCTGCCCCGCAAGACCGCCTGGGAGAACGTCGCGTTCGCGCTCGAAGTCACCGGGACCCCGCCCGCCGAGGCGGACCGGCGGGTGGCCGAGGTCCTGGAGGTCGTGGGCCTCGCGGCCCGGGCGGACGCGGTGCCGGCGGAGTTGTCGGCGGGGGAGCAGCAGCGCGTGAGCATCGCCCGGGCGCTGGTGCATCGGCCCCCGCTGCTGCTCGCTGACGAGCCGACCGGCAACCTCGACCCGGACACGTCCTGGGAGATCGTGCAACTCCTGTCCCAGATCCATCTGCAGGGGACGACCGTGATCGTCACCACGCACGACAAGACCATCGTCGATATCTTGAGGAAGCGCGTGATCGCCCTGGAGCGGGGCGCGGTGGTCAGGGACGAGGTCCGGGGCCGGTATGCGGGCGGCGGCTAGGCCCGGCCCGCCGGCGCCGGGCGCGGCCGGCCCCCTGACCCGGCGCCGCGCCGCCCGGAGACGGGGCCCGTCCTATTTCGTGCGGGAAGGCGTGGCGGGGTTCTGGCGCAGCGGATTGATGAGCGTGGCGGCGGTGACCATCACGATGGTCACGCTGGTGGCCCTGGGGGTGGCGCTCGTCGTCGCCGGCGTGCTCGATCAGCTGACCCGCAGCGTGGAGCGCAGGGCCGAAGTCGTGGTCTATCTGAACGACGGCGTCCGCGCCGGCGATCTGGCGGCGCTGCGCGCGCGGCTCCTCCGGCTCTCCGGGGTGACGGGGCTGACCTATGTGTCCAAAGACGAGGCGCTCAGCGATTTTCAGCAAACCCTTGGGGGGAAGGTGGATCTCGGGGACCTCCTCTCCCGCAATCCGCTCCCCGCGTCCTTCAGGGTCGCCGTGGACGGACCGGACCGCCTCCGGGAGGTCGCCGACGCCGCCTCGACCTTGCCCCACGTCGAGCACGCGGGCTACGGGGCCGAGACGGCGGACCGGCTGCTGGGGCTCACCAGGGCCGTCCGGCTCGGCGGGGCGGCGGCGGGCGGGCTGCTGGCCCTCGCCGCGGTCATCATCGTCCTGAACACGATCCGGTTGACGGTGTTCGCGCGCCGCGCGGAAATCGAGGTGATGCGGCTCGTCGGGGCGACCGCCTGGTTCATCCGGTGGCCCTTCGTCGTCGAGGGCGCGCTGACCGGGGCCGCCGGGGCGCTCGCGGCGCTGGGCCTCGTGGCCGGCGCCTACGCGTGGCTGGCCTGGGGGGCCCGTCTGTCGCTTCCATTCCTCCCGCTGCCGTCCCCTGAGCAGGTTGCCCTCATGCTCGCCTGGAAACTGATGGTCTGGGGCGTGCTCATCGGGACCGGCGGCAGCCTGCTGGCGGTCCGGCGGTACCTCTCGCTGTAAGCCCCAGAGGAACGCCCACGATCTGAGTCATCACGGAGGCCAAGCACATGCCCAAGGATACGGCCGTCACACCCGTCCAAAGCGATCCCTGGAAGGTCGCGCTCCAGCAGTTTGCCACCGCCGCCGACCTCCTGTCATTGAAGCGCGGGGTCCGGGAGTTCCTCAGCCACCCGAAGCGGGAACTGACGGTGAACTTTCCGGTGCAGCTCGAGGACGGATCGGTCCGGGTCTTCACCGGCTACCGCGTGCATCACAGCACGGTCCTGGGGCCGACGAAGGGAGGGATCCGCTACCACCCGGACGTCACCCTCAACGAGATCCGCGCGCTCGCCATGCTCATGACCTGGAAGTGCGCGGTCGTGGGGCTCCCGTACGGAGGGGCGAAGGGCGGGGTGGTGGTCAACCCCAAGGAACTGTCGCAGGAGGAACTGGAGCACCTCACCCGCCGGTACGCCACCGAGATCACGATGCTGATCAGCCCGGAGAGCGACATCCCGGCGCCGGACGTCGGGACCAATCCCCAGGTGATGGCCTGGATCATGGATACCTACAGCATGCACCGGGGCTACTCGGTCCCGGCGGTGGTGACGGGGAAGCCCATCTCGATCGGCGGATCGCAGGGGCGGATCGAGGCGACCGGCCGCGGCGTCATGATCGTCGCGCGGGAGGCGGCCCGCCACCTCGGGATGCCGTTCCAGGGCGCCCGGGTCGCGGTGCAGGGGTTTGGCAACGTCGGCAGCATCGCCGCCGTTCTGCTGCGGGAGCAGGGATGCCGCATCGTGGCGGTCACGGACAGCCGCGGCGGCGTCTACAACGAGAAGGGATTGGATCCGGCGGAATTGCTGCGCCACAAGGAGCAGGCGGGGACGGTCGCGGGGTTCCGCGGCGGAACCGCGATGACGAACGAGGACGTGTTGGAGGCGCCGTGCGAGATCCTCGTGCCGAGCGCCCTGGAAGGGCAGATCACCGAGCGAAACGCGGACAAGGTCAAGGCGCGGCTGATCGTGGAGGGGGCGAACGGGCCGACCACCCCCGAGGCCGACGCCATCCTCCAGGATCGCAAGGTGCTGGTCGTGCCGGACATCCTGGCCAACGCCGGCGGGGTCACGGTGTCCTACTTCGAATGGGTGCAGGATCTCCAGTCGTTCTTCTGGAGCGAAGAGGAGATCAACGAGCGATTGGAGCGGATCATGGTCCGGTCCTTCCGGGAAGTGCTGGGGGTGTCCCAGGAGCGGCAGGTCGAGATGCGGACGGCCGCGCTCGTGAAAGCGGTGCAGCGGGTCGCCGATGCGCTGATCACGCGCGGCATCTACCCGTGACCCCAGCGGCCGGGCCCGGTCCTCGCGGCCCCGGGGCGGATGCTGCGGCCGATCTTCCTGGCGCTCTCCCACCGGCGGAGCCTGCAGCGGTTCGCGCTCCGCAACCCGGTGCTCCGGCGGGCCGCGCTGCGCTTTGTGGCCGGGGAGCGCCTCGAGGACGCGGTCGCGGTGATCCGGCGCCTCAACAGGGCGGGGCTGCTCGCGACGCTCGATTTCCTCGGAGAGCACACGGCGACGAGGGACGGGGCCGCCGCGGGGGCGGAGAGCTACCTCGCCATCCTCGATGAACTGCGCCGCAGCGGTGTCGACAGCACCCTGTCGCTGAAGTTGTCCCAGCTCGGGCTGGACGTCGACGAAGCGCTGTGCGAGGCCCTGCTGCGCCGGGTGCTGGCGGGCGCCGGAACGATGTTTGTCCGGATCGACATGGAGAGTTCCCAGTACACGGACCGGACGCTGCGCCTCGTCGAAGGCCTGTGGGCCGGCGGGATCCGCGGCGTCGGCGTGGTGATCCAATCGTACCTGCGCCGCAGCGAAGCCGACGTGGAGCGGATGATCGCGCTCGGCATCCGGGTGCGCCTGGTCAAGGGGGCCTACGCGGAGCCTCCGTCGGTGGCGTTCCCGCGCAAGCAGGACGTCGATCTCAACTTCCAACGTTTGGCGGAGCGCCTCCTCCGCCGGGGCACGTACCCGGCGATCGCGACCCACGACGAGCGGCTCATCGACGCCGCCAAAGACGCCGCCGCCGCGGGCGGGATCGCCCCCGACCGGTTCGAGTTCCAGATGCTGTACGGGATCCGGCGGGATCTCCAGGCGCGCCTCCGCCGCGAAGGGTACCGGGTCCGGGTGTACGTCCCGTTCGGGGAGGAGTGGTACCCCTACTTCATGCGCCGGCTGGCCGAGCGGCCCGCGAACGTGAAGTTCGTCCTGAGCAGCGTGCTGCGGGAGCGGGGCGGGCGCTGAGGGGACGCGCGTGGGACCTCCTCGCGCAGGAACTCGTCCCCTCTGGAGGAACGTACATGACCTGTGGCATCCAGCCTGGTGAGATGAGGACGAAAGGGGGAGACAGCATGCGAAGACCGATACGGTTGCTGGCAGGCCTCGCGATCCTGGGACTCGTCGTCACGGTCCCCGGGAGCGGCGGGTTGCGTCCGGTGAGCGCCGCCACCCTGGTCAAGATCGGCGTGGACCTGCCGATGTCCGGCGGTGAGGCGCCCAACGGGGTTCCGACGAACAACGGGGTCCTGCTGGCGATCGATCAAGCCAACATGGCCGGCGGCCCGTACCATTTCGAGGAAGTGCTCAAGGACGACGCCGTCAACGGCGTGCACGACCCCGCCCAGGGGGCGAAGAACATCCAGGAGCTGATCGCCGATCCGGCGGTCGCCGGCATCGTCGGGAACTTCAACAGCAACGTGGGAAAGGCCACCATCCCGATCACGAACGCGGCCGGACTCGTGCAGATCAGTCCGTCGCAGACGAACCCCGGGCTCACCAAGCCGGAGAACGGCGCCCTCGACGTCCGCAAGGCGTACCCCGACCGGATCAACTACTTCCGCACCTGCACCACCGACGACATCCAGGGGCCGGTCGGCGCCGATTTCGCCTACAACGTCTTGAAGGTGCGGAGGGTCGCGATCCTGGATGATCAGGAGACCTACGGGAAAGGGATCGCCGACGAGTTTGAGAAGGAGTTCAAGAAGCTCGGCGGCACCGTCCTGAGCCATGACGGGATTCCGAAGGGCACCCAAGACTTCCACGCGATTCTCACGAAGATCCGGGCGGAGAGGCCGCAACTCGTCTACTTCGGCGGCGTGACCACCACGGGCGGCGGATTGATCCGCAAGCAGATGCCGGACGTCGGTCTCGCGACCCCCTACGAGGGCGGCGACGGCATCGTCGAGAACGAATTCCTGACGGTCGCGGGGGATGCCGCCAACAACTCCTTCGGCACGGTCGCGTCCATCAACGTGGAGCGGCTCGGGGCGGCGAAGGCGTTCGTCGACGCGTACAAGGCCAAGTTCCACGAGAACCCCGGCGCCTACAGCGCCAACGCGTTCGTCGCGGCGAAGATCATCCTCGACGCGGTGAAGGCCGCCGGCGCCGACCGGGAAAAGGTCCGGGCGTGGGTGGCGGGCCTGCACAATTACAACAGCATCATCGGGACGTTCTCCTTCGATGCGAACGGGGACACGGACAGCAGGTGGATCAGCATCTACGCGGTGAGGAACGGGAAGTGGACGTGGGTCGACCAGATCCGGAAGGGTCAGATGTAGCGGCGCACGGGATCGTGCGACAGGGGGGGCGGCCGGCCGGCCGCCCCCCCGCGCTGCCTGCGTGAACTGGATCCTCTTCGTCCAGCAACTCATCAACGGGCTCTCACTGGGGGCGATCTACGCCGTGATCGCCCTCGGCTACACGATGGTCTACGGGATCATCGAGCTCATCAACTTCGCCCACGGGGACGTGTACTCCGCCGGGTCGTTTGTGGCGCTCGCCGCCCTCACGCTCCTCGGCGCGACACGGCATACCGCGGCGGCGGGGCTGGTGTTCGCGCTGGTCGTCGCGTTCCTCGCGGCCATGCTGGTCATGGGAGCCACCGGGGTCGTGATCGAGCGGTTCGCGTACCGCCCGCTCCGCGGACGGCAGCGCCTGGCCCCGCTCCTCACCGCGATCGGGGTGTCGTTCAGCCTCGAGAACATCCTCCAGCTCTGGATGGGGCCGTCCCCGGTCCCGTTCCCACAGCTGATCCCGAACCCCTTTTTCGATCTCGGCCCCGTGAGCATCGGCCAGATGCAGCTCGTGGTGATCTGCTCCTCGCTGGTCATGATGGCGGCGCTCCACTTCTTCGTGCAGGGGACGAAGCTGGGGAAGGCCATGCGGGCCACCGCCCAGGACTGGATGGCCGCCGAGATCATGGGGATCGACATCAATCAGACGATCGCCCTCACCTTCTTTGTCGGGTCGGTGCTGGCCGGAGCCGGCGGGGTGATCACGGGCCTCTACTACGGGAACATCTGGTTCATCAACGGGTTCCGGGCCGGGCTGATCGCCTTCACCGCGGCCGTGCTGGGCGGGATCGGGAACACCACGGGGGCGGCCCTCGGCGGGTTCCTCATCGGGTTCATCGAGGTGATGACCGCGCAGTACATCGGCTTCCAGTGGGCCGAGGTGACGATTTTCTCCGTGCTGATCCTGGTGCTGATCTTCCGGCCCACCGGCCTCCTGGGCCAGCAGCTCCCGGAGCGGACCTAGCGGCATGTCCAGAAAATTGTCACATAAGGTCGCCCGGGGTCCCCAAGAATTCGCATCGGTCCAGCGAATTCTTGGGGTGGGCTAGCGTCCCCGAGGAGGCCCGGCGTGCGCGTGCTCAAGCGGCTCACCCCATACCGGACCGCGCTGGCGGTCCTTGCCCTGTTTCTCCTCTACCCGCTCGCCGACCATAACGCCGGGCACGTCAACGCGGCGGCCGATGCGGCGGTGTTCGTCCTGCTCGCGCTCGGCCTCAACATCGTCGTGGGCTTTGCCGGGCTCCTCGATCTCGGCTATGCGGCGTTCTTCGCGATCGGGTCCTACGCCTACGCGCTCGCCGCCTCGCCGTTCTACCATCTGCACCTCCCCTTTTGGCCGATGCTGCTGGTCTCCGCGTTGATCGCGGCGGTCTTCGGCGTCCTGCTGGGAGCGCCGACCCTGCGCCTCCGCGGGGACTACCTGGCCATTGTCACGCTCGGATTCGGCGAGATCGTCCCGACCGTCTTCCTGAACCTGCCGAAGTACACGGGGGGCACCAACGGGATCGTGGGGATCGACCAGCCTGTGCTGTTTGGATACCATTTTGGGTTCAATCCCACCCCCTACTACTACACGCTGATCGGGATCATCGTGCTCTCGGTGATCGCGATCCTCCGGCTTCGGGACTCACGGCTGGGGCGGGCCTGGCTCGCGGTCCGCGAAGACGAGATCGCCGCCTCCTCGATGGGGATCAACCTGGTCACGACGAAGCTCACGGCGTTTTCCTTCGGCGCGTTCTTTTCCGGGTTCGCGGGGGCGCTGTACGTCGCCAAGCTCGGGATCGTGAGCCCCGACCAGTTCAACTTCACGGTCTCGTTCACGATCCTGGCCATGGTGGTCCTGGGGGGGATGGGGAACGTCTTCGGCGTCATCGCGGGCGCAGGCATCCTCTACGAGTTCCAGACCCTCGTCCTCGCCGATCTGACGGAGTGGTCGCACGACCTCGGACACGCCTGGGGCATCGCCGCCCTCGCCAGGGTCGACTTCGTGAACCTGAAATTCCTGCTGTATGGGCTGGGGCTCGTGTTTCTCATGCTCCTGCGGCCCGAAGGGATCTTTCCTGAGCGGCGGATCCGGGCGATCATGACCGAGCGGGGGAGCGCGGCAGGGGAGGTCCCGCCTGCCGATGGCTCGGCGGCCAAGGCCCCAATGACGGATGCTCCCCCGCCCGGCGGGGCGTAAGGAGGGATGTTGAGGATGTCCCCCGGCCAGCATCGGTCCCCCGGCGGGCTGCCTGCGGGAGGGGAGGGCGCGTCGGCGCACAGCCTGCCGCCCGGAGGAGCCCTCCTTGATGCGCGCGATGTCACCAAGGTGTTCGGGGGGCTCGTGGCCGTGAACCACGTCGACTTTGCGGTTCCCCCAGAGAGCATCACCAGCCTGATCGGCCCCAACGGCGCCGGCAAGACCACGTTTTTCAACGTCATCGCGGGCCTGTACCGCCCCACCGCCGGTACGATCACGTTCGCCGGCCGGGACATCACCGGGAGGAAGCCGCACGAGATCGCCCGTCTGGGGATCGCCCGGACCTTCCAGAGCATCCGGGTCTTCGCCAATATGACGGCCCTCGAAAACGTGCTCATCGGGATGCACAGCCACCTGACGGCGGACCCGGTCCGGATCGTCGCAGGCGCGCCCGGGGTCTTTGCGGAGGAGGCGGCGGCCCGGCGCGATGCCCTTGACCTCCTGGCGTTCGTCGGGCTCAAAGGGCGCGAGGACGAGATGGCCAAGAACCTGGCCTACGGCGACCAGCGGCGCCTGGAGATTGCGCGGGCGCTGGCGCTCCGACCCCGCCTCCTGCTGCTGGACGAGCCGGCGGCCGGTATGAATCCGGAGGAAGCCCGCCGCCTGATGGAGTTCATCCGCCGCCTCCGAAAGGATCTCCGGTTGACGGTGTTGCTGATCGAGCACCAGATGCGCGTCGTCATGGGTGTCGCCGACCGCGTGGCCGTTCTCGACCACGGCGAGAAGATCGCGGAGGGGACGCCCGGTGAGATCAGGCAGAACCCGCGGGTGATCGAGGCCTATCTCGGCAAGGCCGCGCTCACGTGATCCTCTCATGGCGAGCCTGAGCGTCAACGGCATCCACGCGTACTACGGGCGCATTCACGCGCTCCACGGCATCTCCGTCGCCGTCGAGGAGGGGGAGATCGTCTCCCTGATCGGGGCGAACGGGGCGGGCAAGAGCACGACGCTCAAGACGATCAGCGGCTTCCTGCGACCCCGTCCGGGAACCATCCTCCTGAATGGAGAGCCGATCCACGGCCTGCCTCCTCACGAGATCACCCGGCGGGGCGTGTGCCTGGTGCCGGAGGGCCGCCGGATCTTCGCCCGGATGACCGTGCTGGACAACCTCGAGATGGGCGCGTTTACCCGCACAAATCGACAGGAGATCCAGGAAGATCTCGACCGCGTCTGCCGCCTCTTCCCGCGGCTCAACGAGCGGCTCACCCAGGTGGCGGGCACCCTTTCCGGCGGCGAGCAGCAGATGCTCGCGATCGGCCGCGGGCTCATGGCCCGGCCGAAGATCCTGCTCCTCGATGAGCCGTCGATGGGGCTGGCCCCGGTGCTCGTCGAGTTGATCTTCGAGACCATCCAGGCGATCAACGCCCAGGGGGTCACGATCCTCCTCGTCGAGCAGAACGCGCTGATGGCCCTGCAGATCGCGCGCCGGGGGTACGTGCTGGAGACGGGGCGGATCGTCATGACGGATCAGGCCGAGCGGCTGCGGGAGAATGATCAGGTCCGGAAAAGTTACCTTGGCGAGCTGTAGGCGTGAGCGCGCCGCGGCCTCCGAAGGGCCGCCAGACCGCCGCCTGGATCGGGGCGCTGATCCTGCTGGCGGTCATTTGGGGGGGGTCGGTGCCGCTGACCAAGCTCGGACTTCGCGACATCCCGCCGCTCACGCTCACCGCGCTTCGGTATCTCGTCGCGGCTCCGTTCTTTGCGGTGCTCTTGCTCGGCCGCGCGCTCCCTCCTCCGCGCGCGCTGGCCGCGGCCGGAGCGCTCGGCCTGCTGGGCATCGGGGTGGGTCAGGTGTCCCAGACGCTGGGGGTGGGCGAGATCTCCGCTTCGGTGGCGACCGTCATCTCGGCGACGATCCCGATCCTGGTGGTCGTGTTCGCGGTGATCCGGCTCCGCCGGCCGGTCCGGCGGCGGCAGGGCTTCGGGCTGATCCTGGCGTTTGCCGGGGTGACGCTCGTGGCGGCGGGAGATCCACGCCGCCTCCTTGCGGGGTTCAACGGCCCCGAGGCCAAAGGAGACGCGCTGATGCTCCTGTCCGCCGTGGCGGTTGCGCTGTATTATGTGTTCAGCGTGGAACTGATGGCGGAGCATTCCGTGATGACGGTGACGGCGCTGACCTCGCTGGCAGGCGCGTTCGGGTTGGTGCCGGCCGCTGTGTGGGAGCTGCACCACTCGGCGGGACTACGGCTCAACCCGCGGGGGATCATGGTGGTGCTCTACCTGGGCGTCCTCGTCACCGTCGTGGGACTGTGGATCTGGTTTCACGCCCTGAACCGGCTGCCCGTGAGCGTGGCCGCCGCGCTGCAGTACCTCCAGCCGCTGGTCGGCGTCGCGGCGTCCGCGCTGCTGTTCGGGGATCGTCTCGGCGTGTGGTTCCTGGTGGGGACCGGGCTCGTGCTGGGCGGCATTGCCGGGAGCACGGCCCCGGATCTCCTTTCCCGCCGGAAGGCGCTCGCGCCCCAGCCGAGGACATAGGCCGGCCAATTTCAAACGGAGGAAAGGACGGGATGGTGGCATGGACCGGGAGGTGGATCGGGTGCCGGTCGCGAGCGGTCGGGGGCGCGGTCCGGTGACGCGGCTGACGGGAGGCCAGGCGCTGGTCCGGTGCCTGAAGGCTCAGGGGATCGAGGTGGTGTTCGGATTGCCCGGGGTCCAGCTCGATTGGCTCTTCGACGCGCTGTCCCAGGAGCGGGGCGCCATCACCGTCTATCACACCCGCCACGAGCAGGCCGTCTCCTACATGGCCGACGGCTACGCGCGCACGACCGGCCGGATCGGGACCTGCGTCATGGTGCCGGGTCCGGGGGTGTTGAACGCGATGGCCGGGCTGGCGACCGCCTACGCGTGCTCGTCGCCGGTCCTCTGCGTCACCGGGCAGATCCCGTCCCATCAAATCGGGGCGGGCCGCGGGCTCCTGCACGAGATCAAGGATCAGCTGACGGCGCTGCGCTCGGTGACCAAATGGGCGGCCCGCGCGTCGACCCCCGAGGAGATCCCCGAGATCGCGCGCGAAGCGTTTCGACAGGTGCAGACGGGACACGTCCGTCCCGTCGCCGTCGAGATCCCCCTGGACACGCTGCAGGCGTCCGCCGACGTGGCGCCGATGGACCCCGTCGCCGGCGAGCGCCAGGCGGGCGATGCGGAGGCGATCGAGCGGGCGGCCAGGGCGCTGGGACGCGCGGAGCGGCCGATCATCTTTGCCGGCGGCGGCGTGATCCGGTCGGCCGCCTGGGAGGCGCTCCAGCGGCTCGCGGAGATCCTGCAGGCCCCCGTGGTGATGTCGGGCAACGGGATCGGGGCGCTGTCCAGCCGGCACTATCTCGCCCAGACCATGGTCGCGGGGCCTGACCTGCTGCCGGCGGCCGACGTCGTGCTGATCGCCGGGACGCGCTTTCTCCAGCCGGCGAGCGCCACCTGGGCCCCCCGCCGGGGACAGACCCTGATCCAGCTGGACATCGACCCCGAGGAGATCGGGCGCAACTGCCCGGCAGAGATCGGGATCGTCGCGGACGCGGGGTGGGGGCTGGGGGAGCTCGCCGCCCGGGTCCCGCGGCACAACCGGAAGCGGGAGTCGCGGCGCGAGGAGCTCACGGCGGTCCAGCAGCGCGTCCACGAGCGGCTCTTCGCGATCCAGCCCCAGGCCGCGTACGCGATGGCGATCCGGGAGGCGCTCCCGGACGACGGCATCCTGGTCAGCGAGAGCACCCAGGTCGGCTACTGGGCGCAGTTCGGGGGGTTCCCGGTCTATCACCCCCGGACGCTGCTGACGTCGGGATACCAGGGGACGCTGGGGTACGGGTTCGCCACGGCGCTGGGCGCGCAGGTCGGCGCCCCCGGGCGGAAGGTGGTCTCGATCAACGGCGATGGGGGCTTCATGTACAACGTGCAGGAGCTCGCGACGATGGTGCTGCACCGGATCAACGTCGTGGCCGTCGTCTTCAACGACAATGCCTACGGCAATGTCCGCCGCATTCAGCAGCAGTCCTTCGGCGGCCGGCTGATCGCTTCGAATCTCCACAACCCCGATTTCGTGAAGCTGGCCGAGTCGTTCGGGGTGGACGGCAGGCGGGTGGAGCGCCCCGAGGCCCTGCGGACGGCCTTGGAGGAGGCCCTCAGCCGAGACCGCCCGGCGCTGATCGAGGTGCCGGTGGGCGAGATGCCGAGCGCGTGGGAGGTGGTGCGGCCGGGCCACCGCGGCTAGCCGCGGACCCGGGAGCGGCGGGCAGCGTGAACGTGAACGTGCTGCCCGCGTTCGCGCGGCTCGTCACGGTGATGCGCCCGCCGTGGGCCTCGACGATGTGCTTGGCGATGGCCAGGCCGAGCCCCGTGCCGCCCGGCCCCCGCGATCGGGAGCGCTCGACCCGGTAAAACCGGTCGAACACCCGCGGGAGATCGTCCGGGGGAATGCCGGGGCCGGTGTCCGAAACCGAGACGGCCGCCTCGGACGGCGCGCCGCCGACGGACACCTCCACGGTCCCGCCCTCGGGCGTGAACTTGATGGCGTTGTCGAGCAGGTTGGTCAGCACCTGCAAGATCCGGTCGCGGTCTGCCAGCGCCGTGCCCGCGGTGTGATCCGGGGCGCCGTCCGCGCCGCGCAGGCGCAGGCTCACCAGGTGCCGCTCGGCCTGGGGGCGCATCCGGCTCACCGCTTCGGCGGCCAGCTCGTCGAGCCGCACCGGCGCCGGCTCCATGGAGACCGCCTTCGACTCCAACCGGGAGAGGTCCATCAGGTCATCGACCAGCTTCATGAGGCGGGTGGCCTCGCTGTCGATGATGGTGAGGAAGCGCCGGCGGGCGTCTTCATCGGCCATGGCGCCGCCCAGGAGCGTTTCGGTGAACCCCTTGATCGAGGTCAGGGGCGTGCGCAGTTCGTGGGAGACGTTGGCGGTGAGTTCCCGGCGCAGGCGCTCGGTCCGCCGGAAGTCGGTGACATCGCGGATCACGGCCACCGCGCCGGCGATCTCGCCGGCGGGTCCCCGAAGCGGCGTCGCGTGCAGGTCGAGGATGCGCTCGCTGTGAGGATCGGGGGCGTACTCCTCCGTGACGTCCCGTCCTTCGTGGGCGGCCGTCTCGATGCCGCGGCAGCAGGGATGATCGCCCAGGACCTCGCGGAGCGTCACCCGCGCCGGCGCGTCCGGGCGCCCGCCCGGGTGGACGGGACGTTCTGGCTCACGCCGTAGGCAGGGCAGGCCCAGCAGGTCCTCCGCCGCGCGGTTGCGCAGCAGGATGGTGCCCTGGAGATCGACGGCGACAACCGCGTCGCTCATGCTCGAGATGATCGCCTCGATCATGTTGCGGTCCTCGCTCACCGCCGCCAGCTTCTGGCGCAGCTGGTCCGCCATGGCGTTGAACGCGCCGGCGAGCTGGCCGATCTCGTCCTCGCCGCGCACCAACGCGCGCGCGCCGAGGTCGCCGGCGGAGATGCGCCTGGCGGCCCGCGCCAGTTCGAGCACCGGGGCGGTCAGCGCCCGCGCCCTCCAGGCCCCCAGGAGCAGCGCGGCGGCCACGCCGGCCAGGAGCGCCTTGCCGAGGGCCTCCCAGACCTCCTCCAGCGCCTGGTTCACCCACAGGCGGGGGATGCTGACCTGGACCACGCCGGTGACGGCGCCGCGCGAGGTCATCGGCGCGGCGCCGAAGATCCGCGGTTCGTGGCTGCCCGGATCGAGGCGGATCGCCGTCGCGGGCGTGCCCGCCAGCGCCGAGGCGATCTCGGGCGCGACCGTCCCCGCGGGCGCCCCGGCCCAGCGGCCGGTGGCCGGAGGCCGTCCCCGCACGTCCTTGACGCCCACGTAGACGCCGTCCCTCCACGAGGATCCGCTGGCGATATCGTCGAGGCGGGCGATGCTGGCGCCTTCGGCCTGATACGCGCCGAGCACCAGCGCGATCGTCTTGGCTTCGTTCAGCACGCTCCGCTCATAGGCGGTGAGGTAGACGCGCGTGATCGCGGGGATGAGGACGGCCGCGGCGACCGCGAGGGAGAAGAGGACGAGGACCAGGTAACTCCCGGTGAGCTTCCAGCGGAGGCTGCGGTTCATCCCGGGTCCTTCTTGAGCTTGTAGCCGACCCCCCGCACCGTGGCGATGTACGTGGGGCTGTTGGGGTCGTCTTCGATCTTCTCGCGGAGGCGGCTGATGTGCATGTCCACCGTTCGCGTGCTGCCGAAGTAGTCGTAGCCCCAGATGTGCTCGAGCAGGAAGTCTCGGGTGAAGACCCGGTTCGGGTGCCCCATCAGCAGGTGGAGCAGGTCGAACTCCTTCGTCGTCAGGCCGACCGGCCGGCCGGAGAGGCGCACCTCATGGGTCGTCGGGTCGAGCGCGAGGCCGCCGATCGCGAGCGGACCCGCGCCGGGCCGCTCCGTCCCGCGGGCCGTCCGTCGCAGGATCGCGCGCACGCGGGCCACGAGCTCTCGGGGGCTGAACGGCTTCGTCACGTAGTCATCCGCGCCCAGCTCCAATCCCACCACGCGCTCCTGCTCCCCATCCTTGGCGGTGAGCATGAGGATGGGCACGGACGAGGCTGTGCGGATCTGGCGGCACACTTCCAGCCCGTCGATGTAGGGGAGCATCAGATCCAGGATCACGAGGTCCGGGGACTCGGTTCGCGCCTTCTCGAGGGCGTCGTGCCCGTCGTGGGCGACGGCCACCTCGAATCCCTCCTGGACCAGGTTGTACCGCACCAACTCGACGATGTGCGGCTCGTCGTCCACGACGAGAATGCGCCCGCCCGCCTGAGGCTCCGCCTTCTGTACGGTTGCGGTCATTGACAGCCCCTCCAGGTTCCCTGCCCACCTCATAGTATCATCCTCGGGGTGATGTGTTGGGCGGCTGTCACGGCCCGGTGACGAAACGGTAACATCAGCCGACGGCGTCTCTCTCGGGGCCGGCCTCCTCCGGCCCCGCTTCCTCGGGACCCGCCCCGCGGCCCGCCTGGGGGAGGTCTGCCCGCGCGCTGCGTCGAAGCCAGGGGGCAAAACGCGGGTACGCTCAACGCTGCCGCTTCGGCCCTGGCATGGCCCCAGGCGCCCCGGATGGATGCGTTCGCGGGAGGACGCCGCCTCGTGGAACAATTCACGTTTCCGCCTCCGCCCAACTCACAGGCCCCGGAATGGCCGGGCACCCCGCTTGGGGCGAGCAACACCATCACACGAACCAAGACCCGCACCGCCGTCCACGATAAGACCCTCGACCGCGTCCCGGGGCGGCGGGATGAGCTGGTGAGCGCGGCGGTGGAATACATCGCCCGACGCGGCGTCAAGGAGGCGCTGACGCTCCAGGACGTGATCATCCACGGCGTGCGCGTCCGCGCGATCACCAACTCCCCGCATCTGCACTCGCAGTGGGTGCTCAACTGGTACAGTCCCGAGGAGTGGCAGAAGGTCACCGGCCACGCGCCTCCCGGGCAGCCGCAGGTGACCGTTTACGCGCTGGGCGGAGTCGGGGACCAGCCGGAGGCCGCCTACTACAGCCGCGCGACGAACACGATCGTCTTCTTCAACACCTCGTACTATGGACAGCTGAAATCGTGGGTCCTCGGCGCCGTCGGACGCGTCCTGGCCGAAGAGTGGGGGATCCACAGCATCCACGGCGCCTGCGTGGAGAAGGATGGGCAGGGGGTGCTGTACATCGCCCCGACGGGGACCGGCAAGAGCACGTCGTCCTACGGCCTCCAGGCCACCTATCCCAACACGCGGTTTCACTCCGACGACTGGGTGTACGTCCGCTACACCTACGCCGTGAGGGACGGGCGCCGGATCGCCCCGTTCGAGGTGGCGCCGGCCCACGGAGAGCCCGTCCGCGGGTACCGGGTGTTCCGCTGGCTGGAGGACCACCGCGGCGAGTCCGGGCAGGCGCGCGGGATCGACCTCGAGAACCGCGAGACGGCGGTCCCCCTGAGCGCGCTCGATCTGGCGCAGCCGGTCCAGGCGCACGCCTACACGAGCGAGAAGATCTTCTACCTTCGCACCAACCTGGTCAGCAGCTTCCCGCTGGCCGCCTACGAGATGCTGCGGTCTCCATTGGAGAACGTCCCGGACGTCTCCATGAAGTTCATCGACGATCACGCCGCCGAGCTCGACGCGCTGGCCGACGACGTCCGCCGCGACCCCGGCCCGGCCGGCGACTACTTCCAGGGGATGAGCCGGGAGCAGGTGCGGGCGATTCTTGCGCGGCTGGTCGCGTTCGACAACGGACGGGCGATGCTCGACATCACGCACATCCTTCCCTCCGACCGGGTGGTCATGAATCCCATGGCGCCGACGCAGCTGGGGAGCGTCATTCTGCTGAAACGGGACCGGCGCGACCGGACGGTGCTGGAGTCGCTGTCGCTCGAGAAGTTCATCGGCCGTCTGCTGCGGGGGGAGACGCCGGACGGCAAGAAGGAGACGGCCTACAACGCCTACCGGGCGGTCGACGACGAGGCCGAACGCCGGTTCATCGACCGGCTCGAGGCGGAGGCCGCCCAGGCCGGGGGAAACATCGAGGTCCTCTACCCCGCCCTGCGGCATCACCCGGAGGTGCCCGAGACCCTGGCCGAGGAGATCGAACTGTTCCGGGTCTTGTTCCAGGCCTGCCGGTGCTACGACCTGAACACCATCCTCACGACCGATCCGAAGGTGCGCGGCCTCAAAGAAGCCGTCGCCGCCACGATGGGATTGATCGCCCACGCGCTCGCCGTCCGACAGGGCGCCGTCCGGTTGGCCATCGACGATTACCGCCGCGCGCTGACCGGCGTGGTCTCCACCTAAGCGGCGCGGGGGGTGCCGATGGAAGCCGATCGAAGCGAGGAGTGGAGCACAGGGAAGCCGCGGGCCTACGCGCAGGAACACCGAGATCAGTTTCTCGACGCGCTTCGGCAGTTCGTCCGCATCCCGAGCATCAGCACGTTGCCGGAGCACCACGGCGACTTGACGCGCGCGGCCGAGTGGACGGTCCGCCGGCTCAGCGAGATCGGGCTCGCCGCCCGGATCATGCCGAGCGAGACCCACCCGGCGGTCTACGCGGAATGGACGGGGGCTCCGGGGCGTCCCACCCTCCTCTGCTATGGACACTACGACGTCCAGCCTCCCGATCCGCTCGACCTGTGGACCTCGCCCCCGTTCGAGCCCGCGCAGCGCGGGGACAACCTCTACGGGCGCGGCGCCTCCGACGACAAGGGGCAGCTGCTGATCCAGGTCTTCGCCGTCGAGTCGCTCCTGAAAGCCGCCGGCCGGCTGCCGCTCAACGTG
>VBAK01000164.1 GCA_005882275.1 Candidatus Segetimicrobium genomatis
TCCCCTTGAACTCCAGGAAACTGAACGTCAGGGCCGCGAGTCCCCCGAGGAGCAGCGTGCCGGCCGACCCCAGCGTGGACGTGACCAGGCTGTTCCAGATCGGCAGCCCGAGGCCGCTGCCGATGAAATCCCGGTAGCGCTCGAACGTCGGCCAGAAGAAGACCTGGGAGCGTTCGATCAGGATGCGCTCCGGCTTGATGGACAGCATCACCAGGTAGAGGAAGGGCGGGAGCGTCCACGCCAGCACGAGGGCGATCCCCACGAGGTGCCCCCAGCGCCTGCGCGCGGTCATCGGGAGTCGGCCGGCCGGAGCGCCCGCCCGTAGCCCCGCAGGTACATCGCGTAGGCCAGGGCGAGGGCGGCGAGCACCACCGTGATGACCGCGGACGCGTACCCCAGCTCGTAGAACTGGAAGGCCTGCTTGTACACGAACATGCTGATGAACTGCGTCGAGGTGCCGGGTCCGCCGCCCGTCATGATGAACACTTTGTCGAGCTCCAGGAACGCGTCCATCACCCGCAGGCCCGCCGCGACGATGATCATGCCGGCGATCTGCGGCAGGGTGATGCGCCGGAACAGCTGCCACCCCGCCGCGCCGTCCACCCGCGCCGCCTCGAACTGTTCGCGGGGGAGCACCTGCAGCGCGGCGAAGAGGAGGAGCGCCACGAGCGGGGCCCACTCCCAGGCGTCCGCGAGGAGGAGCGCGAGCATCGCCGTGGCCGGGGTCGCCAGCCACTGGATGTCCGGACCGCGCAGGACCTGGAAGAGGTAGGGGATGGGGCCGACCGTCCGGTCGAAGAGCGTGGACCAGACCGTCCCGACCACCACCGGCGCCATGATCATCGGCAGGAGGAAGATCCCCAGGAGCAGGTTCCGGCCGGGCGGATCGGTGTCAAGGAAGAGGGCGACCGCCAACCCGATGAGGACCTCGGCGGCCGTGGCGATGACGGCGAATTGGACCGAGAGCGACAGCGAGCCCCGGAGCCCGCCGTCGCGCAGGATCCGCCCGAAGTTCTCGAAGTGGTTCCATCGCGGCAGGGCGTCGTAGACAATGTTGTACTGGGTCAGGCTCAGCCAGACGGTGTAGAGGGCGGGCGCGAGCCGCCAGACCACGATATACAAGACCGCCGGGGCGGTCAAGAGCCAGAAGTACATCCGGCTCCGCCCCAGGGTCGCCCAACTCATGCCCATGGCGTGCTGCGCGCCGCCCCCCGCACGGTGGTGCCTGGTGCCGCGTGGCCACTGCCCCGCATTGTTACCTGAGATACCCCGCCCGCGTGAAGAGCTCGACCTCCTTAGCCTGGGCCCCGTTGAGGGCGTCTTCGGGGGACTGCTGCCCCGAGAGGGCCGCGGACAGCGCGCTCTCGTAAATGTCCATGGCCTGGACCCACTCCTTGAGCGGCGGAATGAACGCCGTGTACGGCTTTTGCTTGATCATCAAGTCCACCGCGGCGTACACGTCGGTGTAGTTCCGCCGCACTTCCAGATCCTGCACGACGGAGGCGCGCATGGGCACGAGGGCCGGGTACTCCTTCATGATCTCCTTGGTGCCCTGGGTGGACAGCACCTTGGTCGCAAACTTGAACGCCGCGTCCTTCTGCTGCGACAGCGCGTAAATCGCGAGCCCGTTGGCGTCCCCGACGTTGGCGTGGGGCCTGTTGGGCACCTGGGAGGGGAGCAGCGCGTACCTGATGGAGCCGACCACGCTGGAGAGCTTCGAGACCGGGAGCACCGACAGCATGTTGTCCAGCGCGTCCATCGCCATCGCCCCGCGGCCGGCCGCCATCACGCGCTCGGCCCCGCCGCCGGTCACCGTGTCGGTCCCCGGCTGCATGTACTGGTGGAGCTGGATGTAGTACTTGACCGCGGCCAGGCTTTCCGGC
Source organism: Candidatus Segetimicrobium genomatis (assembly GCA_005882275.1). GTDB lineage: Bacteria > Sysuimicrobiota > Sysuimicrobiia > Sysuimicrobiales > Segetimicrobiaceae > Segetimicrobium > Segetimicrobium genomatis. The sequence continues at coordinate 1,884 of VBAK01000164.1, forward strand.
GAGTTCGCGGTCGGCTGCATCGTCTTGGGGTTGTAGACGAGGTCGGCGCCGAAGGCGACCAGGATGTGCTCGAAGCGGTGGAAGAGGAATCCGCCCCGCTTGTTGGCCATGACGATCCCATAGAAGTCGTCGTTCAGCGGACGGCCCGCCAGCATCTCTCCCTTCTTGCGCGTGAAGAACTGGGCGATGTCCATCAACTGCTTGTAGGTCTGGGGAACCGCCAGCGCGTACCCGTATTTCGCCTGAAACGCCTGCTTCTCCGTCGCGTCGCTGAAGAGGTCGGTGCGGTAGCCGAGCATGTAGGGCGCGGCCAGCATCGGCATCGCCCACAGCTTCCCGTTGAGCTCCAGCCCGGCCGTGGTGAGCGTGATGAAGTCGTTGGGCTGAACCGCGTTCGTGGCCTCGGGGGTCGTCATGAAATCATTGATCGGCTGGATGGCCTTGGCCGCGGCCAGCCCCGGCACCCACGTATTGTAAATGTACACGTAGTCCCAGGTGCGGACCCCGGTCTTGGAATCGATCAGCGCCTTCTGGAAGACGTCATCCCACGGGAGGTACTCCGGTTTGATCTGGATCCCCATGGGTTTGCCGATGTCGTTCGCGACCTTGACGAACGCGATCCACTCGTCGAAGTCCGGCCCCAGAAACGTCAGGGTCGTCGTTCCCGCGGCCCCCGCCGGGGACACGGACCCGACGGCTGCCGGCAGCAAGAGGAGCAGGACAATCAGTCCAGCGGCCACCCGGTACCTTGGCTGACACGACATACGCTTGACCTCCTTATATTGTACGTGCCGCTCTGCGCGGACGAGTTGGGCCGAGCGCCGCCCGGCACACGCCCGCAACACCACCGTCTCCCCCCTCCCCCCTGCGCTTCCTGCGCTACTCGAAGATCCAGTCCTGGAGCTCCACCCCCAGCCCCGGCGCCTGGGGCACCTGCACCATCCCGTTGTCCACGACGAGCGGCGTCTTCAGCGTCTGCTGGTAGACCGCGCTCGGGAACGCCGGCGGGTCGTGGGGGAACTCGAAGTACGACGTGTTGGGAATCGCCGCCGCGAGGTGCAGGTTCGCCACCGTGCCCAGCGGGTCGCCCCAGGTGTGGGGGACGAGCAGGGCGGAGGAGGCGTGCGCCATCGACGCCAGGGCGCGCATGCGCAGCAGCCCTTCGCACAGCGTCACGTCGGGCTGCAGGATGTCGTAGCACCCGTCGCGCAGCAGGCGCTCGAGCTCCGCGAACCCCTGGTTGACCTCGCCGCCGGCGATGGGCACGGGGGAGACGGCGCGGAGGCGGCGCAGCCCCTCGTAGTCGTGACGCGGGAGCGGCTCCTCGAGCCACTCGATGCGGTACTCCGCCAGCGCCTGCGCGGTCGCCAGCGCCCGGTGGAACGACCAGTGGGGCCCCGGAAACGGCGCGTCGTGCACATCGGTCTGGTTGGCGTCCGCCATGATCGCCATCCCGTCGCCGACGGCCTTGCGCACCGCGGCGACCTGGGCGATGTCCTCGGCGAGCGTCTCGTTGTGGATGCGGAGCTTGATCGCGCGGTACCCCTCGTCGCGGAGCCGCCGCGCGTCGTCGGCCCGCTGCGCCGGGGTGCGGTTCTGCCCCGTCGAGGCGTACGCCGGCACGGCGTCGCTGGCGTTGCCGAGCATCCGGTAGATCGGCAGCCCGGCGACCTTGCCCAGGATGTCCCACAGCGCGATCTCGACGAACCAGACGGCGGTGCCGAAGTACGGCCACAGGAAGCGCAGCGTCCCGGCGTGCTCCTCGATCCGGAGCGGATCCTTGCCGACCAGTTCGCGCGCCACCCGCGCGACGCACTGTTCCTCGGCGCCGTAGAATTCGTGGCCGGCGATCCCGGAGATGCCCGCGTCGGTGTCGATGCGGAGGTACGCGAGCCGGATCTGTGTTTCGACGCGCCCGGGCGCCCACGCCGGATGGAACGGCTCCGGCAGCGGGACGTCGACCTGGCGCGTGCGGATCTGCGTGATGCGCATGGACTCCCTCCGCAGGGGGGCCGGGGGAACGGCGTCCCCCGGCCCCCGGGGGTTTATTTGGCCGAATATCCGAGATCCGTGAGCGCCTTGACGGCGAAGGCGATGGCGTCCTTGTTGGACGCCCCCTGCGCCGCGCGCGCGAACATGTTGGGGATGATGAAGGTCTGGTAGGCCTTCTCCGCCCGGGCGTCCGGGCCGGCCGGATAGGCCGCCAGGTGCGCGCTGGGCATATAGTTGAGCTCCGGACGCAGCTGGGGATCCGCGGCATAGGGCGGGTTGGCGTCGAACCGCGGCAGCACCGGCATGTCATACCCCTGCCCCAGCGTGAGGAACAGCTTCTGGCTCTCCGCGGAGTACATGGAGCGCAGGAGCTGCTTGGCCAGGCCGATGTTGCTGCCGAACTTCATGATGCCCCACCCGTGGATGTCGACGTAAAAGAACCGCCCGCGCGGGCCCGCGGGGGGCTGTGCCTGCCTGATCGCGGCGGCAAAGGCCATCTTCTCGCGCCTGGCCCTGAGGTAGATGCTCGGCGCGTTGATCGTGTACGACCCGTGCCCGGACAGGATGTCCTTGTTGTTGCCGCCGTCGTCCCAGGAGTAGACCGCAGGGTCCATCTGCGCCGCCAGGGCGCGGACGAAGTCGAGGGCCGCGTTCGTGGCGGGCGAATCGATCGCCAGGCGCCCGGTGGTGTCCGTGACCCCGGCGCCAAACGCCCACAGGAGCGGATAGAGGGCGGCGTTCGAGTCTTCGGTCTGGCTGATGGCGAAGCCGACCGGGTGGCCGATCTTCTTCAGCTTTGGCGCGGCGCGCAGCACGTCGTTCCAGGTGGACGGGATCGGCTCGCCGGCCTGCGCGAAGTAGTCCGACCGGTAGACGGCGAGCTCGGCGTTCCCGAGCCACGGCAGCGAGAGCCAGTGCCCATCGACGTAGCCGGAGTCCTTCGCCACCGGGTAGAAGGCGCCGAACTCTTTCTCGATCTCGGCGACGACATCGTCGAGCGGGACGAGAAAGTTCTTGTGAATCGTGGGGAGGTTGTCCTGCAGGTCCACGATGTCGTGCCCGGCCTGCGCCTGCTCCTCGGCCGTGAGCTTCGCCGCCACCTCCGGCTGGTCGATAAACTCGCCTGCAAACGCGGCGTTGTGCTGTGCCGCGAATGCCTCGCCGATCTTCGCGACCGCCTTGTCGCTGTTCTCATTGTACGAGCTGTGGGAGAGCAGGCGGATTGTGGCCGGCGCCGCGGTGGCGGCGCCGGGCAGGCGGAGCAGACCGGTGGTCGCCGCAACGCCGGCGCCCCCGGCCGCCGTGATGAACTTCCGACGCGTCATCCTCATGGACATCCTCCTTTGACTCGCGCTGCACAGACGGGTGCATGTCTTCATCGGTCGATCCCTCGCGGCGCCTGGTCGCGACCTCTCACCCCCCCTAGCCTTTGACCGCGCCCGCGGTCAGCCCGGACACATAGTGGTCGAGGAACAGCGAGAACAGGATCACCACCGGCAGCGACGCGACGAGGGCCCCGGCCATCAAGGAGCCCCAGTAGAAGACGTCGCCGCGGATCAGGTCGACGACCACCCCGGCGGTGACGGTCTTGAGGGTGGTCGTGGAGATGAAGGTCAGGGCGTAGATGAACTCGCCCCAGGCGAGCGTGAAGCCGAACAGCGTCGCGGTGATGATGCCCGGGCGCGCCAGCGGAAGCACGATGCGCCGCAGCGCGGCGAGGCGGGTGCAGCCGTCGACCAGCGCGCTCTCCTCCAGGTCCCGGGGGATGCTGTTGAGGTACGCCGTCAGCATCCAGGTGATGAAGGGGGTCATGAACGCGGGGTAGGTCACGATCAGCGACCACAGCGTATTGGCGATGTGCAGCTCAGAGACGAGGCGCGCCAGGGGAAGGAACAGCAGCGTGGTCGGCAGCAGATAGATGACGAACACGAAGGTCGACACGCCCTCCGCATAGCGGAAGCGCAGGCGGGCCAGCGCGTAGGCCGCCAGCAGGGCCAGCACCACCGACGCGCCCGTGGAGACCACGGCGACGATGATGGAGTTCCGCAGCCAGAGCGGAAAGGCGCTCTGGGCGAACAGATACTGGTAGTGCTCCCACGTGATCCCGGCCCGGATCAGGAACGGGTTCTGCGAAAGGTCGTACAGCTCGTTGTTCTTCTTGAGCGACGTGACCAGCATCCAGGCGAACGGGAACAGCGCAAACACGACGAACGGGGCCGCCGTCAGGTAGGCCGTGAGCGCGCGCCGGGCCGGGGACCTCACCACTGCCAGGTCCTCCGCATCAGGCGCGCCTGCACGGTCGTCGCCAGCAGGAGCGCCGGGAAGAGGTACAGGGAGATGGCGGCTCCGTTGCCGAGGTCGCCGGTGGCGAGCCCGAGCCTGAACGCGAGGGTGGAGAGGACCTGCGTGGTGTTCATGGGGCCGCCGTGCGTGAGCACGAAGATCGTGGCAAAGTCGCTGCTGGTCATGACGACGGAGAACAGCACCACCGTCGCAATGACCGGGCGAAGGAGCGGCAGCGTGATCCGCCGGACCCGCCCGAGGGCCCCAACCCCGTCGACGGTCGCCGCCTCGTACAACTCCTGCGGAATCGTCACGAGGCCGGCCAGGAACGTGATCCCGAAAAACGGGAGCCCGGACCACACGTTGACCAGGACGACCGCGAACCGGGCCAGCCGCGGGGTCCCCAGCCAGCCGATCGGCCCCGAGATCAGGTGGAGGTGCATGAGCGCCCAGTTGAACACGCTGAACGTGGAGTCGAACATCCACGTCCAGGCGAGGACGCTGAGCGAGATCGGGGCCACCCAGGGCACGAGCACGGCGCCGCGGATCCATTTCATTCCGGGCGCCCGCTGGGCGAGGACGAACGCGAGCACGAGGCCGAGCGCGAGCTTGACCGCGACCGCGGACACGGTGTAGAGGACCGTGTTCCACAGGGTCAGGGCGAAGATCGCGGTGTGCGGGAGGCGCAGAAAATTCTCGAGGCCGACGAATCGACCCGGGGCGCCCACCTGCGCCGTCGTCATGCTCAGGTAGAGCGCGTAGAGCAGCGGGTAGACGGCGAGCAGCCCCAGCAGGAGGAGCGTCGGCGCCAGCATGCCCCAGGCGGCCGCCGACTCCCCCCCCGGGCGCGGGTGCCGCGGCCGGCGGGAGGCCACCTGCGGGCGGCGGACCGCGGACTCCGTGAGGTCGCCGCGCATACCCGTCGCCGCCGGATGGGGGGTCATCGTCCGGGGCCGTCAGGAGTCCAGGAGATCACGGGAGACGCCCTCGAGGTGGCGCCGCATCTGCTCGCGCGCGCCCGGCGCATCGCGCCTGGCGATCGCCGCCACCATGTTGCGGTGCTCCTGCACGTACCGTCCGACCCGGCTGCGCTCGTTGCCGGACAAGCCCTCGACGAGGCGGTAAAAATGCTCGTTCTGCAGGTCCCACAGGTAGGCGACAAGATCGGTGAGCACCGCGTTCCGGGTCACCCTCGCGAGGCCCACATGGAACAGGCGGTCCGCGTCGCCGTGGAACTGTCCGGCGTCTACCTCGGTGTTGAACGCGCGAACGGTGTCCTCGAGCATCGAGAGCTCGGCCGCATCGCGCTGCAGGGCCACCTGTTCGATCACCGGGCACTCGATGAGCAGCCGGGTCTGCAGGATGTCGGACGGGGGCCGCCCCTGGACGGCCGTCACGTCGAGCGCCGCATCCGGCGGGCGCTTGACGAACCAGCCTTCTCCGATCCGCCCTTCGACGACGTCGAGGAGCTCGAGGGCCACCAGGGCTTCCCGCACCGGAGCGCGGCTGACGTGGAGACGCTGCGCCAGCTCGCGCTCGGGGGGCAGCCGGTCACCGGGGTGGTACTCGCCCCTCTGGATCAGCTGCTTGAGCTGGTCCACGATGAGCGAATACAGCTTGGTGGTCTTGACCGGCAGGATCGGCATCTACGGGGAGCCCCCCTCCGTGCTCCTTCGTAGCGCGCATTTGGCTCAGCAGTCAGGGTATCTTATGGTCTGACCACCAGGGCCGCTTCTGGGCTGCCGTTACGGACTCCTTCCATCAAAAGGATGTTCGCTGCGGGTTTCTGGCTCCTGGGGAGCAGTGTGTTCCGGGGGAGGGGGTTCTTGCGGGCCGGCCTCAGGGCGTCTGGTTCGCCCGCAGCTCCTGGAGCGCTCGCGCGAGGTAGGGCGCCGCCGCTGAGGGCCGCCGGTGCTGCAGCAGCAGCTCGCCGAGCGCGTCACAGGCGCGTCCGACGTCGGCACGCATCCCGAGCGACTCAAACGCGGCGATCGCCAGCTTGTAGCAGCGCACCGCGTCTGCGACCTGGCCCATCGCCGCGCGGAGCCGCGCCCTGGCCAGCTGGATGCGGGCGCTCTCGGTGACATCCTGGAATTTCCCGGCGAGTCTCTCGGCTTCCGCCAGCGCCTGTTCGGCTTCGGGGAATGCGCGCTTGGCGGTGAGCGCGCGGCCCAGTTCGGTGAGTGAGCGTTCGCGGCCGGCATCGTCGCCGGTCCGCTCCCCGACGCGCAGGCTCTCCTCGAGGTGGGTAATCGCCTGATCGACTTCTCCACGCGCCAGCAAGGTGATGCCGATGCTCGTATGGGCCCAGCCTCGGAGGCGGGTGGCCTGGAGCACCCCGAAGAGGTTCTCGGCCTGTGCCAGGTTGGAGAGGGCCGTATCATAGTCGCCCCGCTCCCGGTTGGTCACGCCGAGCTGCAGGTACACCAGGCCGAGCCTGTGGAGATCCCCCGTCGGTTCGAGCGATGTCAGGGCCTGCTGGTACCAGCGGGCCGCCTCGGCATGGTCACCGAGCTCCATGTACGTGTTCCCGAGGTTGTAGAGCAGAATGCCCCCCAGCCCTTTATCGGGATGGTCGACCTCCTGGAAGCGGCGGAACCCGTCGAGGAAATGCCGGCGCGCCTCGCGGAAGTTGCGCTCATAGTACGCGATGACGCCGAGCACGTGGCTCGCGCGCACCAGATGCTGCTCCGCCCTCGCGGCCTCGGCCAGGCGCGTCCCGCGGTCGACGTGCCGCCGGGCGAGGTCGAACTGCCGGAGGCTGGCCAGCGCGAAGGCCAGACCGATGTGCCCCTCCGCTTCGATGGCCTGGTCGTGGCGCCGCGTGGCGAGGGTGAGCGCTTCTTGAAAGGATTCGGCCGCTTCCGTGTACTTGCCCTGCTTGACCGCCACCCATCCCACCGACAGCGTCGCCTGGGCGGCTTTCAGGCTCAAGGGGTTGCCGCGCTCGAGGAAGTAGCTGACGGGTTTGTGCAGGCGTTCCGCGAGCAGGACCAGGGTGTCGACCGACGGCGTGCCTCGATCGCTCTCGATCAGGCTGATGAAGCCTTTGGTAATCTCCTTGCCGGCGAGCTGCTGCTGCGTCAGGCGAAGCTCTTTCCGCCTGGCCCGAATGAGTTTACCGAGTGACGCCACGGGGCCCCCCCCACAACAGCCACAGTCAACAGCTCGTTTGATACTTACGAGCCGTGGGGGAAAAACCCTCTACCGGCGCCGGGCGTGCCCGACCGGTCTGAGTCCGGACCCGTCAGCCGCCGGCGCCGTTGACGTCGCCGTCCGCCACCAGGTGCGTGGGGGCGCCGCCCGTGCTCCGCTCGACCGTCGGTGCCGGCCACTGTCGGGATGCGTTCGCCTGCGAGACCGCGGACACCAGAATCAGCAGGGCTGCCGCCAGGACTGCGATTGTCTTCGTCATCCGCGCACCTCTTGTCGTCGCCTCTACATCGGGTCGTCTTCCATCGCTGTATGTGCGCAGATGTCCGGCGTTTTAGACGCGCGGCGCCGGGGGGAAAGTTGACAGGAACGTCCAGATGGTTGACAAATATTTGACTTCGATGTGACGGGGTGATAATGTCTACAATACTTAAGCACTCACGCCGCGCGATGGAGTGACGTCCCTATGCTCGGACGAAACCTCCTGCATCGGCTTCTCCCGCGTCATGCCGCCCGTGTGTCGTTTGCGCCGCCGCCCCCGGACGGCGCGCACGACGGGAATGGCATCCGGGTGCTGCTGCGGCGGGCCGCCGTCGAAACGCGTCTGGCGCGGCTGAACTGGACCAAGTCCGAGCTGGCCGCGCGCGCGGGAATCAGCCGGGGGCACCTCTCCGACCTGCTGGCCGGTCGAAAACGGCCCAGACCCGAATTGCGCGAACGCCTGCTCGACACGTTTGGCGCCGCCTTCGACGATCTGTTCCAGATCGTCCCGCACACGCCGGTGGACAATGCTCACGCCGGCGGAACGGCGGCTGTGGGTGAATCCCATGAAGGCGTTGCCGGAGGCCCGCACACGTAACTCCGCGCTCACCTCGTCACTCCGCACTCACCGCTCCCCCGCACGCGCCTGTCGGTCCCGGCCATGGATGCCCGCACGAGGAGCCAGACGGCCCCGACTTTTGCGCGGCGCCGTAGGCACGCCTTGCGGTGGTGCCCGCGGCCTGCCGCGGCGCGTTATATATTGTTAGGAAAAAGGAGGAGGACCCCCCGGCAATGCCGAATGTATGTTCGCTATGGGTGGCATGCCCGGCGGGCGCAGGAACTTGATGAGAGATACGTACGTCAGTTGACCGAAAATATGTTGCTCATTGACCTGTAATCTCATGGAGAAGTACGCTTCACACGAGGCGTACGCGGTCGAGGGTGAAGCAGGGCAACCAAGCAGCATAAACACGGCGGACAAACAGCCTGGAACTGTGCGTCCCCCTACTCAGGACGCCCGGGTCAGGGCTCAAATTCATGGGGTCTTTGGACGGCCGAAAAAAGGGGGAAGGCTTATGAAAAGAGCGCTGAGCGAGTCTCTGCCGGGCGGAGACTATGAAATAGAGACCGGGGGAATGCGGGCTAAGGATCTGGAGGCCCGGCTCGTCGCCTTGACGGAAGAGAACTCCAAGCTCAAGGCGGAAGTGCACAGGCTCAGCACCATCGCCAGGACGGCGTGTGAAATGATCGCGAAGGCGTTTTCGACCGCGGAGCCCGTGGGAAGGCGGCCGGGGAAGAACAGGTAGGGCGGGCACCCCCGCGCCGGCCCTAGGCGGGGATGACCGGCAGGAGCAGGTAGGACGCGCGGGCGCCGCCTGTGTGGACGGTGGTCCGCCCCGCAAAGACCTCCGGAGGACGGTCCTCAGGATCGTTGTGGAGGAACGGCCCGGAGCCCCGCATCGGATTCGCAAACGTGGTCATCCGCAGGCCCCCCTCCGATCGTTCGAAGTCTTTGCCCAGGATCGTCAGGGCGATGCGATGGCCGGCCGGCACCACGAGACTCGTCGGCCAGATCTCGACGTCGAGCTCGTAGACGACGTCCGGCGCCAGCGGCTCGGCCTGATCGTGGCTGTGGTACGGGCGCCACTCGGTGGAGAGTTGGGGATCGCGCCGCCGGTGAGAGGCGCGGAGCCAGCCCTGGCCGATCGGGGTGTGGGGGTCGAGGGCGCCCTGAAAGTCGACTTCGCGGCCGCCGGGGTCGAAGGCGCGGAGCACGGCGAAGAGATCGGCGTCGGTGGTGCTCGACGAGACAAACAGCTTGGCCGCCGCGGGACCGGTGACCTCGGTGTCCTCCGCCAGCGGCGGCGTCGACAGGGTGACCCCATCGCCCAGCGCGTCAAACTCCACCGCTCCGGCGCGGGCGGCCGGCTGCGGCGCCAGCGTCCCCGCGGCCGCGTCCAGGTAGAACCGCGTCCACCGCGTGCGCGGGATCGGCCAGGCCTCCTCCGCGCGCGGCACGAACCGGTCGACGTGGCGGATCTGTAAGAGCACCCGCGGCTGGCGCTCCCATCCGTTGTCGGCCCCCTTCAGGTAGTGGTCGAAGAACCGTTTCTGCAGCCCCAGGCCGTAGTCCGTGTAGAACTCGGTCCAGTGCTCGAGCCCGTGCACTTCGAGCCATTTCTCGGGGGACGCCGCGCGCATGAAACCTTCGAAGTTTCCCCGGGGATGCAGGCCCTGCCCGCCCCAGTTCGCCGCGGACAGCAGCGGGACCGTGATGCGGGACCAGACCGGCGATCGCTCGCGGTGATACTCCCCGTCGAGGGGATGGGACACGATCGCCCGGCGCAGGTCGGCTCGGTTCGCCGCCAGTTCCGCTTCGGGCAGCGTCTCGGGTCCCGCCGCCGGCTGCCCGGTATTGGGGTTCGCGGGGCCGCGGTCGCCGACGCCGTGCTGCACCGTGATCACCTGCTTTCGCATCCAGTTGTCCCAAAAGACGCACACGATCCCGCCGTGGCGCGACATGTCCCGATACCAGTCCGCCGCGCCCTCCCAGGGGCAGATCGCGGCCAGATGGGGAGGCCGCAGGGAGGCGACGTGCCATTGATTGATGGCATAATAGGAAATCCCGAGCAGGCCGACTTTGCCGTTGCTCCAGGCCTGAGCGCCGGCCCACTCGATGCACAGGTAGAAGTCGCGGGTCTCGCGCGGGCAGAACGGGTCCAGGAATCCGGGGGAGCGGCCCGCGCCGCGCGAGTCGACGCGGACGCAGGCGTACCCGTCCGGCACCCATTTCTCGGGGTCGACGACCTCCCAGTTCTGGTAGCGGCCGCTCGATCCCCGCACAACCTCCGGATGCGCTTCGGTGAGGCGCCGCCATTGGTCGGGATAGCCCTGCTGGAACGGCAGGCCTTTCGCGTAGGGCCCGTAGGACAGGATCACCGGGCAGCGGCCCGCCGCCGCCGGCCGGAAGACATCGGCGCGCAGGACCAGGCCGTCGTCCATCCGGATGCCCAGGTCCCACTCGATCAGCATCCCTCCGGCCGTCTCGACCCGCCACGGCCGCAGGTCCTCGGAGCGAGATGGCATGCCGCGCTCTTCGACGTCCGCGGTGGAGCCTCCCGCTCTCGGGGGACCGGCGGCGGGCGACGACCCAAGGACAATCACCGCCTGTGGTCGAAGGCCGCGCAGACCAATGAGGTGCACTTCGCACAGGGGGGGTGAGTCAGCGTGACCAGGTTTCGCGCGGCGGCGCGACCGGCGTCCGTCTGCGTGCTCTCGTTCTCCGTGGTGTTCGTCCTTCTCGCCGGGATCCCGTCCGGCCCCGCGGCCTCGACGGCGGGCGCCGCGGCGCCCCTGGTGGTGGGGATCGTGGCGCCGTTCACCGGCGCGGACGCGCAGCTGGGGCCGGCGTACTTTGCGGCGTGCCTGCCGGCCAGCCGCTCCATCAACGCCGCGGGCGGCATTCTCGGGCGCCAGGTGACCTGCAGGCAGTTCGACACCCGCGGGGAGCCCGCCGACGCCGTGCCGGCCGCCCGGCAGATGGTCGCCAGCACCCCGGATCTCATGATGGTCATCGGCTGCACGTCGGACGAGGCCTCCAGCGTCATGCCGATCCTCGAGCAGAACCACGTGCCCGCGTTCTGCCAGACCGGCCAGTCGGAGTTCAATCGCTCCGCCTTCCAGTACTTCTACCGGCTGGTGCCGCCCGATGAGTACGACGCCTACGCCATGGTGGGCATCGCCACCATCCTCCACCACTACAAGCGCATCGCGCTCGTCTTCGGCAACGACATCGGCTCCCAGACCTTCGTCGCCCCCGCCATCCGGTCGATCAAGAAGATGGGGGCGCAGGTGGTCATCAATCAGGCGATCGCCCTCAATCAATCCTCGTATCGCACCGAGGTCACGAAACTGCTCGCCGCCCGCCCGGACGTCATCCTCACCGAGGCGCTCGGCCCGGCCGACGCCACGTATCTGTCCGAGGTCAAGCAGCTCCATCACGGCGTCATCCCGATCATCGGCTCGTCCGCGACCGTCGATCCCGTCTGGTTCAAGGCCGTGGCCGCCGCCCTCGGCGTGGACGATCTGATCAACAACTTCACCGCCCTCGACACCCCGGCGACGTTCAGCGGGCCCGGCTACGACGAGTTCAAGACGAACCTCCTGGCGTCCGCCTCCGAGTTTGCCGGCGCCCCGCGGTACACGAAGCGCGCGTCCACGATCCACCTCTACGACGGCATCGTCATGACGGCGCTGGCCATGGTCGCCGCGAAGAGCACGGACCGCGCGATGGCCCAGCCATGGATCGTGAAGATTGGCAACGGCACGCCCGGCGCGCAGGTGGTGTCCACGTTCAAGCAGGGCGCGGAGGCCCTGGCGAAGGGCGCCGCGATCCGCTACACGGGGGCGGGCGGCCCCACGCGCTTCGACCAATATCACAACTCCAACAACGGGTTTATCGTCGTGCGCTTCACGAAAACGGGCGACAGCGAGGTGGTGGGCAGCCTCACGGAAGCGCAGATCGCCCAGCTCAGTTCCGAGTGACCGGGGGAGGGCCGGGCCGGTAACGCCGGGGGCCGGCGCGGCCCGCCGCCGGATCGACGGTCCCCGCCGGGGCGCCTCGCCCGGACCCCGGGCGCGGCGGGCGTCTTCCCGCGGAGCCGGTCGATGAGCATCTACGCGGCCGCGTTTGGATTCGGCCTGGTGTCGGCGTCCGTGATCGCGATCGCCGCCGTCGGCTTCACCATGCAGTTCGGCATCACGAACATGATCAACCTCGCCTACGGCGTGGTCATGATCACCTCCGCGTTCGTCGTCTACGGGCTCAATCAGGCCGGGGTCAACATCTGGATCGGGCTGGCGGCCGGCGCCGTCTCCGGGGCGGCGCTGTCGCTGGCCATGAACCGGCTGCTCTACGCCCCGTTCCAGCGCCGCGGGACCTCCCACATCGGCATGGTGATCGTCGCGCTCGCCGCCGCGCTGATGCTGAGCAACGTGCTCCTGGCGATCGTCGGCCCCGAGAATGTCTCCTACACGATGTCGAGCGGCGCGACGGTGGGCGCGGGGGGCCTGGTCCTGACGTCGGCGCAGGTGGCGATCATCACCATCGCCCTGGCGGCGATGGCGGCCATCCATGCCCTGCTCACGTTCACCCGCATCGGCAAGGCGATGCGCGCGACGGCCGCCAACCCGACGCTCGCCCGCGCCTGCGGGATCGCCACCGGGCGGATCATCGATGCCGTCTGGGTCATCACGGGGGCGCTGTGCGGCCTCGCCGGAACGGTGGCGGCGATGGACTCCGGCTCGTTTGGGGTCGGCAACGGGTCCGAGTACCTGATCGTTGTGCTGGCGGCGGTCGTGCTGGGCGGCGCCGGCCAGCCGTACGGGGCGATGCTGGGGGCCGTGCTGATCGGGGAGACGACGGAGCTCAGCGCCGCCGTCCTGTCTCCGGAGTACAAGCAGGCGGTGGCCTTCGCGATCCTGGTCCTGGTCATGATCCTGCGGCCCCAGGGCCTGCTCTCGAAGACCGGCGCGCTGGAGGCGCCCGGATGAGCAGCGGCGTGATGTACTATCTCACCACCGTGCTGGTCTACGCGGGGGTGGACATCATGGCGTGCATCGCCCTCAATCTGCAGTTCGGCGTGGCGGGGCTGGTCAACTTCGGGTTTATCCTGTTCCAGGCCGCCGGGGCGTACGCGGCGGCGGTGCTGTCCATGCCCCCGGAGGCGGCCAACGGGGGTTTCCAGCAGTACGTCCTCGGGCTCCGGCTGCCCTTCCCGCTGCCGTGGCTGGGGGGCGCCGCCGCCGGCGGGCTGCTGGCCGTGCCCATCGGCCTGGTCGTGCTGCGGCGGCTGCGCAGCGACTACCAGGCCATCGCGCTGCTGGTCATCTCGGTGATCGCCAACACGATGATCACCAACGTCAGGCCCTTTTTGAACGGCGCCGCGGGGCTGTCGCTCGTCCCGCCCCCGCTCGGGGATCTGGTCAACGCCAACTCCGCCGGGTACCAGTGGCTCTACGTCGGCCTGACGGCGCTCGGGTGCGGCGTCGTCCTCGCCGCCGCGACCCGGATCGTGGAGTCGCCCTTTGGGAGAACGCTGCGGGCGATGCGGGAACGCGAGCCCGCCGCGGCGGCGCTCGGCAAAAATTTGGTCATGCTCAAGATGGTTATGTTCATCGCCGGAGGCGTGATCGCCGGCCTGAGCGGCGCCGTCCTCGTCGGCTTCATCGGCGTCTGGGCGCCGGCGACCTGGCTCTACCCGGAGACGATCGTTCTCTTCGCCGCCCTGATCGTCGGCGGCCGCGGGAACAACCTGGGCGCGCTGCTGGGCGCCCTCCTCGTCCCGGTCGGCTTCGAGGAAGTGACGCGGTTCATCCCGCAGGTCGGCCCGCCCGGGCTGATCCCGGCGTTGCAGTGGGTGGCCATCGGGCTGTTGATCATCGGGTTTCTGTGGTTCCGCCCGCGCGGCACCCTTCCGGAGCGGCGGCGGGTGTTCGCGGACCCGCCCCCCGCGGGGACTCCAAACCAGAGTGAATCCAACAGCAGGCAGATGTTGCCCCCTTCCGATCGCTCCCGGCCGCTGCTCGCGGCCGAGGGAGTGAAGCGGCGGTTCGAGGGATTGCGGGCCGTCGACGGCGTCTCCCTCGAGGTCGTCCCGGGGCGCATCACGGGCCTGATCGGGCCGAACGGGGCCGGCAAATCGACCCTGCTCGCCGTGCTCGCGGGCACCCTGCCCGCCTCGGCCGGGCGGATCCTGCTGGGCGGCGCAGACGTCACCCGCCTGCCCGCGTACCGGCGGGCGCAGTGGGGTCTCGTGCGCACCTTTCAGCTCTCCTCCGAGTTCGCGCAGCTCACGGTGCTCGAGAACCTGCTGGTCGCCGTGCCCCGGCACCGCGGAGACTCTCTGGCCGGCGCCCTGCGGGGGAAGGCCTACTGGTGGGCGGATGAGCGCCCGGCGGTGCTCCGGGCCCGCGCCCTCCTGGCCCGTTTCGGCATGAGCGCCCAGGAGTCGGAGTACGCGGGCACGCTCAGCGGCGGCCAGAAGCGCCTCGTGGAGATCATGCGCGCGCTGATGCTGGGGCCGCGGGTGCTCCTGCTGGACGAGCCGATGGCCGGGGTGCACCCCTCCCTGGTCGAGGAGATCGCCGCCTGCCTGGAGCGCCTGCGCGATGAGGGCCTGGCCATCCTGATGGTCGAGCACGAACTGTCGATGGTCGACCGCCTCTGCGATCCCGTGATCGTGATGGCCCAGGGGCAGGTGATCGGCCGCGGCTCGATGACGGTCCTGCGCCGGCAGCGCGAAATTGTCGATGCCTATCTCGCCGGCTGACGGGCGCCCGCGCGCCGCGCCGTTCCTGGCGGCCGGCGGCGTCACGGCCGGGTACGGCGGCGCCCCCGTGGTCCGCGATGTGACGTTGACCGCCGGCGCGGGCGAGATCGTCGCGGTGATCGGGCCGAACGGCGCCGGGAAGAGCACGCTGCTCAAGGCGCTCGTCGGGATCCTGCGCGTCACGCGCGGGAGCGTGCGGCTCGGGGGAGACGACGTCACGAACCTCGCCCCCGAAGCGCTGGCCGGGCGCGGCGTGGGATACGTCCCGCAGGTCGGCGATATCTTCGAGCCGCTCACCGTGGCCGAAAATCTGGAGATGGGCGGCTACCTCCTCCCGCGCTCCGCCATCCCCGGGCGCATCGAGGCGGTCTGCGCGGTGTTCCCGATGCTGGGCGGCCTGCTCGAGCGGCGCGCCGAGAAGCTCAGCGGCGGGGAACGCAAGATGCTCGCCATCGGCCGCGTCCTGATGCTGGACCCGCGCGCGCTGCTCCTGGACGAGCCGACCGCGAATCTCTCTCCCAGGCTGGCCGGGCCGCTGCTGGCGGACCACATCCGGCGGCTGGCCGACCTGGGCAAGGCGGTCCTGCTGGTCGAACAGCGGGCCAGGGCGGCGATGCAGGTGGCCGACTGGGCGGTCGTGATGGTGTCCGGCGCCGTCAGGCTCGAAGGCCGGCCCGGCGAACTCCTCGCGCGCCCCGATTTCGAACTCCTCTTCCTCGGCGCGCCCGGGTCCGAGGCTCCCGAGCGCACGCCGCCGCGGTAAGCGGTCCCCTTCGCGATCGAGCCCTGCCGGCCCCGACCGGGGGGGGGAATATTGATGGAAGTTTCTTGTGCCTCCCGTGTGTCTCAAAGGGTGGGAATGGGGGCATCACCCCTTAGTACCGCATCATGTCGGCACTCAAGGGGCGGCCTTGCGCCTGATCCAATTCGGTCCGCGAATCCGGCGGTCGACCCTGGAACCATCCCTCGGCCCGGCGTTCCCGCGTCGATGTGGCAGCGGTGTGCCCCTGTGGCGCCGCCACGGCCTCCACCAACCCAGGTCACGATCCGAGAGGCGGTCGAGATGAACGAGCCCGCGCGCGGCGGTAACGGACAGCGCGGCCTGAAGGAGATGGGGATCGACCAGCAGGTCGCGTTCCTCAACTCCATCTTAGAGAGCTCCTCCGAATATTCGATCGTCGCGATGGACCTCGCCGGAACGATCCTGGCGTGGAACGCCGGCGCCCGGCGGATCTACGGGTACGAAGCGGCGGACGTGGTGGGGAAGGCCACCGGCGCGCTCCTGCACCACCCCGATGACGTCAAATCCGGACGGGCCAAGGCCATCCTGGAAGAGGCCGTGCGGACCGGCAAATGGGAAGGCGAGCTGAGGCGCGCTCGGAAGACCGGCGCGCAGTTCACCGCCCACGTCACCCTGACCCTGCGGCGGGACCCGCAGGGCGCCCCCATCGGCTTCACGATGATCTCGCGGGACGTGACGCGGTCCGAGCAGATCGAGCGGGAACTGCGGGAGTCGCAGGAGTACAACCGCGGCCTGGTCGAGTCGAACATCGACGCCCTCATGACCACCGATCCCCTCGGGTTGATCACCGACGTGAACCGGCAGATGTGCGCGATGACGGGCTACAGCCGCGAGGAGCTGATCGGCACGCCCTTCAAGCGGTATTTCACCGACCCGCAGCGCGCGGAGGACGGCATCCGGCGGGTGCTGGCCGAAGACCGCGTGACCAACTACGAGCTGACGATGCGGTCGCGCACCGGCAAGGAGACGGTGGTGTCCTACAACGCCACCACGTTCAAAGGCGCGGAGGGCCGGCTGCGCGGCGTGTTCGCCGCGGCGCGCGACATCACGGATCAGAAGCTGCTGGAAGAGGCGCTCCGCCAGACCCAGAACTACACGCGCGGCCTCATCGAGGCGTCGGTCGACGCCCTGATGACCGTGGACCCGGAGTTCCGGATCACCGACGTGAACGAGCAGACCGTGCAGATGACCGGCTACAGCCGCGAGGAATTGATCGGCAGCCCCTTCCCGGACCACTTCACCGATCCGGAGGCCGCCGCCGCGGGCATCCAGCGGACCCTGGCCGAGGGCTTCGTCACCCACTACGTGCTGGTCCTGCGGTCCCGCACCGCCAAGGAGACCCCGGTGTCGTTCAACGCCTCGGTGTACAAGGAGACCGGGGGCAAGGTGCAGGGCATCTTCGCCGCGGCGCGCGACATCACGGAGCAGGAGCGGCTGGAGCGGGAGCTGCGGCAGGCCCAGAACTACACCCGCGGCCTCATCGAGTCCTCCGTCGACCCGATGGTGACGGTCGATCAGGACCTGGCCATCACCGACGTGAACGAGCAGATGGTCCGGCTGACGGAGGCGCCGAAGGAGCGGCTGATCGGCAGCCGATTCGACGCCTATTTCACCGAGCCCGACCGCGCCGCCGCGGGGGTCAAGAAGACCCTCAACGAAGGCTACGTCACCAACTACGAGCTCACCCTGAAGACGCCCGGCGGCCGCGAGGTCCTGGTCTCGTTCAACGCGTCGATCTTCAAGGATCCCGAAGGGAACGTGCGCGGGGTCTTCGCCGTGGCCCGGGACGTCACCGACCAGCGGCGCCTGGAGCTGCAGCTGCGGGAGCAGCAGAACTACAGCCGGGGCCTGATCGAAGCCTCGGCGGACGCGCTGATGACCGTGGACCCCAACGGCGTGATCACCGACGTGAACGAGCAGACGGCGAAGCTGACCGGCTACAACCGCAAGCAGCTGATCGGCAGCCCGTTCGCCCAGTACTTCACCGACCCGGAGCGGGCCCGCGCCGGCGTCCGCACGACCTTCGACGAGGGCGTGGTGACGAACTACGAGCTGGTGGTGCGGTCCAAGGGCGGCACCGAGACCGTCGTGTCGTTCAACGCCTCCGTGTTCAAGGACACCACCGGGTGGGTGGCCGGGATCCTTGCCGCGGCCCGCGACATCACCCAGCAGAAGCAGATCGAGCGGGAACTGCGGGAGCAGCAGACCTACACCCGCGGCCTGGTCGAGTCCGGCATCGACGCCTTGATGACGACCGACCCCCTGGGGCTGATCACGGACGTGAACCGGCGGATGTGCGAGATCACGGGGCGGGCGCGGGACGAGCTGATCGGGACGCCCTTCAAGGACTACTTCACCGACCCGCAGCGGGCGGAGGACGGCATCCGGCGGGTGCTGGCGGAAGGCCAGGTGACCAACTACGAGCTGACGATCCGGTCCAAGGACGGCGCGGAGACGGTGGTGTCGTACAACGCCACGACGTTCAAGGGCGCGGACGGCCGGCTGCGCGGCGTGTTCGCCGCGGCCCGCGACATCACCGCCCAGAAGGGCCTGGAGGAGCAGCTCCGGGAGCAGCAGGCGCACAGCCGCGGCCTGATCGAGTCCTCGGTGGACGGCATGCTCACGGTGGACGCCGACCTGACCATCACCGACGTGAACGAGCAGATGGTCAAGCTCTCCGGCTACGCCCGGGACCAGCTCATCGGCAGCGCGTTCCAGGACTACTTCACGGAGCCCGACCGGGCCGCCGCCGGCGTGCGGAAGACGCTGAGCGAAGGGTACGCCACCAACTACGAGCTTACGCTCCGCTCCCGGCACCGCCGGGAGATCCTCGTCTCGCTGAACGCCTCGGTCTTCAAGGACGCCGCCGGGAACGTGCGCGGGGTCTTCGCCGTGGCGCGCGACGTCACCGAACAGCGGCGGCTGGAGGAGCAGCTCCGCGAATCCCAGCACTACAACCGGGGCCTGATCGAATCCTCCGTGGATGCCCTGGTGACGGTCGACCCGGACCTGACCATCACGGACGTCAACGAGCAGATGATCCGCTCCACCGGCTACGGCCGGGAGGAGCTGATCGGCAGCCCCTTCAAGGACTACTTCACCGAGCCCGAGCGGGCCGCGGCCGGCGTCCGGCAGACGCTCGCCGAAGGCTCGGTGACCAACTACGAGCTGGTCCTCAAGTCCAAGACCGGGAAGCGCACCGTGGTGTCCTTCAACGCGGGCACCTTCCGCGACACGGCGGGCCGCGTGGCCGGCATCCTGGCGGCGGCCCGCGACATCACCGCCCAGAAGCGCCTGCAAGAGCAGCTGCGCGACCAGCAGAACTACAGCCGGGGCCTGATCGAAGCCTCGGTGGACGCGCTGATGACCGTGGACCCCAACGGCGTGATCACCGACGTGAACGAGCAGACGGCGAAGCTGACCGGCTACAACCGCAAGCAGCTGATCGGCAGCCCGTTCGCGCAGTACTTCACCGACTCGGAGCGGGCCCGCGCCGGCGTCCGCACGACCTTCGACGAGGGCGTGGTGACGAACTACGAGCTGGTGGTGCGGTCCAAGGCGGGGCGCAAGGTCGCGGTGTCCTTCAACGCCGCCGTGTTCGCCGACGCGACCGGCGCCGTGCAGGGGATCCTCGCCGCGGCCCGGGACATCACCCAGCAAAAGCAGATCGAGCAGGAGCTGCGGGAGCAGCAGACCTACACGCGCGGCCTGGTCGAGTCCGGCATTGACGCGCTGATGACGACCGACGCCCTGGGGCTGATCACGGACGTGAACCGGCGGATGTGCGAGATCACGGGGCGGGCGCGGGACGAGCTGATCGGGACGCCCTTCAAGGACTACTTCACCGACCCGCGGCGGGCGGAGGACGGCATCCGGCGGGTGCTGGCGGAAGACCAGGTGACCAACTACGAGCTGACGATCCGCGCCAGGGACGGCGCGGAGACGGTGGTGTCGTACAACGCCACGACGTTCAAGGGCGCGGACGGCCGGCTGCGCGGCGTGTTCGCCGCGGCGCGCGACATCACCGAGCAGAAGCGGCTGGAGGAGCAGATCACCCAGCAGTATCGGGAGCGGAGCGAGACGACGGCGTTCCTGAACAATATCTTGGAGTCCTCCACCGAGTACTCGATCATCGCCATGGACCTCGAGGGCAGCGTCCTGGCCTGGAACGAAGGCGCGCGGCGGAACTACGGCTACGCCGCCGAGGAGATGATCGGGAAGCAGAACTCCCGCATCCTGCACACCGGGGAAGACGTCGAGTCCGGCAGGGTCGAGGCCGCCCTGGCCCAGGCGCTCGAGACCGGGAAGTTCGAAGGCGAGTTCCAGCGGATGCGCAAGAGCGGCGAGCAGTTCACGGCGCAGGTGGCCATCACGCTGCGCCGGGGCGTGTCCGGCGATCCGATCGGCTACCTGCTGGTCTCCAAGGACATCACGGCCCAGAAGGCCCTGGAAGAGGAGCTGCGCCGGAAGAACGAAGAGCTCGTGGAGCAGTACCACCGGGTCCAGGAGGCCAACCGGCTGAAGAGCGAGTTCCTGGCGAACATGTCCCACGAGCTGCGGACGCCGCTCAACGGGATCATCGGCTTCGCCGAGCTGATGCACGGCGGCAAGGTGGGGCCGGTGTCCGACCCCCACAAGGAGTACCTCGGGGACATCCTGACGAGTTCGCGGCACCTGCTGCAGCTCATCAACGACGTGCTGGATCTGGCGCGGGTGGAAGCGGGCCGGATAGAGTTCCACCCGGAGGCGGTGGATCTGGCGAAGCTGGTCGGCGAGGTGCGGGACGGCCTGCGCACGCTCGCGGCCACCAAGCGGATCC